>JBOHER010000058.1:0-11892 GCA_050701115.1 Haloechinothrix sp. | reverse complement strand
GCCATCGACAGCGAGTCGGCCAGCTCGGCGTGCTCGGCCGGCCCGGGCCGGTCGGCGGGCACGACGACCGGCTCGGGCAGCCAGTCCCCGACGTAGGTCTCCCGCCGTACCCGCGCCGAACGCAGGTAGTTGATGGCCAGCCGGGTCACCGCCGTGGTCAGGTACGCCTTCGGGTTGGCGATCGTGGTGCCCGCCTGGCGCGCCCGGGTCAGGCCGAGGAACGCGTCCTGCACGATGTCCTCGGCGTCGCCCACCGACCCGGTCATCCCGTAGGCGATGGAGAACAGCAGCGGCCGGTACGCGACCGCGGCCGTCTCATCCGCCGACCCAGGCACGGAACCCCTCCCGCCAGCTCGGGTACCGCGGCTCCCAGCCGAGCTCCTTGCGGGCCTTGTCGTTCGACGACCCGCGTGCGCTGGTCATCTGGGCCACGACGAACTCTCCGGCGAGCATCCGCACGAGCCAGGCGGGGAACCGCAGCGGCGGCTTCGCGCCCGCGACCGTGGCCAGGTACGGCAGCCACTCCGCGACCGGCGCCGGGTCGTCGTCCACCACGTTGTAGACGCCCGGCGCGCCGCGCTCGACCGCGGCCAGGGTCGCGGCCGCGGCGTCGGTGATCTCGATGAACGACCAGATCCCGGTCCCGCCACCGATCACCGGCAGCTGCCGCTTCCGTACGGCGTCGAGCAGCAGGTCCGAGGCGCCCCGGCCGTAGAAACCGCCGTAGCGCAGCACGAGTCCCTCCGGCGCCTTGAGCGGCACAGTCTGCTCGAGGTGCTTGATCGCCGCCAGCCCCCGGGCTGAGGACGGGGACGGCGGCCGCGAGGCGAGCGGATCCGCTTCGGTCTTCACCGGGCCGCCGGACGGCTCGTAGAAGCCCGCGACGCTCTGCGCGATGACCCGGCGAGTGCCCGCCTGCGCCGCGGCCGCCAGCAGGTTGTCGGTGCCCCGGGTCCGCAGGTCGATGGTGGCGGCGCCCATCCGGTCGGGGTTGCGCAGGTGCCGGACCCGCGCCGCTGCCAGCGCGGTCATCTGGTGCACGATCACCTCCGGTCCGGCAGTCCGCACCGCCTCGATCACCGCCTCGCGATCCAGCCCGTCGACCACCACCGGCTCCGCGCCCGCCTCGCGCAGCTGCGTCACCTTACCGGGCGTCCTGGTGGTGGCGGTGACCTGGTGACCCGCCGCGACCAGCCCAGGAACGAGGTGCCGTCCCAGCGCCCCGGTCGCCCCCGCGACAAAGACTCGCATGATCTTTCCCTCCGCGTAGTGCTTTCCCTCGAAGACAAGGCACCACCCGGAGCTGTGACACTTCTCCAACGCCGGCGGGCAGCACCCTGCACGAACGATGTCCGAATTTGCTACCAACGGTCACCGTTCGGCCGGGAGACGCTGACCGCCGGGGTGCTGACCAGGATCTTGGACCCGGCTGCGCGCCTGCCACCGTCTGCGTGAACCCCAGCTGCCACACCTTAAGGAGAAGCTTAAGCTAGTGCTGGTGGAAAGAGTGGGAGATCGTACTGGTCGCCGAGGTCGACGCCTGGTTCGTCGACTTGGCGACCGACGACCCGGCCAGTGCTGCTCTCGTCGAGCGTGCGATCGATCTGCTCGCGATGGAGGGCCGGCGCTTGGAAGACCAATGGTCGATCGAGTCAAACGCCTCTCGGCACCACAACATGAAGGAGCTGCGGCCAGGGTCGCCCGGATCGTCAGAGATCCGAGTCTGTTCGCGTTCGACCCGGTGCGGCGAGCGGTTCTGTTGGTCGCGGGGGACAAGGCGGGGAACTGGAAAGGTTGGTACGACGTAAACATTCCGCTCGCAGACAAACGCTACGACGAGCACCTGGCGGAGCTCGACACCCGGGAGTACCGATGAAGACGGTGAAGTGGTCCGAGACCAAGCGCCGCGCGAACGTGGCACGTCGCGCGGCTGGCCTGCCCGTACCAACTGCGGCGGAACGGGCGGCCGCAGTTGACCGCCTCCGTGGCGAGATCCATGCCTGGAGGTTGGCGGAGCTGCGTCGCAGCCTGTCACTCACACAGCGAGACGTTGCCGAGGAGATGGGCACTTCCGAACCGCGTGTTTCGCAGGTGGAGCACGCTGAGGTGGACCGGGCAACGGTTGCTACAGTGCGTGCGTACGTGGAAGCCCTTGGCGGTCGGCTTCGGCTTGTCGCCGACTTCGGCGACGACCTGATCCAGATCGCTTGATGCCTCCTGCTGAGAGAGCTGCTCTTGGCGTCGCTGCCCGAGGGCAAGTTTGGCGAACTAATATACCTACCTCACCGGATGCCTGCCACCTGCCGACCGCTCACTACATGGCGGTCATTACTGGGAGTATGGACATGACCGGGGCCCCTTCAGCGTCGCGGACGTCAAGCCTTATGCGGTGCCGGCGAGGCTTGACGACCTGCAGGGACCTGATCACGGCGTCGTCACCCTTCCTCGCGACGTTGCCTGGAGCGGCCGCCGAGAGTATGACCTCGACGACGATTATGACCGCGCTGCGATGTACAAGGTTTTGCTGGAGGAGGGGCAGGAGGCGGACCTGCGGCGCCTGCTCAACTGGCAGCTCCTGCGCCGCGACTGGCGTAGCCTCTTCCCGGCACGGCAGGTCCGCGCGCTGTGGGAGAACCGGTTCCCTGAGCTTCGCCACGCCTTGGATGCATTCCAGGCACGGCTGGCCCGGATCGCGCTGGATGCGGTGGGTGATCGTGGCTTCGTCCTGGGCGGCGGTCATGCGGTCCAGCTCCACGGTATGGCCGTACGCCCGTCTGAGGACATCGAGCTGTTCAGCGCAGACCGTGGCCGGCCGGCGGAGGTAGAGGCCGATGTGGTGGCGGCGTTCCGTGGACACCAGCTCACGGTGACCGTTACCCGCCGTACATCCGATCTCGTCCAGATGATGGTCAGCGGGCCGGACGGCGAGACGTGCAAGGTGGACCTCGGCATCTTCTGGCGTGCTCGGGAACCGGTTGTCCTTGACATCGGGCCCCGTGCTGCACCCGGACGACGCTGCGGCGGGGAAGATGGATGCGCTGTTCAACCGGTAGGCACCGCGCGATTTCCTTGACGTGTACGCGATACACCTCAGTGGTCGCTACGACCGACGGCAGCTTGAAGCGCTCCTCATGGAACACAACCCGGGGTTCGATCGAGTGATGTTCGCTGAGTCGCTCGGGTTTCTCGCTCGCATCCCGGACCGCGAGTTCGAGGCATACGGTGTCGACAAGGAACATGTCGCGACGATGCGCACCTACTTCGCGGAGTGGCAGGACGAACTCGGCCGATAGCCATCCGGTCCGCGCTTCGTAGGTGCGCTTCCTCGCCGCGGGCGAGCCCAATCCCCGGCCCCGATCGCGCGACCTGATCTTGGCGTTGGTCGCCGAGGGCAACCGTGATGAAGCAAGAACCAATCGGCGGGCTACTGTCGCGCTGATTGCCCTGCCCACGAGGCGGTGCTGCGCCATCCGCCTCGCGAGCGCCTGCCGCCAGGACAGCCGGACCTCGGCGTTCGCCACTCGAGCACCGCGGTATAGACGAGCTGTCGTACGTTGTCTCTCGCCTGGAGGGCGGAGCTGTCTGCTGGCTGGTGTGGTGGTTGCCGGCCAGCGTATGCAGGTCGGTCGCGGATGCGCAGGTCATCGAATATCGTGCTCTGTGCGGCCTTCTCGAGGGTATCGAGATCGTCGGGAGCGCAAACCGTCCGTGGAAGGTGGCTATGCCGCATCACAGCAGGCTCTACAAGGCCGTGATCGACGTTAGGGCCGAGGACCATGACCGGGAGCTCGCGTTCTGGCAGGCGGCGATCGGCCAGAAGCTCGAGCTGTTCGAGGACCAGCCGGAGTATCACGGCACCAAGCTGCAGGACCAGGAGTTCGCGCTGCTCACCCAGCGCCTGGACGAGGGTACGAGCCGGGTGCACCTGGATATCCATACCGACGATCTTGATGCCGAAGTGGCCCGGTTGGAGCGGCTTGGCGCCCGACGCGTCCGGCGGGTACGCCAGTGGTGGATCATGGAGGACCCGGCCGGCCTACCATTTTGTGTCATTCTCGTCCGGCCCGGCTCGCTCAACGACCAGAACTCGCGGCGCTGGGACTGACTGTCGGTGGGCGCGTTCCCAGCGCGAAGGGAGGCCTCGGGTGCCTCAGGTGGAGGCGACGTTCCGCATCGGTGCTTGCGAGGCGCTGGTGGTGGCGCTGAAAGGTCGTGGCCCTTTCCGGCCCGGCACGCGACCAGCCGACCCACGGCGGACCTGCCGGACCCGGGTCGGCTCGTGCGGCCGGTGCGCCGAGTCTCCCGCGCACCAACATGCCGATGAGCGGGCGTCGGGTGATTGATCGACTACACCCCTGGTACCCGACGTCTCAGTAGGCAGAACTCGTTACCTTCAGGGTCAGCCAGCACATGCCATGGCTCGGTGCCGGTCTGCCCAATATCGACTCGGCGGGCGCCGGTCGCGAGCAACCGCTCCAGCTCATCGTCCTGTTCCCGGTCGGTGGCATTCAGATCGATGTGCAGACGCAACTTGCCGGCCTTGGGCTCGTCAGTCTGGCTGAAGACGATCGTGGGCTGCGGGCCGCCGAAGCCGACGCCAGGCGGCCCGATCTCAATGCTTGCTTCGTCGCGTTCCAGCTCGACATAGCCCAGTACCTCGCACCAGAACCGCGCCAGCAGTTCGGGGTCACGTGCGTCCAGGACCAGTTCGGTTATGCGACATGCCACTTGATCACCATAACCTCTCATGCCGCCGACCGAGCATACGGACCTCGGCGCGGCCCGGCACTGCCTGCGCGACTCCGCAGCGGTCGGCACGGGTGCCGTAGGCGTGGCCGCTGCCGGATTCGGGCCCGATACGGGAGGCCCCGTGAGCTCTCGCCCGGCGGGTGGCTATGCGCGAGGTCCACCGCGCCTGGCCGTTCGTCCGTCAGCCGGCGGGCCGGTCTACATGAACTGGCTCATCCTGTTCACCGCGTTCTCGACCGCCCGACGATGTCCGGCGGCTCGGCGATCTGCACAAGCAGCTTCATCAGCACGCCGGTGTCCATGACGCGCAGGTGGTTCAGCGCGGGCGCCCCTCAGCACCCTCGTGGCTTCAGCCACGCGTTCACCCTGGCCAGCTGGGGCTGAACCCAGAGAGCGCCCCGGTGGCTGGATCGGCTCTGGCGCTCTGAGCGGCGCCGTACGTTGCCGTTGCCGGCGTTGAGGTGTCGGGCGACAGGCGCCCCGCACCAGGCTCGTCCAGCTTGAGACCGAGCGCCCGATGGGCTCAGCGGCGGACGCCGCTACAGTAGCGTCGGTGTTGGCTGCCCCCAGGTGAGCGCCGGCCAGCGGTCGGTCATCAGGTTGCGAAAAATCGGATTATGCGACGGTGGGGGAACGATATGGTCGCTTAGTGGATCTTCGAATTCAGTGCCTCTGCATCGACACCGCCGACCCGGCGCGGCTCGCCACCTTCTGGCAGTCCGTCCTCGGTTGGCGGCGTACCCACGAGAGCAAGGACGAGGTGGTGCTCGAGCCGCCCGCCGGCAGCCCGGAGGACGGGGTCGCGCCAGACCTGCTGTTCCTGCGCGCTGCGGGCACGAAGGTGGGGAAAAACCGGCTGCACCTCGACCCTACGCCCCAGGGACCAGGCCGCTGAGGTGGCCCGTCTGGAGAGCCTGGGCGCCAGACCCGTTGACGTCGGCCAGGGTACGGACGTGTCCTGGGTCGTAATGGCCGACGTGGACGGCAACGAGTTCTGCGTGCTGCGCGCGCTCTCACAAGAGGAGCTCGCGGCGGCCTCGGCCGGCCGCGGGGCCAGCCTGATCAGCCGCGCGAACGCTTCGGCGAAGGCCCGGGCCGGATGGTCCGCGCTGGGAAGCATGGTGCCGCCGGGGACGTAGGCCTCCGCGGTCGCGACGTCTTCGCCGAAAGGGACGGCGCCGGTGAGCGGCTGCGGGCAGGGATAGCCGGCGTGGAACATGCGGCGCTGGATTTCGACGCATGCCGCGATCCGCGGCGAGTCCGGACGAACCTTGACTACGACCGCACGGTCGTCAGCCAGCCGGAGCCCTATGACTGCGGAGAGGTATCCGGATCTGAAGATCTCATCCGCTGGCGGGCTGCCGAGATGCTCGATGCACCACTGAGCAAGGCGCGCCGGATCGACGGCATGCGCGCGAGGTGACATCTGAGCATCCTCGCATGCGATGGCGGCGTCCCGGCGCCGAGACGGACCTCCCTAACCCCCAAGGCCTCGGCAAGGTAGCGGTATGTCCTGATTAGAGGTTCTTGGGTGAGGCGCTCCTGAGTGCGGCGCCGCCAGTCAAAGCCTTACGCCACAACGCCCGCGACGCCCACCGACCCCTCGCATTCCTCGGCATCACCACACCGTAAACCGACACTTCACCGGTAACGCCGGTGACCCCTATGACGGCCGAGGGTTGTCCGCCGACGGCTCCCACCGTCTGGAGAGCAACCCGCCGTCAGGTGCCTCACCAGGCAGCCGGCGGGGGGCGCCAGCGCGCAGTCCGTCCAGGGCGATGGCGTTGATGCGGGCGCGGGCGCGGATGGCCATGTCGACGAGATCGGTGCGGCCCTGCCGGCGCAGCTGGTCGATCATCGGCGACTTACCTAGCTGCTCGATCAGAAGATGCAGGTCGGTCCTGGTCACGTCGGGGCGCAGCACACCGGCCGCGTGCGCGCGGGCCACGAGCGCGTCGACGGCCCTGTCGCAGCGCCGGTTCTTCTGGGTGATCTCCTCGGTGATGTCGATGGTGCCGGCGATCGCGCCCAGCGACCCCTGGCCGATGTCGATCCCGGCCAGGACGTAGTGCGCGAGCCCGTCCCACGGGTCGTCGTGGGCCAGACCCGCCTGCGCCGCGGCGAGCCAGCGGTCCAGCCCGATCACCACCAGCCGCTGAAACAGCTCCTCCTTCGTCCGGTACCGCCGGTAGAGGCTGCCGATACCCACGCCGGCCCGCGCGGCGATCGCGGCGACCGACGCGTGCGTGCCGTCGACGGCGACGACCTCACGTGCGGCTTCGAGCAACGCACGGTCGTTTGCTTCGACCTCAGCCTGCCGGTGGATGCGTCGGGTGGGCCTGCTCACGCCCGCATCCTACCGGTTGCGGAGCGCTTCGCTCCGGTGTATCGTTCCGAATGCGGAGCGAATCACTCCGCATCTGAGAAGGTGGGAGCTCCGATGACCAACCAGCAGAACACGACCGCCATCCGCGACCTTGTCGCCGCCGTCGACCGGCATCAGAGCGACCTCGAGGAGTTCGTCGCACTGCACCATCGCGACGTGGTGCTGGTGAACATCGCCGGGCGCCGAGTCCTCGGACGGGAGGCGCTGCGCACGGCGATGACGGCCGGGCTGAACAGCCCGATGGCCAAGGTGTTCACCCGTCTCGAAGTCGAGGACATCCGCTTCATTCGCCCCGACGTCGCGCTGGTGAGCTGCGCCAAGCACGTCTCCGACGAGCGCGGCGAAGGACCCACCGTGCCGACGAGGGGCAGCCTCACGTTCACCGTGGTACGCGAGCCCGACGGCTGGAAGATCGCCGTCGCGCAGACGACGCCGATTCCGTAGACGCCATCAACCGGACCGGCCTGACCGTGCCGGCTTCGCCGCTGCCGCCACGCTCCGGCAGCGCCTCACCCAATAACGTCTAACCAGGACATATCAATACCTCGCCGAGACTCTGCCCTACCCCGCCGCCGCATCGCGCCAGGTGAACCCAGCAACCGGAGTCCGCCACCGACCCGTTCAGGGCGACGTCGCGTCAACCCCGCTCCAAGCGACCGATTCAGCCGCAGATGGTGCGCGCCGGGCGCGGGCGGACCTTCATCTTCGGACCGCTGGCTTGCTATCGAACGAGCTGCTCGATGCCGCCGGACGCAGGCCTCGACGATCGGTTCTTGGTTCACCGAGTCTGCCTCCAGCAACATGCACCAATGTGTCCGACTCTTCCCTTATGAGCCCGAGGGCAAGTTTCACAAACCAAGAACCGCTTCAGGTCAGGCGGAGTCGTCGGTCGCCTGCCAAGGGTCGATGATCTCGGCACCCATCGGTGCGAAGTCGGCCACGTTGCGAGTCACGACAGTCAACCCGTGGACCAGAGCGGTCGCCGCGATGAGCGAGCTACGCTCCCGCGCAGCGTCCACCCGCCGGCACCGCCGAACCCCACAGGCACATCGACCACAATCACCCGACCGGTCAACCTCGAAGGCCGCTCTAGACGGGTGGTGATCGGCGCGGCGGATGGCTCATGCCGGGGCGACGTGGCACAACGGGGACTGTCGGACCCTACCCATACGATGGCGAGCATGAAGCCACAAGCAAACGCCCTTGCGCTGATCGTCTCCGACATCGCGGCATCGGTCGCCTTCTACCGGCGGCTCGGCCTAGACTTCGGAGACGCGACCGGCAACCACATAGAGTGCGAGCTGATGCCGGGGTTCAGGCTCATGCTCGACGACGCGGCCAATGCCACGTCGTTCTATCCGGACTGGACCCAGCCGAGCGGAGGTGCCCACACCGCACTCGCATTCCAGTTCGGCACGCCGTCCGAGGTCGACGCGATCTATCGAGAGCTGACGGATGCGGGATTCGACAGTGCCCATGAACCGTTTGACGCCCCATGGGGACACCGGCTCGCCACCGTGCGTGATCCCGACGGTAACAACGTCGACCTATACGCCCTGCTTCCCCGAGGCTGATCGCCGGTGCGATGCCGGGAACCTCTCTCGCGGTCCCGTGATCGAGGCTGGGAAACCTCGATCATGGGACCGCGACAAGGCGCGCTGCGCCACCACTCGACCAGCCCACGGCTGTCTCAACCCCGCTTAACCTCGGAGACCCGGTTATCTTGCAGTTGCCGCCGAGCGCGGCGCGCAGCTGGTCACCTTCGATGCCAGGCTGGCCAAGGCTGCCGAACAAGTCATCCCCGACGTACCGGTGCTGATGCCGTAACCCACGCGCACGATCGGGTTGGCCTGTGTGGCTCGGTGTGCGAGCGCCATAGGCGTCTCGCTCCCCTGCCGGACGGGGTGCTCAGACACGGTGACCTCGGTCATCTACATCTGTCATGCCGATGACAGCGCGTTTACATCGTGACGACGAGCTTGCCGGTGGTGTGCAGGCGGACGAAGTCGACGCATGCCTGCGTGCCCTCGTCGAGGGTGTACCGCCGGCCGATCGTGGCCGGCAGCTCGCCGCCGACGGCCTGTTCCCCGACTTCGCGCATCCCGCCGAAGGTGCCGTTCATGTCGAGCACGAAGTGCAGGCCCACGTCGTTGCGGCCGATCCAGTCCTGCTCCGGGACGGGATATGTGATCGTGAGCAGGCGCCCGCCTGGGCGGATCGCCCGGGCGAGTCCGGTCAGATGGTCGCTTGGCAGGGTCAGGTTGAGCGCGACATCGACGCCGGAGGGGTACTCCGCCTCCGGATACCCGATGGTCTCGTCGGCGCCGAGACCCCGGAGGATGTCGGCGTCGGCGGGAGTCGCGGTGGCGATCACCCGGGCCTCCGCAGCGGCAAGCAGCGGGACCACCGCAGTACCGACGCCGCCGGTAGCCCCGATGACCAGGACGGTTTCGCCGGGCTGGAGCTTGGCAGTGGCCATCAGCGCCCGCGCGGTCAGGCCGGTGGTAGCCAGCGCCGCCGCATGCTCCACAGGGAGGCTGGTCGGGCGGTGGGCCAGGAACGGGGTGTCGGCCTCGAAGACCGCGTACTCGGCCAGCGAGCCGGTACTCAGCGAAGGCCGGGTCGCGCCGGCCATCGCGCGCAGTGCCCGGGGTAAGGCTTGGCCGAAGATCTCGTCACCCGGCTGGTACGCCGCCGCGCCGGCGCCAACCTCGCTGACGGTGCCGGCGAAATCGTTGCCGGGTATGTGCGGAAACTCCAGCTGCGTGATGTCGCGGAACTCGCCGCTGGGCGGGAGGACGTCGGCCGGGTTGATCGAGGCAGCAGCGATCCGGACCTGGATCTGGCCTGGCCCGGGGCGCGGCATCGGCACGTCGGCCACCGTGTACTCCTCGGGCGGCCCGTAGCCGGTCGCAATGACTGCCTTCATGAGCTCCTACAGGAAACGGACCATGCGGTCATGTTCTTGATCGCTGACGCTAGCAGTAAGCGGACCGCTCGGTCAACTTGCTACGGTGTCGACGTGACTTCGACGCGTCCGCTGCGTGCCGACGCCGCCCGCAACCGGGAACTGCTGCTGGCGGCGGCCGCGGACGAGTTCGCCGAGCGGGGTCTGGAGGCCTCCGTCGCCGACATCGCCCGCCGAGCCGGCGTCGGCAAGGGCACGGTGTTCCGCCATTTCCCCACGAAGGACGATCTGATCGCCGCGATCATCCTCGACCGGATCGACGCGCTCGACGCGGTCGGCGAACGACTGCTCGAAGCGGCGGACCCGGGCGCCGCGCTGCTGGAGTTCCTCACTGTCGCCGCGCATCAGCGACAGCAGCGCGACCTGTCGTTCCTGCAGGGGGCCGGCGAACGGAACCCGGAGGTGGCCCGGGTCCGTGCGCGGCTGTTCCAGACCGTGCATGTGCTGGTCGGCCGGGCCCACGAGCATGGCGCCGTACGGACCGACGTCACCGGCGCGGACGTCATCCTGCTGATGTGCGCACCGAACTACGTCACCAGTTACCTGCCGGACGCCCCGCCCGACCTGTGGCAGCGGTACCTCGCCATCATCTTCGACGGCCTGCGCCCAGAAGGCGCCCACCCGCTGCCCCAACCGCCACCGGCGGCTCCTTGACGCGGGAGGCAACGCGAGCTGGGTGCCGCCGACGCGCCGTCCGGTGAGGAGCTGAGGTGGACTGGCGGTTCTTAGTTCGTCGAGGTTGCCCTTGGCATCTGCGCCAGCAATGTCTGATTCATGCCAGATGTCACTGAAGCAAAGATGGTCAAGAACCGGGTCCACCTCGACTGGATGCCGACCGATCGGACCCGCGACGAGGAGGTCGACCGGGTGATCGGGCTGGGAGCCGAGCTCTACCAGGACCACCGGCGGGCCGACGGGCTCGGCTGGGTCGCCTTGCTCGACCCGGAGGGCAACGAGTTCTGCGTCGAGAGCAGCACGGCCGAACGGGAGCTGCCGCAGCCGCCGACCAGCTGAACGATTAGCAACCGGCCGGCCGCTGCGGCACCGGTGACGGCAGACTTCGTACGGGCGTACGATTGTACCCGTGTCCACCGGGACCGTCCTGCACGCAGACCTCGACGCGTTCTACGCGTCGGTGGAGCAGCGCGACGACCCGCGGCTGCGCGGCCGGCCGGTGATCGTGGGGGGCGGCGGGGTGGTGCTGGCGGCCAGCTACGAGGCGAAGGCGCGGGGGGTGCGGACCGCGATGGCCGGGTGGCGGGCCCGGCAGCTGTGCCCGGGCGCGGTGCTGGTCCCGCCCCGGATGTCGGCGTACTCGGCCGCCAGCAAGGCGGTCTTCGCGGTGTTCCGGCAGACCACCCCGCTGGTCGAGGGGCTCTCGATCGACGAGGCGTTCCTGGAGGTCGGCGGGCTGTGGCGGGTCTCCGGTAGCCCGGCCGAGATCGCCGGCCAGCTGCGAGCGGCGGTCCGCGAGCAGGTCGGTCTGCCGATCACGGTCGGGGTGGCCCGGACCAAGTTCCTGGCCAAGGTGGCCAGCCGGGTGGCCAAGCCGGACGGCCTGCTGGTGGTGCCGCCGGAGCGGGAGCTGGCGTTCCTGCACCCGCTGCCGGTGGAGCTGCTCTGGGGGGTCGGGCCGGTGACCTCCGGCAAGCTGCGCGAGCGCGGGATCACCACGGTCGGCCGGGTGGCCCGGCTCGGGCAGGCGGCGCTGGTCTCGATGCTCGGCCAGGCGGCCGGGCGGCACCGGCACGCGCTGGCCCACAACCGGGACCCGCGGCCGGTGCAGGTC
>JBOHER010000057.1:0-2513 GCA_050701115.1 Haloechinothrix sp. | reverse complement strand
TACCCGAAACCGGGAAATGCACACGCGGACTTACTCGACGTCACCCTGGGGTGGTTCACTGGATCAAAGAATGGGTAGCCGGTCTCGGAAGCACTCGCCGACCTCCCCCTTTCCGAAAGGGCACCCGTGGCGGGACAATTCAGCTCTGGGCGCGAGGAGGTGCCGGGAATGCCCCGGATGGCCGCGAGAAGGAAGACGTTCGCCGATCGCAAAGACGCCGGGCAGCAGCTGGCCGAGCGGCTGAAGGACGAACAGTGGACCGATCCGCTGATACTTGGCCTTGCTCGCGGTGGGGTTCCGGTCGCCGAGGTCGTCGCACGGAAGTTGGGCGCTCCGCTGGACGTGCTGGTGGCCAGAAAGATCGGTGCTCCCGGTCATCCGGAGTTCGGGGTGGGCGCGGTGACCTCGGAAGGTCCGCCCATCTTCAACGAAGAGACGCTGCGCATGCTCGGACTGACCGCGCAGGACCTGCAGCAGGTCTGCGAGCAGGAACGCGCCGAGGCGCGCAGGCGAGTGACCCGATACCAGGGCAGTCGCGACCCGAGATCGTGGCACGATCGGGACGTCATCGTTATCGACGATGGCCTGGCGACCGGGGTCACCGCCAAGGCCGCGCTGCGGGCGGTACGAGAGCAACATCCGCGCAGGCTTGTGTTCGCGGCTCCGGTGTGTGCTCCGGACGGGGCGACGAAGCTGCTCGGCGAAGCCGACGAGGTGGTGTGCGTCGCCATGCCAGAGGCGTTCATGGCGGTTGGCCAGTGGTACCGGGACTTCCGGCAGACCACTGATGACGACGTCGTCGCTCTGCTGGAAGCCGCGCACGGCCGGAGCGGCCGGTGATCGAGCCCGGTGGGTTGAGCGCACGCTCCGCCGGGTAGCCGAGCCGGGTGGACGTCGATGAGCAGCAGCTACTCCGCACGGTGACCAGGGTGGCGAACACCTTGCACGCGCACGGCATCCGGTTCGCGGTAGCCGGGGGCTGCGCGGTGTACGCACACGGCGGTCCAGCCTCGGAGCACGATGTCGACATCTTCCTGAAGGAAAACGACGCCATCCCCGCACGTAACGCGCTGGTCGCCAGCGGACTGCGCGCCGTGGACCCGCCGGAGGACTGGCTGACCAAGGCGTATGACGGCGACTGCCTTGTCGATCTCATCTTCCGGCCCAATCAGCGGGACGTGACCGATGAGATGCTCGACGACGCCGTCGAGTTGCGGATCGGTCCGACCTGCGCAGCGGTCATGTCTGCCACCAGCGTCGTCATCGACAAGCTGCAGGTACTCGATCCGCACCGCTGTGACTTCACCCCCCTGCTCCCGATCGTCCGTGCCCTGCGGGAGCAGGTCGATTGGCGCCGGGTCGCCAAGGAAACCGGCGATTCGCCGTATGCCCGGGCATTTCTGCGGTTGGCGGCCGATCTGGACGTGATCGGAGCGGAATGCCTTGCGCGCATACCGGCGCACCCGAAAGGAGCGGCCGATGCACGAGCGAGCTGAGGGCGAGGCCCCGCACTATCGCGCGGCCCGGCTCCGCACGGCGATTGCCGAGGACCCACGGACCAATGAGCTCGGCGTAGGGGTGACGGTTCGGGGCAATGACGTCTACCTGTCCGGGACCGTGGCCTCCGCGCAGCGGAAGGAAGAGCTCGACCTCGTGCTGCACGAGAACGCACCCGGGATGAGCGTGCACAACGAGGTGCGGATCGTTGAGGTCGGGGAACCCGGTGAGCCCGAGGAGCTGCGATGATCCGAATTGCCGCGGTCGGCGATGTCCATCTCGGCGAGGACGCCCATGGTCGGCTCCGGCCCGCCCTCGAGCGCGTCGGAGAACACGCGGACGTGTTGCTCCTGGCCGGTGACCTGACCCGGCACGGCACCGTCGAGGAAGCCACGGTGGTCGCCGACGAGTTCGGCGACCTTGCGGTACCGGTGATCGCGGTCCTCGGCAACCACGATTACCACGGTGACGCGGTCGGCGAGGTGACCAAGGTGCTCGAAGGCCGGGGAATCCGGGTGCTGGAGGGCGATGGGGTCGTGCTGCCGGTCGGCGGGCGCAAACTCGGAGTCGCCGGGGTGAAGGGTTTCGGCGGCGGGTTCGCCGGAAAATGCGGAAGCGCGTTCGGCGAACCCGAGATGAAGGCATTCATCCGCCATACGGTCGGAGTGGCCGACACCTTGCGCACCGCGCTGGAGTCGCTGGACTGCGATATCAGGGTGGCGCTCACCCACTACGCACCCACTTCGCAGACCCTGCACGGCGAACCCCCGGAGATCTATCCGTTCCTGGGTGCCTACCAGCTCGGTGAGGCCATCGATGGCACCGGCACCGACCTGGCGCTGCACGGCCACGCGCACTTCGGGTGCGAGCGTGGGCTGACCCCGGCGGGCGTGCGGGTGCGCAATGTCGCCCAGCCGGTCATCCGCGCGGCGTACGCCTGCTATTCCCTGGAGCCTCAGGAGCGCGAACTCGTGGTGCAGAGCGCCTGAGCGCGCGAGCTGAAGGTGGCCTTCAGT
>JBOHER010000056.1:0-7723 GCA_050701115.1 Haloechinothrix sp. | reverse complement strand
GCCCTGGCCTGCGCCGCCACCGCCGCATAACTGCGAAACTCAAGACCCCATAGATTGCATCGTAATGGACCCCACTTGTGTTCCGCTGCGCGACTAGCGTCAGCAGCAAGCGATTGGGGAGTACATGAGCACAACGATGGGGCCACGGGCACCGCACTCCCAGGCCAGGGAGTCTGGCTTGCCGCACAGCACCCTTGGATCCCGGCCGGAGGCCTTCGGCTTGACCGAATGGATGCTGTTGTGCGGTGTCGCGGTGGTGTGGGGCTCGTCGTTCATGTTCATGGAGATGGGCCTGCAGAGCTTGCACCCCAGTGTGATTGCGACCGCCCGGCTGCTGCTGGGCGCAGGCACCCTCGCCCTCTTCCCTCTAGCGAGACGCGCCGTTGCTCGTGAGGACCTGCCGCGCGTGGCGCTGCTCGGAGTCCTTTGGATGGGGATACCGATGCTGCTGTTTCCTGTGGCGCAGCAATGGATCGACTCGTCCGTCGCCGGAATGATCAACGGCGCCATGCCTGTGACCGCTGCGGCCTGGGCGATCCTGCTCTACAGGCGAACGCCGGGGCGTATCCAACTAGCCGGGATCGGCATCGGATTCGTCGGCATCATCGCGATCGCGTGGCCAGAGCTCTCTGGCGCGCGTGCTACGACCAACGGCGCCTTGCTGATCATCTTCTCGGTGGTGCTCTACGGGCTGTCCGCGAACATCGCAGCGCCCCTGCAACAGCGCTACGGCGCACTCCCTGTACTGCTCCGAGCTCAAGCCGCTGCTCTGGTGGTCGTCACACCGTTCGGTCTCTGGGGGTTGCCCGGATCAACATGGGAAGCCAGGCCGGTGCTGGCTATGCTCCCGCTAGGGATTCTCTGCACGGGTCTCGCGTTCGTACTCATGACAACCCTGATCGGCCGCGTTGGCGGCCCGCGTGGGTCACTGCCGACGTACTTCGTGCCGATTGTCGCTGTCATCCTCGGTGTGACGCTCCTGCACGAGTCAATAGAAGCGCCCGCGGTCATCGGCACCGTCTTAGTCTTTGCCGGAGCAGCCTTGACCTCGCGAGGTGAGACTGGCCGCGATCCGAGGCCGCAACAGCGGAGCCCGCGAGCCTCAGCCCCAGGAGCTAACTCTGGGATTGCGTGACATCGTAGGGGTGCGATTCCACATCCCTGCCGTATGCACGCGGACGAATTTGTTTGGTTTGCGACACTCCGCGGCTGAACCTATGTCGGATTGAGCGCCAAGTCTCAGACCTCCGGAGTTAGCTCTCTGCGCGGGTGTTGAAATGTTGATCAGGGTCTGTTGATGGCGTAGGTGATGCGTCGGGTGTCGCCGGGTATGCGCGGTGGGCTGGTGTTGATCTGTTCCAGGAGCAGGGTGAGGGCGCGGGTCAGTCGTGGTGGGCCGGGTTGGTCGAGTTCCACGGTGATCGTCTGGGGGGTGTAGGTGATGGTGCCGCCCAGATGCATCAGGTTGCGGGTGGTGGCCCGGTATTCGTTGTCATCTTGTAGGTAGGCGTTGAGCTGGTGTGCGAGCCAGTGTTCGGCGTTGGCGGCGAGCAGGCGCAGCACCATTTGCAGGGCGCGGCGGCGCGCGCGGTGTAGTGCGATGGTGGCGTCTGGGTTGATCTGGTTGGCGGGCAGTTTGGCGGGGATGGTTTTGAGTTCGTGCTCGGCCCGCTCGATCCGGGTGTGCAGTTTCCTGATGTTGTTTTGGGTGCGGGTCAGTGCCCGGTTGGCGGCGGCGACGCTGGTGGGGACCCGGGTTTCGGTGAGGGTTGTACCGAGGCGCTGCTGGAGCTGCGCCAGCTCGGCGCGCAGGTTCGCCAGGTGGGCTCTGGTGGCCTTGCGTGCGGGGTTGTCGATGGGTTTGGTGTTGATCTCGATGGTGGCGGTGTAGTCGGCGAGGTAGTCGATGCCGTAGAAGTCGAGGTATTTGAACAGGTTCTCGATGCGCCAGCGGGCGCGCATGAAGGCGATGAGGGCGCCGGCGCAGGCGGTGGTGTCGCTGGTGAGGATCTGCAGCACCGCCGCGCCGGCTTCGAACAGGGTGATCTGGCGGGCGGGTCCGTAGCCTTTGATGGTGACGGTCTCGTCGGCGAGGGTGATCTCGACGGGTTTGCCGCCGCGGACGATGGCCACGGTCATCGGTAGGTGTTTCGGCGCGGCCAGGGGTGCTCGCCGGTAGGTGATCCAGTCCGCGTTGGCCTGGCGGCAGGCGGCGAACACGCCGGCGTAGGCGCCACCCCGGTCGAATCCGAGCATGATCTTGGCGTGGTCGCCGGTGATGGCGCGCAGCTCGGCCAGCGCGCGGGGCAGGGTCTTGGTCAGCCCGGAGGGTTCGGCGGTGGTGAAGCACACCGCCCGGCCGGCCAGGTCGCAGACGGCGGTGTCGACCCTGCCGGGCTCGGCGCATCGGCGTTTGGTGTTGTAGCCCTTGCCGACCGGCAGCTTCCCGGCGTAGGGCATGAAGTGCTCATCGACGAAGTACACGCCGGTGTCACACGGGTCGGCGGCAAGCATCGCCGCGGCGAAGGCCCGCTGCAGATCGAGGGGGTCGCAGCCCCCGGCCAGCGCCGCCAGCCTCGGGCGCAGGGTACGCAGCTCGGGCAGCGCATCGATGCCCACGATCGGGCCGACCTGGCGCCGGTCGGGGTGCTTGGACTGCTCGATCGAGGCGAACCCCAGCGCGAACACGGTGCTGACCGCGGTCAGCACCGCGACATCGTCGAACCGGCGTCCCGGCACAGGATCGGCCACCGACCCCAGCACGCTGGTGGCATCGACCAGGTCGGTGAACGCGTGCAGCAGCATCGCTCCGGCATACCGGCAGACGAAGCTGCCCTCGCCGATGCGCGCGGCCGCCCGCGGCCACACCGACGCATCCCGCCCCGCCCCGCGTTCCACACCCACACCGCCCGCGGCGTCGGCCCCCGGAGCCGCCTGAGTGTCTGAACCAGGGCCAGGGCCGGAGCCGGTGTCGGTGCCGGTGTCGGTGTCGGAGTCGGTGTGGGTGTCGAATTCCAACTCGCCGGCCGGCGGCTCGCCTGTCACGGCGGCGGGTTGGGCCCGCCCGGCCAGCGCCCGGCTGACCGTCGAGTTGTGCACCCCCAGCCGACGGCCTATCTCCACATTGGACACTCCGTCCTTGCGCCAGCCGATCGCCCGGGCACGCTGGCGCTCGGACAGCTTGCCCGGGCGGCCCGACGGGCGCACCAGACCGCCCGAGCCCTCCCGCAGCGCCCGGTTGTACACCGTGGCCACGTACTGCTCGCTCAAACCGAACGCGGCCGCCACCCGCCGCCCGGAGAACCGCAGCGACCGCAGCGCGGCCACCGCCATGTTGCGCATCCCCACATCGGCGGGATCGAAAGCGAACAGCGTGGTGGCGCCGACGGTGACCACTATCCGGCCACCACTGCGCGCACAGCGCAGGTCGGCGGGTTCTGGCATGCCATCCAGGATGGCTGCGACCGCGGTAGACGCACCACCATCCTACCAAGTTTCAACAAGATTCGCAGAGCCTCGGGCAAAATAAACGGCAGCTGGCGACACCCGCACTTCACCAACTTCCGGAGGTCTGAGTCTCATCCGGCGGGCCGTTGATGAATTCTTCAACTCCCCGGTGTGCATGATCCGCCAAGACGCCGAGATTGCGCTCGGCGCCCAGTCGTGGGGTTATGGTCTGTGTCCGGAGGGGGACCTGCGCGCTAACTAACCACACGCCTCCGACTCCCGCCGGCCGGGGGAGCGTCGCTGCATTCCGCCACCAGCTGACGAGCATCCCGGGACGCTAGACCTAGCATCGGTGCTAGCGCCAGAATCATGGCGTGACCTGCGTGTTAGCACCTAGCGTTGGCTGTGAAGCGCCGCCCAGAACGCGCGTACACGAGGATGTGTTGACGGGACGCGAAATCTGCGAGCGGCCTGGGAAACTGACCGGGAGCAACCCCGGCACCGTGCCCCAGGCCGACTCAACCGAGGGGCGTCGCGTCGACGAAGTGCGCCGAGGATGCGAGCCTGCGTGTCGGGACCGAGACTGCGACTTTTCGCCGCCGAGCATCAAGATCGGCCTGGCCGGGCATTCGTGGATGGACAGCCGAATTGGCGGGTGTACCGCGTCGCGATTGTCAGGCGACGCAGCCCCGCGGCTGCGAGCCGGCATCATGCAGAACGGTGTAGCCCTCAGTGGTGAGTTTCGCCGGCGCGCGTTCGCCGATTCGGCCCGGCCGCGATGCGCGGAGTAGGCCGGCGTGGACGAGGCGGCGCGCTGTCGGTTGATCGCTGAACGCCAGGCCATCGATGAAGAGGTCAGGTTCGCAACTGAGGGAGACCTGGACGCGTCCGTCAGCCGTTGCACGCAGGATCGCGAGCGCGCGATGGCTGAGCTCGGTGTACTCGTAGCTGGTCGGGTTGGACATCGTCATCACCACTTGGTCTGGCTCGCGGCTGCTGGTGTTGAGACGACAGTATGTGTCTGACGTCACTCCCGATATGCGGCGAGCGCGGCGGCTATCCACTCTGCGCGCTGTGGTCTTCTGCCGTCGTTCGGACGGTTCGGTGGCCATTGGCGTCCAATCATCGGGCGATCGTGGGTGTGTCGTTGAAGCACGCCGAAGAAGCTCGGCATGACGCCCTCGTGGTCTCGGCTGCTGGCCGCCCGGCTCGGTGTGGAAAACGTGATTGCGGAGCGCAAGCCGCGACACCGCCATCAGGAGCTCCTGGCCTTCCTCAAACAGGTCGCCAAGACCTATCCCGACGACGAGTTGCACCGCGCTGATCTACCGACTGAGCGTTGTACTCAAACGAGGCTGCGAAGTTGACCGATTCCCCGATGGCAATGGTCATTCGCTCGATGTATGGGCAGGTGTCTGACCAAGCGTCGACCCCTAGCTGCCTTTCGATGGTCAAGCCGGAGTCAAACAAGCACTGACTCGACATGACGGGTCCCGACCGAACCTCTTCGGCTGTCCGATCCATGACGACGGTGACGTTGTAGCCGTGGCGTAGCAGACAGAGCGCGAGCAACACGCCCAACACGCCCGACTGGCCCGCTCCGACTATTCCGATGCGGCGCATGAGAACTCAGCTCTTAATGCTGGAGGCGATTCGACTGCGGTGATTCGGCACCAACCAGGCCTAGGAAGCTCACGAGACTACCTGGCGGTGTATCCGCCGTCGACGAGCCAGCTCGCACCTGTGACATAGGAGGCAGCGTCCGAAGCCAGAAACGCCACCACGGCAGCGATCTCGTCTGCTTGGCCTACGCGCCCCATCGGAGTTCCCTCTGTACCGGCGCCATTCCAGATAGCATCTTCCTCGGATGCCGGTAGTTCGGGAAGGAAGTGCCGGAGCTGCTTGGTCCGGATGGGGCCTGGGCAAACGCTGTTGATGCGAATGCCCTCGGGGGCATAGCGGGTTGCCAATGACGTAGCCAGCTGTCGGACGCCGGCCTTCGTCACGTTGTACGCGAAACTGGATTGCCCGCCCATCTCCTGACCGATGAATGAGGCGATCGAGCCCAAGTGAATGATGGAGCCACTTCGTTGGGCCTGCATGACCGGGATGACATGCTTACAGGCCAGGAATTGACCGCGTAGGTTCACTGCCAGTAGCGAGTCCCACTCCTCAACCGTGGTGTCGGTGATGTCCTTGAAGAAAAGTCGGCCAACGTTGTTGACCAGCACATCGATCCGGCCGAAACGCTCGACAGCGGTTGCAGCGAGTTTCCGAGCGGTGTCCTCGAGCGAAATGTCGCCACAGACACCCACATCGCCATCACCGGGGATTCTGGCCAGGACATCAGAGATGTACTCTTGGTCCAAGTCGTTGACGACGACCTTGTACCCGTCGCTAGCCAGTCGCATGACTACGGCGCGGCCGATCCCGCTGCCACCACCGGTGACAATGGCGACCTTGTCGTCGCGGCTCACTTTGACTCCGTCCTAATCGTGGTGCCGGGGTGGCGGGCCGCGCGTCCAAGGTAATGCCGCACCTGGCCGGCCGCGATCGCCACCTTGCCTCGTAGCACTGGTTTGCGGGAACCCCCGAACTGCTCAGTGATCTTCTGCTTGCTCACTCCGACATCGTGGAACGCCTCGGTCAAGTCGGACGCGTCGTTGAAGTTGTCGCAGAACCGATTCGCGAGCAGCTGCTGTGGACTTGTGTCATCTGTCCGGCCCGCACTGCCGTATTGAGCCATGAGCAGCAGCCGACCGGCTTCCTTGAGCGGCAGCAGAAGAGTGTTGTTGAACTTGTGGGTTACCTGGTGACGGTTCCAGAATGCGTCGTCAGTTGCCCGCATCCATGCCGCGTCGAATGGCTTGTCTGCTCGTTCGACGATACTGTTGACCAGGGCCTTTGCCATCTTGTTGCCGTTGTTGGCCCCTTGGCCGCCGATGGGATCGAGTGACTGGGCGGAGTCGCCCAGCGCCATCACATTTCGCCCAGAGCGCAGAGTTGCCACGGCATTGCGCACTTCGGGAGTGAAAGCGCCAACAAGCCAACTGTTTTCGTCACACGGCTCGGCGCCCCGCGCCCATTGTGCATCCCACGGCGTGAACTTTTCGATGAGTTTCTGCCCGCGGCTGAGGGTCTCACAGGCCGAGGAAGCGCCGTCGAAGACATCCATCGGGCCACCGGGCTTGGCCTCGAAGACCAGACTCCATGCCTCGTCGCCGTCCTTCGAATACCACGGCACCCAGAACATCTCGCCGTACTTGGCGAAGAAGTTGAACTTGACCGGAGTCATCGGGGGGCCGTACGGCATCTGCATGTCGAGGCCCTTGACACAGATCATGCCCAGCTTGCGGGCCGGAGACGTCCAGAGGCTTCGTGCATCGTTTCGGCTGAAGAGCTTCTGTATCTCGCCACGACCAGAGGCGACAATCACCAAGTCATGTTCGGCAGCGATCTCGTCGAGCTGCGGCAGGGTGATGAACCCGAATTCGACTTTCCCGCCGTGGGTTTCGAAGAGGTCGAGCCAGGTTGCGCTCTGTAGCCGAAGGTCGACCGCCATCCCAGGTTTGGTCATCCGACCGACCAGGGTCAGAAGCGGATTGGAGGTGTCTTTGCCAGCGATGTAATGGAGGTGAACGCCCTGCACCGGTGGCGCTTCGTTGCCCCACATCTCGAGTCCGAGTTCGCGCTCATAAGACAGCGCTGTTTCGAACCGACACGCCGTCCCGGTGGGGCGGGCTTTGGCTAAGAAGTCATCGGGGGTCTTGTCGGAGAACAGAGTCACGTTGAAACCGCGCCTTAGCAGGTCATGTCCGGCGAGCAGGCCCGCCTGGCCGGCCCCGATGATTGCGATGTCGCGCATGCTCGTCACCTCAGTTGACCTAGATGTTTAGCGCCTTGCCGGATACGTTAGGTACGCCACGCCGTAGCGACTATCCGTCAGGCGTGGCTCTTGGCCATTTGACGCGCAATTTCGGCGGCGCGCTTCGAGGTTGTCCCGGTCTTCGTGGAACTTGAGGTAGCGGTCTCCCACCTGACCCCTGGGGCTGAGCTAGCATTCGGGCCGAGCGAGTGGCTGGCCATGATGGCCGACCCCCGCGGCATCAGGAACGTAATGTCGTCGAAGGTGAAACGCCCCAGCGCCGGCGGTAGGTCACCGAGAATCGGCCAAGGTGCCAGAATCCCCACTGCATGGCGATTTCGGTAACGGAAGTAGTCGTCGGGTCGGCGGCCGCAAGTTCGGCTCGGACACCACACAGTCGTGCCTCACGCA
>JBOHER010000055.1:0-8883 GCA_050701115.1 Haloechinothrix sp. | reverse complement strand
CAATCCAGCCGCCCGGCCTGCTTGGCCCAAAACGCATCACGGTCGGCGGCGGCCTCGGTGTAAAGATCCTCGGTCGCATTCGCGGCGGCAGTGAACGACTCGCTCGGCGGGAAAGTGCGGCTCTCGGCCAGCAGGTTCGACAAAGCCTCGTTGCTCATCCACATCCTCCACCGTGCTCAGCTACTCGTGGCTGGTCACGGTAATGCCGGCCACACCGCGAGATCAGCATGAGCACGACAGACGGTGCACCAGCCGGGACGAACGGTCGACGAGCGCACATTGCGCGAGATGGGTGCGCATTAGTATTGATCGAACCTCATCGCCGATGATGGGAGCTGCCATGTCGGTGCCAGCCGATTCCCAACCCGAGCGTGCTCGGGCACGGCTGCGGTGGCGAGCACCATCGCGCACCGGTCCGATCGCGACCTTGGGCACCGCACGCCGAATCGGCAATGAACTCGCCGATGGCCTGTCCGGCCAGGGAAGCCGGGCCGCGGCACGGGGCATCCGCAGGCTGCTGGGTGTGCGCGCGGTCGGCCTCGCCGACCTATCGGGCACGGTGATCTGGTCCGATCACCCCGGCACCGAGACGGATGCCACCAAGCTGGTCTCCGAGGTGCTGCACACCGAAACGCACAGCGGTCGGCCGCCGCTGGTGGCGGTCCCGCTCGATGTGGATGACGAGTTGGCCGGGGCGATGGTCGTCGACGGCCAGGCCACCATGTCCGCCGTGCGGGAGGTCGCGCACCTGGTGTCCCACGCGCTCGAGCGGGCACGCCTCGAGGCCTCCGCTGAGCAGGCCGCTCAATCGGAACTGCGGGCATTACGGGCCGAGATCTCCCCGCACTTCGTCTACAACGCGCTCACCGTGATCGCCTCGCTGGTGCGGACGGACCCGGACCGCTCCCGCGAACTCATGCTCGACTTCGCCGACTACATCCGGTACAGCCTGGCCCGGCACGGCGAATACACCACCGTGGCCGACGAGTTCCACGCGATCGAGACCTACCTCGCGCTGCAGCGGGCCGTGCTCGGCGAGCGACTGCGGGTGCAGATCAGGGTGGCGCCCGACGTGCTGGCCATCCCGGTGCCCTACCTGGTGCTGCAGCCGCTGGTGGAGAACGCGATCCGGCACGGCATCGAGCCGCGCGGTGCCCCCGGGATGGTGCAGGTGCAAGGCGAGGCGGAGGGCAACGACTGCGTGATCAGCGTCGAGGACGATGGAATGGGCATGGACCCGGATGCGGCCGAGGCCATCCTGGCCGGGAAGGGCACCACGGACAGCGTCGGGCTGGCCAATGTCGACCGGCGGCTACGTAGCGTCTATGGGCCGTGGTACGGACTTGTGGTGGAGACCGCACCGGATGCCGGTACCAGAGTCGTTGTCCGGGTACCCCTGTTCCAGCCGGGGGTGATGCCCTGATGGTCACAAAGCGTGCGGGACTGCGGGTGCTGGCGGTCGATGACGTGCCGCCCGCGCTGGACGACATCTGCCAGCTGCTGCGCGAAGCTCCCGAGGTGGCAGAAGTCGCCGCGGCGGGCGATCCGCTCGGTGCGTTGAAGATGATCCAGAGCGAGCGGTTCGACGCTGTTTTCCTGGACATCTCGATGCCTGGCCTTGACGGGCTGGAACTGGCCGGGCTGCTGGCCAAGCTCAGCGAGCCGCCGGTGATCGTGTTCGTCACCGCATACGACGGATACGCGGTGACCGCCTACGGCATCGGGGCAGTGGACTACCTGCTCAAGCCGGTGCGCGCGGAACGACTGGCCGCCGCGCTGGCCAAGGTGCTCAAGATGCTGCCTGCGGGCGGCACCGCCGCGAGCACACCGCATGGCCTCGCCGACTCGATGGCCGCGCTGCCGGTGGAGACGGCGGGCCGGACCCGCTACGTGCGCCGCAGCGACGTGCGGTTCGTCGAGGCGCACGGCGACTACGTCAAGCTGCACACCCCATCGGGCACGCACCTGGTGCGGATGCCGATCTCCCGGCTCGAGGAGTACTGGGAAGGCACCGGCTTCGTCCGCACCCACCGCGGCTTCCTCGTCGCGCTCGACGCGGTCCGGGAGCTGCGCAGCGACTCGGTTGGCGGTCTGCTCGCGCATACCGAACTCGGCGATGTGCCGGTGAGCAGGCGGCACGCGCGTGAGCTACGGGAGCGGCTGCTGCGGGCCGCCCAGCGCAGTGAGCTCAACGAACCGGGACGTACCTGATGCCCGGCTCACGGCGGGTGGCCGTGATGAGCCCGCAGACCCGGCTCGCGCACGCCCGGCGGAGGCAGCGTGGACGCTGGCGGCTGCCACGGCTGGACTCAGGCGATGCCGAGCGGGCGCTGCGCAACTACCGGTTGCAGCGCAAACGTGGGGTGAGCGCGCTTGTGCTGCTGTTCGGCTTCCTTTTCGGGCTGCCGCTGCTGTTCGCGGCCACGCCGTGGCTGGACGACGTCCGGCTGTTCGGCATCCCAGTTTCCTGGCTGGCGTTGGCTGTGCTGCCGTATCCGGCGATGGTGCTGCTGGCCCGCTGGCAGCTACACAGGGCTGAGCGCATCGAGGACCGCTGATGGTCGGCCTGTTCGCGGTGGCGCCCGTAGTGCTGGTGACGCTGCTGATCGGGCTGCGCGGGGTGGCCGCGATGCGCACCACCTCGGACTTCCTGGTGGCATCCCGGCGGGTCACGCCGCTGCTGAACTCGGCCGCGGTGTCCGGCGAGTACCTCTCGGCTGCCTCGTTCCTCGGGGTGGCCGGTCTTGTGGTCAAGGACGGCATCGGATCGCTGTGGTATCCGGTGGGGTTCACCGCCGGATACATCGCCATGCTGGTGCTGGTCGCCGCGCCGATGCGCCGCTCGGGTGCGCTGACCGTGCCGGACTTCGCCGAAGCCCGGCTGGCCTCGCCGACCTTGCGGAAGCTGGCCGCGGTGGTGGTGCTGGTCATCGGCGGGCTGTACCTGGTGCCGCAGTTCCGCACCTCGGGTCTGGTGCTCAGCGTGGTCAGCGACACGCCGTACTGGGTCGGGGTGGTGCTCGCGGGTGCCGCGGTCAGCATCACGCTCGCGCTCGGCGGCATGCGGGCGGCCACCTATGTGCAGGCGTTCCAGTTCGCGCTGAAGGTCGTGCTGTTCGCGGTGCCCGCGATCTGGCTGGTGCTGACCGCCGGTGCCGCGGTGCGTAACGAGGCGGTGCGGCCGGTGGAGTTCACCCAGTTCGCGCAGGACACGACGGTGGTCTTCCGGGTGGATGTGACCCTGGATGTGCGCGAACCGATCAGCGCGCGGGGCCCCGATGGCACGCCGGTCACCCTCGCACCCGGCCTGCAGCATATGGAGGCGGGTCGCACACTGCAGTTTCCCGCCGGATCGCCGGTGCCCAGGGTGCACGGGCTGAGCCCACCCGGTGGTCCGGACTGGCAGCGGCCGCTACTGAATCTTGGCAATGAGGGCTATCCGCTGCTGGGCACGCTGGCCGTGCTGATCGCGACGATGCTCGGCACCATGGGGCTACCGCACGTGATCATGCGGTTCCACACCAGCCCAGATGGGCGGGCGGCCCGCCGCACTGCTGCGCTCACCGTCGCCCTGCTCAGCGTGTTCTACCTGTTCCCAGGCATTTACGGTGTGCTGGGCAGGGTGCTGGTTCCCCAGCTGTACCTGTCCGGGGCGACGGATACCGCGGTGGTCGCGCTACCGACGCAGGTGGATACCGGCTGGCAGGGCACCCTGTTCACCGGGCTGCTCACCGCAGGCGCGTTCGCCGCGTTCCTGGCCACCTCGCTCGGTCTGCTGCTCGCGGTGTCCGGCGCCATCGCGCACGACCTGGCGCCCGGCGGGCTCGGCAGGCTACGGGTCGCGGTGCTGGCGTCGGCCGCGGTGGTGGTGTTGCTCGCCTTGCCCGCCGCCCACCTGGACGCGGGGGTGCTGGTCACCTGGGGGTTCACCGTGGCGGCATCGACCTTCTCGCCGCTGCTGGTGCTGGGCATCTGGTGGCCGAAGCTGACCGCGCGGGGAGCGGTCAGCGGGGTGCTGGCCGGGCTGCTCGCGTCCTCAGGTGGAATCGCGTTCGCGCTGTTCGGCCCGCAACTGGACGGCTGGCAGGCGATTCTGATCGCCCAGCCAGCGCCGTGGTCGGTGCCGCTGGCGTTCATCACGATGGTGCTGGTGTCACTACGCGGCCGCCCGCCCGCCTGGTCGATGACCGCGATGCTGCGACTGCACCTGGACGAGAGCCGCACCGAAACCTTCGCCGACCGCGCCTGGGGCAGCGCCCGCCGGAACCGCTCGACGTGGCCGGTGGGCCGCTTGTTGACCGCTCGTCGCACGCGACGACGGTTGGTCCGCTGACGATTTCGCCCGACCGTGTGACGTCTCTAACGTGGCGCAGCACACACGTTCGTGACCACTAGGAGGTCGTCAGTGACTACCACCGAGCGCGAACTCGTCGGCCACGATGAATGGACCCGCGTCCACACCAGCCCCGAGTTCGCCCAACTACGTCGCAGGCTGCGCGGGTTCGTCTTCCCGATGACAGCGATCTTTCTTGGCTGGTACCTGCTGTATGTGCTGCTGGCCGATTACGCGCACGGGTTCATGTCGACCAAGCTGATCGGCAACATCAACGTCGGGCTGGTGCTCGGCTTGCTGCAGTTCGTCTCCACATTCGTGATCACCGGGCTGTACGTGCGGTACGCCAACCGGCACCTCGACCCGGTCGCCGACCAGATTCGCGAAGATCTCGAGGGAGACGCCCGATGAACATCGCCCAGGGACTCGAGGGCGGCAGCCCCATCCTGAACATGACCATCTTCGGTTTGTTCGTCGCGGTGACCATGATCGTTGTGTTGCGAGCGAGCCGCAATACCAAGACCGCGGCCGACTATTACGCCGGCGGCCGGGCGTTTACCGGCCCACAGAACGGAACCGCGATCGCCGGCGACTACCTCTCCGCGGCGTCCTTCCTCGGCATCGCCGGCGCGATCGCGGTGTACGGCTACGACGGATTCCTCTACTCCATCGGATTCCTGGTCGCCTGGCTGGTCGCGTTGCTGCTGGTGGCGGAACTTCTACGGAATACCGGGAAGTTCACCATGGGCGACGTGCTCGCGTTCCGGATGCGGCAACGTCCGGTTCGCGCCGCCGCCGCGACATCCACGCTGGCGGTGAGTTTTTTCTACCTGCTGGCGCAGATGGCGGGTGCGGGCATCCTGGTCTCCTTGCTGCTGGGCATCTCCGGCGACGTCGGCCAGGCGCTGGTGATCTCCGTGGTCGGCGTCGTGATGATCATTTACGTGCTGGTCGGTGGTATGAAGGGCACGACCTGGGTGCAGATCATCAAGGCGGTGCTGCTGATCAGCGGTGCGGCGGCGATGACGGTGTGGGTGATGGGCAAGTACGGCTTCAACTTGTCCACATTGCTGCAGGCCGCTGTGGACAAGGCCGGTGAAGGTGGAGAGGGCCTGCTGAACCCGGGCGCCAAGTACGGTGTCAGCGATATGTCCAAAGTGGACTTCCTCTCGCTGGGGCTCGCGCTGGTGCTCGGTACCGCCGGACTGCCACACGTGCTGATGCGCTTCTACACGGTGCCCACCGCCAAGGAGGCTCGGCGTTCGGTGGTGTGGGCGATCGCACTGATCGGCGTGTTCTACCTGTTCACACTGGTGCTGGGCTACGGTGCCGGTGCCATCGTGGGACCTGAGGCCATTGCCGCGGCACCTGGTGGCGAGAACGCGGCGGCTCCACTGTTGGCGCAGGCACTCGGTGGGCCGCTGCTGCTCGGCTTCATCGCCGCGGTGGCGTTCGCGACCATCCTGGCCGTGGTGGCCGGTCTGACGATCACCGCTTCGGCGTCGTTCGCCCACGACATCTACGCGAACGTGATCAAGAAGGGCCAGGTGGACAGCAAGGAAGCCGAGGTGAAGGTCGCGCGGATCACCGCGCTGGTGATCGGCGCGGTCGCCATCGTCGGCGGGATCATGGCCAAGAACCAGAACGTGGCCTTCCTGGTCGCGCTGGCCTTCGCGGTGGCGGCGTCGGCGAACCTGCCGACCATCCTGTACTCGCTGTTCTGGAAGCGGTTCAACACCTCCGGCGCGCTGTGGAGCATCTACGGCGGGTTGGCGATCACCGTCACGCTGATCGTCTTCTCTCCTGCGGTGTCCGGCACCGAGAAGTCGATGTTCGCCAACGCCGACTTCAGCTGGTTCCCGCTGCAGAACCCGGGCCTGGTGTCCATCCCGATGTCGTTCTTCCTCGGTTGGCTCGGGACCGTACTGTCCAAGGAGCACAACGAGCGCAAGTACGCCGAGATGGAGGTCCGCTCCCTCACCGGCGCAGGCGCGGAGAAGGCCACGGTGCACTAGCCCCTCGTGCGTGAAAGTTGTTGTTCCGGCAACGCCCGGCACTCACGAGTGCCGGGCGTTGCCGCTTTTGTGCAACCGGACGCCGGAGTGACCACGTCGCCTCGGCATGAGGCGGGTGCTTCGGGCGGTGGCAGTCGTGGTCCTGGCGGTGCCGTTGCTCGCCGCGGGCGGCGGCGGAAGCGCGTGCGCCTGCGACTGCGTACCCGTTCCGAGGTCGGTCCTCTTCGCCCGGGCGGAGGCCGTGTTCACCGGGGTCGCGTCCGGAGCAGATGTGATCAGCCCGGACGACTCGTTCGAGCTGCGCGTGGGCACGGTGTTCAAGTGGGCGCTCCAGCCCCATGCGTCTGAAGACCCACGGACCTTGCGGCCTCATCGTCGAGCCGGGGCGGTGGTACGTGTTCTTCGCTTCGGAGAAAGTCGGCGGCTTGACGGTCTCGGACTGCGGCGGTTCTCGCCTGCTCGCGGAAGGCCCCGTGTCGCTGGGGCCCGGCCCGCCGATCACTGCCGCTTCGGCACCCGCTCCTGCCGCGCCACCGTCCGCCGGTTCGCCTGCGCCGCGGTGGGTGGTCCTCGGTGGCCTCGCGGCGCTGGCGGGCGGTGCCGGGGCGTGGGTGGTGGCGCGGCGTGGCCGGGCGGGGTCGTGAGTGCTGAAGGTTGCCGGAACAACACTTTTCACGCACGAGCGCGGGCTTAGGCTGGCGCCATGACCAGCACCGCGCCGACGTGGGCGCAGCTGCAGGACCGGATGGCGGTGGTCGGCTACCGCACGGCGCAGGGCAGCGTCCGCTTCCGGACGCCGGAGGGCGAGGAGGGGCGTTACCGCTTCTGGCACGCGCAGCCATGGCGGTGGCGGGTCGACGACGAAGCCGGTGTCGCGTTGGTCCAGAACGTCGAGTGGCGCCACTACCGGGATGCCGAGGGCGACCGCAAGGCGACGGCACGTACGGCTACCGCTTCGGGCATCCGGTTTCGCTCCTGGGCGACGGCCGGGAACGCAGCGCGAGATTCCGGCGCCACGACGACTTCTCCGGGCCGATGGGTGCCGCCGCCGAGGTCCGGGTCGCGGGACGCCGCTGCTGGGAAGTCCGGCTCGCGCCGGCTGCCCGTTCCGAGGTACTGGCCGCACGGGGTCAACGCCATGCCGGTAAGGCCGGACACGGCGCCGCCACGGCCTTGCTCGCGACCGCGCCGAGCGCCGGCGGCCCCAGCCACCGATGCGGCCGCACGCCATTACGACGGGCGGGCCTTCGACGCGGACGTGGTCGACGGTGTGCGCGTCAGCGCGGCCAACCGTTCGTCGAGGACTTTCTCGACGACTGCCGTGCCTTGGGCGCGACGGAGGTCTACGGGCCGGGAGACCGGGGACACGAGAACCACGTGCACTGCGCGTGGTGACTCAATGTTTGCGGACGACCCGCTCTGGCTCGCCGGGCTTCCAGATCGTGATGTCGAGGTGGTCGTCGGCCACCTCGACCGAGGACGCGCCGGTGAGGTCCGCGATGTAGAACGGTGTGAACTTCTGTCCGCGCAGGTCGAACCCGGACTCCGCGAAGAGGTCCTCGGCGAACCGCTGGTGAAGCGCCTCATCCTGGAGGTCGTGCACGCGACCGAACAGCTTCGCGTCGCCGTCGGAGACCTGCGTGTCCACGGTCGCCGTGTGCAGGCAGAACCGCGGGTCGCGACCGAGGTCGAGGAACTTCGTGGTGCCCGGCATGCCGACGATCACCAGGTGGCCCTCGAAAACGCGCGGCTCGACCGGGCTGATCCGCGGGAACCCGTCGGACCGGAGCGTGCCGAGCATGCACAGGTTGCCGATCGCGGCGTGCCGCCGGAGAAAGATGTCGGAGATGTGAGGAGCGCCCTCGGCGAACTCTGCCCAAGAGGTCATGCCCGCACAGTACGACGCCGGGCCGACGAAGTGGGGCGATTCGCCCGGTCTCGTGAGTGCTGAGGGTTGCCGGGACAACCACTTTCACGCACGAGCCGGGAACCGCACGACGAACCGCCGCTGCCAGGGTGTTTCGACCGCCCGAGGCGCGTAGTGCCGCCGTACGTAGGCGACGGCGTCGCGGTTCGGCAAGCCGTCGAGCACGGCGAGGCAGGCGAGCGCGGTGCCGGTGCGCCCGTTGCCACCGCCGCAGGCGACCTCGACCCGCTCGCTCCTCGCGCTCCCGCCCCTCACGCAGCGCTTCCCACGTCGCCGCTCGGTCCGGTGGCGGCCAGAAGTCCGGCCACCGCAGCCACCGCGATTCCCACGGGACGGCCGGCGGCTCGTGGCCGAGCAGGTACAGCGCGAACTCCGGTTCGGGGGCGCCCGGCAGCGGACGCCGAAGTGCACGGCCACGCACCATCCGCCCTGACGGAAGCGTCAGCACGCCAGGCGCGGCGGGGTCCCAGGTGGCCACGCCGCTAGCCCCGTTTTCCGCAGCGTTTGAGGTCAGGGCTTGATCATCGGTTTGGCCCGGGTCGCACCGTCATGCCGGGATGAGCTGGGGTTTCGCTGCGGTGTGGGTGTGTGGTCTTGTGCGGGGGGAG
>JBOHER010000054.1:0-2346 GCA_050701115.1 Haloechinothrix sp. | reverse complement strand
TCTCTGGGGTTCTTGCTGACGGCGACACCTCGCGCCGGTGCCGTCGGGCACCGGCTGGCGACCGGGAGAGTTGCGCAGTCGTTAACCTCCCTCCAGTAACAGGGGGCTGTCGCGCAGCGACGTTACTCATCGAGTCCAACATCGCGTCTGTAGGTGTTTTGACACGATTAGGTCGCGATCCTGAGGGAAAGGCGTGCGCCCACTTGTCGACCCCGAAAACTCTGAGCGAGTCTCCCACCGTGGATGGCGACCACTCCGCGTCGAGCATCGGGACGACGGTGGCCTCGACCATTGGGACGGACGACGTTGGCCCCCTGGTTCGCATCCGCGCCCTGCTTCCCGGACTGGCCCGCGCCGAGCAACGGGTAGCCAAGGTCGTGCTCGAGGACCCGTCCCAGGTAGCCCGGCAGAGCATCACCGAGGTCGCCATCGCTGCCGACACCAGCGAGACCACGGTGACCCGGTTCTGCAAGGCCATTGGCGTCGGTGGCTATCCGCAGCTACGGATCGCGCTCGCGGCCGACACGGCGCGCACGGCGGCCCGTACCAACCGCGCATTCGGCGGAGACATCGAGATCGGCGACGACCTGGCGACGGTGGTCAGCAAGGTCAGCTTCGCCGACGCCCGTGCTGTCGAGGAGACCGGTGACCAACTTGACATCTCGACCCTTCGGCAGGTGATCGACGCCGTGGCAGGCGCGGGCAGGGTGGACATCTACGGTGTGGGCGCCAGTGCGTTCGTCGCCGCGGACCTGCAGCAGAAGCTGCACCGCATCGGCAAGATCAGCTTCGCCTGGGCGGACACCCACATCATGTTGACCTCGGCGACGGTGCTCGGCGCCAATGACGTCGCGATCGCACTGTCGCACAGCGGGGCCACCTCGGACACGGTGGAGGCGCTACGCAGCGCCCGGGAGCACGGCGCGACGACCGTCGCGGTGACCAACTTCCCCCGCTCGCCGATCACCAAAGTCGCCGATCACACGCTGACCACCGCGGCCAGGGAGACGACGTTCCGGTCAGGAGCCACCGCCAGCAGGATCGCCCAGCTTTCCGTGATCGACTGCCTGTTCGTCGGGGTGGCCCAACGGAGCGGTCCCGCGGCCATCCTCGCCCTCGACGCCGCGCGCGAGGCCGCGGGCGCACACCGGCTCGGCGTGCGGCGCGACGGAAGGCGCGATCCGAAGCCCCGACTCGCAGTGGACAACACAGCCTGAGCCATCACTCCGCCACGAAGTGGTCACTCCGCCACGGCCGCGTCGGCAGCACCAACCGGCCTCGCTCCGCTCGACGTGCACCGCCTCCGCGGCACAACCCCCGAAGTGGTCACTCCGCCACGGCCGCGTCGGCGATGCTCGTCGCTTCCCTTGCGCCTGCTTCGACGGTCTCGCAGCAAAACAGCAGCCAGTCCCGCACGCCGTCGGGCTCGCCGCCTGCGAACCCAGCCGCAGCCTCCCGGTAACGCCGGGCCCGGCGGAAGCAGGCCACCTCGGGCACGGTCAGGCCCTTCGGGTCGAGCCCGGTGGAGATCATCGTCAACCGGGCGGCCGCGCGGGCAACCACGCCGTCGGCTGAGCCGAACGGCTGCACAGCGAGCAACTCACCGTGCACGACGGCGGCGAGCACCAGGCCTGCCACCGACGTCCCACCCGTCACCAGCTGACCGAGTAGTTCGAGCCGCTGCGCGACGCCCCCATCGGCACGAGGACGTCCCAGCCGATCGGGATCGGACACCAGATCGGTGGCGGCCAGCACATGCAACCGGGCCAACGCCTGCATCGGCGCGCGCTCCCAGGTCGGCAACAGCGGGCCGAGTGCCTCACCGACCCGCAGCGCCCCGGCCAGCACCGGCTCGTCCACCGAGCCACCCTCGGGGATTTCCGGGTCAGCCCCGTCGATCGCGGCCGAGGCCCGCGCGGCCCGCACCGAGGCCTCGGCAGCCGTCGTCGGCCAACCGCGCCGGTTGGCCGGATGCCGGTGCACGGCGTCCACCGCGTCACGTGCGGAGCGAACGGCGTCGCCGACACCGGGAAGATCGAGCAGAGGGGCCAGCGGATCGGTCACGAGTGGCGACGCTACCCGACGCAACACCCGTGCAACCTCCACTCCTGCGTACTAACGTCAACAGCACGCCACCATCACCAGCGAGAAGTTGATCAGGAGGCCGCGCGCCATGTCAGAGCAGTCCCCGCAGTCCCCCACCTTGGACAACCTGCTCACCGAGAGCCGCACTTTCCCGCCGAGCGAGTCGTTCACTGCCGCCGCGAATGCGACCGAGGATCTTTACACCGAGGCCGCCGCCGACCGTGATGCGTTTTGGGCCAAGCAGGCCGGGCGGCTGGATTG
>JBOHER010000053.1:0-2012 GCA_050701115.1 Haloechinothrix sp. | reverse complement strand
CAGCACACCCGAGATCCCCCAGCCCGACCCCCTCCAGCAGCGCCTCCTCGACCTACTCAAGATCGACCCGAGGCACACATCCTGAGCCCGGACCCACCGCACCTCATGTGCGAATTACGGGGCTAGCGCGATTAGTTTCAGCCGCTCTTCCAGTCTGTCCTTGCGGTGAACCTATCGATCGACGCTGCTGCACATGCTGATCATCTCGGCGATCGTCGGGATCTCGCAGTAGGCCAACCCAACGGAAGGAGAACGTGATGAACACTGAAGCATCCGGACCCGGGTCGTAGGTTGCGCTGCAGTCTGCGACCGGCCGCCACTACGCGGAGGGGTTCACTCGCCTCGACGACTGGGGCGCCACCGGCCGCCCCTACCGGGAGATTGCCGACTGGCTTACCCGTGAGCAGGGGATGAGCGACTGGTGGGCGCAGAAGGTGATCGTGGAGTACGAACAAGATCGTGGTCGGCGTCAACCTGGTGCCCGCCTTCGAATCGACCTGGCCGGTTCTGCCTCTTGATGTGTCGTCCCGCCCCCACCGCGGCAACTGCTCGCGCAAGACAACGCGTGAACCCACAGGAGTTCGCATGTCAGAAGCGTCCCCGGAGAGGCCGCCAAGTGGCCCCGAACCTACGTCGGTGAAGGTGCAGATCCTGGCGACCGAGCATTGGAGCCTCCTGGCCACGCGCAACCTCGCCTGGAGCCGGAGCTCAGACCTACGGGGCGCCGAACCCAGATCCCCGCGTCCGGTACGTGTCCAGCATCGCTGCTGGTCGGTGTGGTCGTTGCCGTGCTCATCGGTGCACTGGCCGGCCTGGTCGCCAATGCCCGGGGCCTGGGCCTCGGGCCAGTCGTGGGCATCGGAACCCTGGCCGCTATCACCTCCCTGGCGTCCACGACCGTGCTGCTCGTCCGGCATGTCAACGCGACCTGGCCACGTAGCGGCAAACTCCTGGCGAACACCACCCATCACCCATCCCCGAAGGAGAACGCTCGATGAGCAGAGTCAGATTGTGCATATCGATGTCGCTGGACGCTACGACGAGGAGAGAGCAATGACTGACCGCATGGGCAGGGTGGTCTGCAACATCACGATCTCGGCTGACGGGTACGTGGCCGGGCGCGACCAGACCGAGGAACGCCCCTTTGGCGACGACGGCGGCGACGGTTTCGGCGACAAGCTGCACGCCTGGATGTTCGAGAATCCCGAGGAGAACCGGGCCGAGGTCGAGGAGATTGCCGCCTACACGGCGGTCATCATGGGGCGGAACATGTTCGGCCCGGTGCGTGGCGAGTGGGATCGGCAGTGGAACGGTTGGTGGGGCGAGGATCCGGTGTTTCACGCACCGGTCTTCGTGCTCACCCACTACGCGCGCGAGCCGCAGCCGATGGAGGGCGGCACCACGTACCACTTCGTCACCGACGGAATCGAGGCGGCACTGGAACAGGCACGCGCGGCGGCCCGCGAGGGCGATGTCTCGATCCTGGGCGGCGCGGCCACGATCAACCAGTACCTCGCCGCCGGACTGGTCGACGAGCTGCGGCTGCACGTCGTGCCGTTCACGCTTGGCGCCGGCGCGCGGCTGTTCGACGGCGTCCCGCCGCTGCAGCTCGAGCAGGTGAAGTCGCGAGCAGCGAGCGCGGTCACGCACGTGACCTACCGCGTCCTGTCCTGATCTGGAGGGCGATGTTGCACGACTGCGGCGGGTTGCCACACCGCGGCAGTCGTCCCTCATCGCGTTACCGTCGACTCACCACGTCGTGACGAGGCGGCTGACTTCGTACGGCCACCCGCTGGCTTTGTGCCTGACGAGCGTCGGGCTCCGCCTCCCGGCGACGACGTCATCGCCGCGCCGTCGGGTGCTCACTCGTGTTCTGAGGCTTCGGGTGGATGTGCTGCTCGGCGGCGCCTGAGAGCCGCGGCCTTGATCCGGTTCTGGCAGGTGGTGGAGCAGAAGCGCCGGGTGCCGTTCCTGGTGGTGTCCAGGAATGCGCGGCGGCAGTCGGTTGCTTC
>JBOHER010000052.1:0-17481 GCA_050701115.1 Haloechinothrix sp. | reverse complement strand
AAGCGGCGGAACTGAGCGCCGACGTAGGTGCTGGTCTGCCTGGCGGCCCAGGCACTCTCGGTGAGGGCCTCTCGGAGCTCCTTGTTTCCCTTGCGGGTCCTGCCCGATCGGTGCCGCCCGGCGGATTGATCCCGAGCCCGCCGAGCTGCTGGAAGCGATGCGCGCGACGGTCGAGCGGCTCGGTTGCACGTCCTTGCCGAGCTACCTGTGCAGTTCCAGCCGCACCGGGGTTACTTGCGTGCTGGTGCTTGCCGAGTCCCACCTGACCATCTCGACCTGGCCCCGAGCACCGGCTCGCGCACGTCGACGTGTTTACCTGCCGGGCGGACATCGACCCCGAACGCGGCCACGGCTCTGGTCGGCCACGGCTGGCTGGCCGCTCACCCCCGGCACCTACCCGCCGGTCCATCCAGACTGGCCCCGGGACACCACCACCGATTGGCGCACTTGACCGACCGCGTCACGTCATCCTTCCGGCGCACGGTGACGTCCGGAACCGTGTATCACGGAACCCAGCCCCAAGGCCATGCTGCCGAGGACGATGAGCGCCACGTTGATCGAGGCGAGACCCAAGACGATCAGTAGCCCCGCGATGATGCCGAGCGCGAACCGAAGCAGCCCCCGGTTGAGCGGTCTGCGTGATCGCAGACCTTCGCGCAGCGTTCTGGTGAGCTCCGGATCGGACTCTTCAAGCCAGTGCTCGATCTCCCTGAGCTGTCCGCGCTCGGGCTGACTCAACATGGTTCACTCCAGCGGTTGGACCACTCCTTGCTGCTCGACTTCCCGAATACCCGGCCTGCCCGCCGTCAACCGCGCGCCGGCCCATCCGGGGGCCCTTCAGTGGGCTGACCTGGTCGTCCGGTGACAGACTGGCGATGTGCGGGCACCACGGACAGGCCGGCGACCCTTGAGCTGGCATGAGCGTCGGTTCCTGTTCGTCCTCGGGCTACCCGCGTTCGGGATCGCGCTCGCCTACACGCTGGTCACCACCTACGTTCCGGTGCTCATCAATGAGCTCTCCGGGCCCACGGTCACCGGGCTGCTGATCGGCGGCGAAGGCCTGATCGCCCTGGTCGTGCCGGTAGTGGTCGGCGGCCTGTCCGACCAACTGCGCACGCGAATCGGTGGCCGGTTCCCGCTCATCCTGATCGGCGGAACGATCGCGGTCGTCGCGCTGACGGTAATGCCGCTGGGAGCCGCATCGCTGGCTACGGTGGCGTTGGCCCTTGCCGTGTTCTTTGTCGGCTACTTCACCTACTACGTCCCGTATTACGCGCTCTACCCCGACCTGGTGCCAGGCGACGTCCGCGGTCGCTCGCAAGGATTCCAGGGCACACTGCGCTCGGCCGGGTTGCTGATCGCACTCGGCAGCGGAGGCTTCCTGCTCAGCCTGTGGCAGCCGCTGCCGTTTCTCGTCGGAGCTGCCGCGATCGTGGTGGTGACGGCGGGTTTATTCCTCGGCGTGCGAGCCAGATGGCACAACGGCTACGGCAAGCAGCAACGCAACATGTTCACCGCGAGCCTCGCGCTGTTGCGCAGCGACAAGCGGATTCGATGGTGGTTCTTCGCCAACGCGTGTTGGGAAGGCGCCATCGCCGCGCTGCGCACTTTCGCCGTTCTCTACTTGACCATCGGGCTCGGGCTTTCACTCGGCACGGCATCCGGCGCGCTCGCGCTGGTCGGGGTGGCCGCGCTCGTTGCCGCACCGGTGGCGGGCAAACTCGCCGACCACTATGGGCATCGCCGGGTCATGTATCTCGCGCTGTGGGTGTTCGCCCTCGGGCTGACGCCCGCGCTGCTGACCACCAACATGGCCTACATCGCTGCCGTCGTGCCGGTGGCCTTCGCCGCCGTGGTGCTGATGACCTTGCCCTACGCGTTGCTGATGGGACTGCTGCCCGATCGTGATTCGCACGGAACGAGCGCTGGCCTGTTCGGCATGAGCCGCGGAATCGGTGTCCTCGCCGGCCCGTTGCTGGCGGGGCTCGCCACCGATCTGACCGACGGACTGGAGGTGCTGACCTTCACCAGCACCAGCGGTTACTCGGCGATCTTCGCGGTCGCCGCCGGGTTCTTGCTCAGCAGCATTCCGCTGCTGCGCAAGACCGGCTGAGAACGCCCGGCCCGCTCAGCCGTGCGCCCTGAGCCACTGCACCACGTCGTCGAGCACGGAATCCTGCTCCGGCTCGTTGAACACCTCGTGGTAGAGGCCGTCATACAGCTTCAGCGTGATGTCACTGGAGCCGGCCCGATCGGCGACCAGCTGGGAACCGGCTGGTGAGGTCAGCCGGTCCTTGGTGCCGTGCATGACCAGAATCGGCAGCTCCACTGTGGACAGACGAGCCTGCACGCGATCGGCCGCGACGAGTGTCTCCGCACCGGTCCGGAGGCGAAGCTTTCCCCGGTAGTTCAAGGGATCCGTGTCGTAGGCGGACACTACCGCGGGATCGCGGCTCACCGCGGTGGCATCGATCTTGAGCACACCGAAGTTGGGCAGCACGGCAGAAAGCGCCCTGCCGAGCACGCGCTGCGCCTTGGATCCGAGCTCGGTCTGCACGGCGGGTCCCGACAGGATCAGGCCACGCAGATCGAAGCTGGTGTCCGGGCTGGTCACATAGTCCAGCGCGGCCAGCCCGCCCATGCTGTGCCCGAGCAGATACACCGAGGCACCCTCGTGTCGCACCGCGGCCTGCCTGATCGTCTGATCGAGATCGGCCACCACCTCGGACATCCGATTGATGTTGGCGCGAACGCCCTCCGATCGACCGTGGCCCCGGATGTCGAACGCGTAGCTAGCGTACCCTTCGGTGGCCAGCCGGCTACCGACGTGTGCGTAACGCCCGCTGTGCTCGGCGGCGCCGTGCACGATCACCACCACACCGACCGCATCCGCGTCGGCCGCGGGAAGCCAGCCCTGCCAGTAGATCTGCCCTATGCCCGCGCCCGGGAAGTAGCCCTCGACGTGTTTTGTCATCCGCGCCTCTCCCGACGTCCGGCGATTGCAGATGCCCAGTGTTTCCACTATGGACGCTCCACCGCAAGGGCCGGAAACCGTGGCCCCCTCCCCCGTGGTCCAGTGCACGTCGGTTGCGGTCAGGGTGGCCGCGGCCGCCGTGATCGCGAAGGTCGAGGCCGAGTGGACCACGAACCTCCGATCCCTGCGCGTGACTTCGGGGTGTGCATCTCCCTTTGCGGAGAGAGAATGGTCTCCACCAGGCACAACCGACTCCGCGGAGGCGAGTCATGGCTACCGATCTCACCATCAATGTCGCCGACAACCCGGGAGAGCTGGCCCGCGTCGGCGAACTCCTCGGCAAGGGCGGAGTGAACATCGAGGGCCTCTGCGCGGTGACCAGCGGAGGCGGGCAGGCCGAGATCCACCTGCTGGTGGAGGACATGGCGGCCGCGTTCACCGCACTCGAGGCGGGCGGCGTCTCCATCGCCACCGAGCAGGAAGTGGTCATCGTCCCGGTTGAGGATCACCCTGGGGCGCTTGGCGAGGTCGCCAGCAAGCTGGGCGCGGCAGGCGTCAACATCACCCTGGCTTACCTGGCCACGAACACCCGATTGGTGCTCGCCGCGGACAACCTCGCGGAGGCCAAGGGCGCGCTGGCCTAGAATCACCTGCCGTGCCCGCACCGATGAGGAGAGACCACCCGTGACCGAGACCTTGCGCACCGCGGACCTTGTCGACGAGCACAGTGCGGAACTGCGGGTGTGCGACACCCAGTTCCGGCAGTTCGGCAAGAACCGCACCTTCGCCGGACCGGTGCGCACCGTCTCCTGCTTCCAGGACAACGGGCTGGTCAAGCAGGTGCTGAACACCGAGGGCAACGGCGCGATCCTCGTCGTGGACGGCGGCGGCTCGCTGCACACCGCACTGACCGGCGACCTGATCGCGCAGGCCGCCGTGGACAACGGCTGGGCGGGCATCGTCATCAATGGCGCGGTGCGCGACAGCGCGGTACTGGCCGAACTGCCCATCGGCATCAAGGCACTGGGCACCAACCCGCGCAAGAGCGCCAAGGACGGCGAGGGTGCGCTTGACGTCCCGGTGAGCTTCGGCGGGGTCACTTTCAACCCCGGCGACGTCCTCTACTCCGACGAGGACGGTGTCGCGCTGCTGCCGCCGCCGGGTATGCCGGCTTAGCCGCCTGGCGGGCGGTAGTCGGCCTGGGCCTGGACCGCCTGGTCCACCTGTTCGGGCGTGAGCAGCGGGATGGTCCGGGTGCGCGCGCCGCCGCCTGCCGCTGTCTGGATGCTCAGCGCCGCCGCGGCGACCTCATCCGGCACCTCGCCGATGACGTAGAGGTCGGCGGCACCGAAGGCGTAGTAGCACGCTTCGACCCTGCCACCGACGCTTTCCACCATCTGCCGAATCACATCTCGGCGAGCCGACCCGCCTTCGGCCATGAGCCCCTTTGCGCCATCCGCGGTGTAGGTGACCTGCCACAAGTATTTCGTCATGCGCTCATGGTCCACTCCCCCGCCCGATCCGGCAGCTCGACACGCTGCACCCCGCGGATAGAACACACGTTCGATTCTGGTGTACCGTGGAGCCATGCCAGTCGCACTGCAGGGGTCGCTGTTCGATGAGCCCGGCCACGTCGGCCTCACCTCACTCGACCCGATCCGGCGCACCGCGCTCGGCAAGGGCGCCTGGATCGACGTGCTCCCCGGCTGGATGACCGGTGCTGGCATCCTCTTCGCACGGCTGGCCGACCAGGTGCCCTGGCGCGCCGAACGCAGGCAGATGTACGACCGGGTGGTCGACGTGCCCCGGCTGCTTTGCTTCTACGACGAGGACGACCCGCTGCCCGAGCCCATCCTCGAGCGGGCCCGGACCGCGCTCAACCAGCGGTACCACGACGAACTCGGCGAACCGTTCCGCACCGCCGGGCTGTGTTACTACCGGGACGGCCGGGACAGCGTCGCCTGGCACGGCGACACCATCGGCCGCGGCAGTTCGGAGGACACCATGGTCGCGATCATCTCGATCGGCGCACCCCGTGCCTTACTGCTGCGTCCCAAGGGCGGTGCGGGCGCAACCGGGCGGCTCGCCCTCGGCCACGGCGACCTGCTCGTCATGGGCGGCTCGTGCCAGCGCACCTGGGAACATGCCGTGCCCAAGACCGCCAAGCCGGTCGGTCCCCGCATCAGCATCCAGTTCCGGCCCCGCGGCGTGCGGTGAGCTCTGCCGGATCAATCCAGAGCCCGACGGCGTTGTTGGTAGAAAGAAGCGTCGCAATCGGCTCGGCAATGGGAGGTCTTGGTGAAGGATCCGGCGGATCTGTACGAGGTGGACTCGGATGTCCCGGATCTCAGCGGAGCGGTGCTGCTGCACTACCTCGAAGGCTTCATCGACGCCGGCTCCGCAGGCCGTACCCTCACCACGCACCTACTCGACTCGCTCGAACACCGCGTCGTCGCGCGCTTCGACGTCGACCGGCTGCTCGACTACCGCGCCCGGCGGCCGCTGATGACCTACGCCATCGACCACTGGGAGCACTACCCCACACCCGAACTGGTCGTGCACCTGCTGCACGACACCGAGGGACTGCCCTTCCTCCTGCTCACCGGGCCCGAGCCGGACACCGAGTGGGAGTTGTTCGCCGCCGCGGTGCGCAGCTTGATCGAGCGGTGGGGCGTCCGGCTGGCCGTAGGGTTTCACGGCATCCCGATGAACGTGCCGCACACCCGGCCAATCGGGCTCACGGCACACGGGACACGCACCGAGCTTGTCCGGGCGCACCAGCCATGGCCGAGCAGGCTCCAGGTGCCGGCCAGCGCGTCAGCGTTGCTCGAATTCCGGCTCGGCCAAGCCGGTCACGATGCCGTGGGGTTCGCCGCGCACGTGCCGCACTACCTGGTGCAGACCACCTACCCGGCATCCTCGGTGGTGCTGCTGGCCGCCATCGCGGAGGCGACCGGGCTCACCCTGCCCAGCGAGACAGTGCGCGAGGCCGCCGGCCAGGCGGATCAGGAGATCAACCGGCAGGTGGCTGAGTCCGACGAGGTGGCCGAGGTGGTACGCGCGCTGGAGCAGCAGTACGACACCTACGCCGACGGAGCGGCTCGCGGCAACCTGCTGGACAGCATGACGGGCCCCCTGCCCACCGCGGACGAGTTGGGCTCGGCGTTCGAACAGTTCCTCGCCGACCAGCAGGGAAACAGCGGGCAACCGGACCAGTGACGTGATCACTGGCGCGGGCGAACTAGCTAGGCTCTCGGCATGACCGAACCGCGGCTGAACTACCTGACGGACATGGACGGGGTGCTCGTCCGCGAGGAACACCTGGAGGGTTATTCACAAGTCAGTTGGCGGGGGCCGCCCGGAGGGTGACTCGCGACGACTGACTGCAGGTGAGGGGCGTGATTGAGGTGAGCGCGCCGTGGTGAATAGCCCGACTTATGAATAAGACACCTGGTCCCGGGTGCGGGTGAGTTCCTCGCCGAGTCGCGGTCCCAGGACCTCATGTTCCTGGTGCTGACGAACAATTCGATCTACACCCCGCGGGACCTGCGTGCGCGCCTGCATCGAACCGGATTGGACATTCCGGAGCAGTCGCTGTGGACCTCGGCACCGGCGACCGCCCAGTTCCTGTCCACCCAGCGCCCGAACGGATCCGCCTTCGTCATCGGGGAGGCTGGCCTGACCACAGCCCTGCATGAAGTGGGCTACGTGCTGACCGACCGTGATCCCGATTATGTCGTGCTCGGTGAGACCAGGACGTACAGTTTCACCGCGATCACCGAGGCCATCCGGCTGATCGAGGCAGGCGCGAAGTTCATCGCCACCAACCCCGACCCGACCGGGCCGAGCGTGGAAGGGCGGCTACCCGCCACCGGGTCGGTCGCCGCCCTGATCGAACGGGCGACCGGGAAGCAGCCCTACTTCGTCGGCAAACCGAACCCACTCATGATGCGTTCCGCGATGCGTACGCTCGGTGCACATTCCGAACACACCGTGATGATCGGCGACCGGATGGATACCGGCTGCACGCGGGCATCGAAGCGGGCTTGCGCAGCATCCTGGTGCTCACCGGAATCTCCTCCGCGGACTCCGCCGAGCGGTATCCATTCCGGCCGACACTGGTAATCGATTCCGTCGCCGACTTGATCGGGCGCACCACCGATCCGTTTCGGTGAGGGTGGTAAGTCCCCCACCGGCTACTCTGGTGCAGCGATGCGGAAGAAGCTCACGTCCCCCCTGCCGAAGAGGCACGGCCTCGATCCGGCTCGGCTGAAGATGCCCGCCGATGGCCCTTGGGCCACCCTTCGCGACCATCTGGCCGACCGATTGCCACGGGTCACCCACGAGCGGATCGACGGCATGTTTCACGAGCAGCGGTTCTTCGGCGTGGATGGCCCGCTGGCCGCCGATGCTCCCTTCGTGCCGGACTCATTCGTGTGGTTCCACCGGGATCTGCCCGAGGAGTTCCCGGTGCCCTTCCCGATCGGCATCGTGCACCGGGACGACGACCTGCTGGTCGTGGACAAGCCGCACTTCCTGTCGACCATCCCGCGCGGCAAGCACATCTTGGAAACCGCACTGGTTCGGCTGCGCCGCGAACTTGACCTACCTGAGCTCAGCCCGGCGCACCGGCTGGATCGGGTCACCGCAGGCGTTGTGCTCTTCGTTATCAGGCCCGCCCTGCGCGGCGCCTACCAGACCCTGTTCGCCGATCGCCTGGTGCACAAGGAATATGAGGCCATCGCACCGTACGACCCCCGGCTCACCCTGCCGCGCACCGTACGCAGCCGGATCGTCAAGGAACGCGGCATCATCGCCGCCTACGAGGCGGACGGTCCGCCCAACAGCGAGAGCAGGATCGAGCTGATCGAACACCGTGGCGGCCTCGGCCGGTACCGGCTGCTGCCCGCGACCGGGCGCACGCACCAACTGCGGCTGCACATGAGCAGCCTCGGCGTGCCGATTCTGGGCGACGACTTCTACCCCGCCCTCACCGAGACGCCGCTGCACGACTTCAGCCGGCCGTTGCAGTTGCTGGCCAAGGCCCTGGAGTTCACCGACCCGATAAGCGGAGCGCGCCGCCGGTTCGAGAGCACGCGGGAACTGCAGTCCTGGACCCGCTACGAGCAGTGGGCGGCGGGAGGAAAACCTCCCGGGTGACTTGCCTCATTCGCACTCCTAGGCCAGGCTCGACTCACACTGGGCGGCTCTGACGAACGCAGACAGCTACGACTGGAGGCCGGAGATGACCAAGGCTGAGGAGATCACCTGCCCGCATCCCGCGGGTGGGTCCGTGAACACCATCATTGCGGGGTTCCAACGCACCGTAGGCATGCGGCCGGACGCCGTGGCGTTGCGCACCCCGGGCGGCGAGCAAGAGATCACCTGGCGGGACTACGCCGAGCAGGTGCGCACGCTCGCCGCAGGTTTGGCGTCGCTTGGCGTCGGCCGGGGCGACACGGTCGGCATCATGCTGACCAACCGGCCGGAGTTCAATCTGGTGGATACCGCGGCCCTGCACCTCGGCGCGACGCCGTTCTCCATCTACAACACCAGTTCGCCCGACCAGATCTCCTACCTGTTCTCCAACGCCGAGAACAGGGTGGTCGTCACCGAGCAGGCGTTCCTGGCCAGCATCAAGGCGTCCGACGCGGCGCTGGAGCACATCGTGTGCGTCGACGGTCCCGCGGCGGGCACGATGACGCTCGAGGATCTTGCGTCGGCGGGAGCGGCGGACTTCGACTTCGAGGCGGCGTGGAAGGCCGTAACACCGGATGACGTGGCGACTCTCATCTACACCTCCGGCACCACCGGCCCACCGAAGGGCGTCGAGCTCACGCACAGCAACATCGTCGCTGAGGTCAACGCGCTCATTCCGCTGCTCGAGGTCGGACCCGACGATACGACCGTGTCGTACCTACCGTCGGCGCACATCGCCGACCGGGCTGCCTGCCACTACGCGAACATGATGCGCGGCATGCAGATCACCAGCGTCGCAGACCCCCGCGCCGTCGCCCAGGCGCTGCCCGACACGCGGCCGACCGTCTTGTTCGCGGTCCCGCGCGTGTGGCAGAAGATCAAGGCCGGGATCGAGGCCAAACTTGCCGAGGAGAAGAGCCCCGTCAAAAAGAACCTGGCGAACTGGGCCATCGACACCGGCGTCAAGGCCGCGCGGGAGCGGTTGGCGGGCAAGGACCCGTCCGGCCTACTCGCCGTGCAGCACCGGCTCGCCGACAAGCTGGTGCTGTCCAAGCTCCGGCATGCGCTCGGGCTCGACCGAGTGCGTTGGGCGGCTTCCGGCGCGGCCGCGATCCCGCCCGAGGTGCTGGAGTACTTCCACGGGCTGGGCATCCCGGTGTACGAGGTGTGGGGCATGTCGGAGACCACCGGCGCCACGACCAGCACGTCCAAGGACGAAATAAAGGTGGGATCGGTCGGCAAGGCGGTGCGGGGCGCCGAGCTCAAGCTGGCCGACGACGGCGAACTGCTCGTACGGGGACCGGTCATCATGCGCGGCTACCGCAAGCAGCCGGACAGGACCGCGGAGACGATCGACGCCGACGGCTGGCTGTCCACCGGCGACATCGCCACTATCGACGCGGATGGCTTCGTGACGATCGTGGACCGCAAGAAGGAACTCATCATCAGCGAGTCGGGCAAGAACATGTCGCCCACCAACATCGAGAACGCGATGAAGGCGACGTCCTCGCTGATCGGTCAGGCCGTGGCGATCGGGGACGGACGGCCCTACATCAGCGCGATCATCGTGATCGACCCCGACACGGCCGCGGCGCGCGCGGGCGCGCTCGACATGTCCGACACCTCGATGGCGGCCGTCGCGCAGCGTCCCGAGATCCGCGCCGAACTCACCAAGGCCGTCAAGGAGGGCAACGGCAAGCTCTCCCGCGTCGAGCAGATCAAACGCTTCGTCATCGTGGGCACCGCCTGGGATCCGGGCGGCGACGAACTCACCCCCACCATGAAGCTCAAGCGCAAGCCGATCGCGGAGAAGTACCAGACGGAGATCGAGAACCTCTACGCGACCAAGCCAGGGCCGGACGTCATCGACCTCGGGTCCTGATCAGCGCCAATGTGGCATTGGGGACGTTGAGCGTCCCTAATGCCACATTCACCCTCGGGCGATGCCGCGCTCCACCGCGGCGATGATCTCCGGGCGCAGTTCGCTCGGCCGCACGATGGCGTCCACCGAACCGACCTCGACCGCGCGCTGGATGCTGTGCACCGCGTCGAACTCCGCCGCTACCTCGCCCAGCTTCTCGGCCCGGACGGACGACCGCACCTCCTGCAGTTGCGCCACCAGCGGGGCCCGCTCGGCACCGGTCACCTCCGCGATGCGCTCCTCGAGTTCACGCACCCGCGGGTCCGCCGCCGTGCGGGCGTTCACTTCGGCGGGGAACACCACGGCAGCCGCGGGAGCACCGCCGATCACCGACGCGAACGAACCCTCGACCGCGAGCACGGTCATGTTCGGGTTGAGCGACTTGGAGAACACCACGAACGCGCCGCCGTGGTAGCGGGAGACGACGCAGAAGATGATCGGTCCGGCGAAGTTGACGATGGCACGACCGATTTCGGCGCCGTACTCCAACTGCAGCTTGCGCATCGACTCGGGCGAGCCGTCGAAGCCGGACAGGTTGGCCAGCACCACCAGCGGGCGGTTCCCGCTGGCCACGTTGATCGCCCGCGCCACCTTCTTAGACGACCGGGGGAACAGCGTTCCTGCGGTGTAGGTGTCCGGCCCGTCGGTGGGCGGGAAGCCGCGACGCGGCACCGATCGGGACTCGATCCCGAGCAAGCACACCGGCCAGCCGCCGAGGTGCGCATCCTGGACCACCGCGGTCTCCGCGTCGGCCATCCCCGCCCAGCGTTCCAGTATCGGGTGGTCGGCGTCCGCGACGGCCCGCATCAACGTCCTGATGTCGAAGGCCTTCTTCCGGTCGGGGTTGGTGTCCCGCGAGAAGATCTCCCCGACCGTGCGGAAGTCGCTGTCGGCGACCGCATGAGGGAAGGAGGAGATGTCCCGGTCGACCGGGTCCGACGTCTCCGCCCGCCGAGGCGCACTCTCCCCCGGCACCACATAGGCGTGGTCGTAGTGCGACATCAGCACGTCCCGCGCCCCGGCGAGGTCGGGCGCCCAGTACTGCGCCTGCCCGTTGGGCCCCATCACCCGGTCGTATCCGCCGATACCGAAGTTGTCCTCGGCCGAGACCCCACCGGAGAAGTCCAGCGACTGCTTGCCGGTCAGCACCATCGCGGAATCCGGCGTCATCACCAGGATTCCCTTGGTGTGCATCAACATCGTGGCTTCCGCGTTCCAGTACGGCTGGGCGCCGACGTTGATCCCGGCGACCACCACGTTGATCTCGCCGCCGTCCTGGGTGAAGGTGACGATCCGCTTGAGCGCCCTGCCCACCCAGTCCAGGTTCTCGGTACCGGAGTCCATCGAGATCTTGGCGCCCGCGGACAGCGCGAACCATTCGATCGGCACCCGCATCCGCTCTGCCAGGTTCAGCGCGGCTATGACCCGCGCGCACTCCGGCTCGGACAGCGCACCCAGAGCCTTGGTCGGATCGCCCATCAGCACCACACGCGTGATGCCCTCGGGGTGCCGCTCGGTCGGCGAGGTCACCACGCCCGCCACTATGGCAGCCTTGTTCTGTCCCTTCGGCCGCTCGACCGGGACGAGCGCTCCGGTGTCGTCGATATCGTGCTCGACGAACGTCCCGCCAGGCCCGGCCAGCATGTCGATCAGCTCATACGGGTAGACGGTGTCCCTACGCCGTGCCCGCAGCACCTTTTGGTCGTAGCCGTCCAGCGGTTTGAGCAGCTCGCTGCTCGGCTCGGTGATCTCGACCCGCACTCCGGGTCCTGATTCGTAAGACATGCGCACCGCGATGTCGTGCAACTGACCGGTCTCCCGATCCCGCTGCCTGCCGAGGAACATGACCTCTTCGAGACCCGCTCCCGCCGTCGTGGGCACCACACGCTGCGCGACCGCGTTGAGTTCGTCGACGGTGAGTTCGCTCGGCGGCCAGACGTAGAGGAAGACCCGGTTGGTGTCCAGCCTGTTCTGTGGTACTCCCGTCCCCCTCTCCGAGGGTCCCGCCCCCCTGGCCGGTCGCGCCGCTTGCACCTTGCGGATGGCATCGAGGCAGGCGTCCAGCGCTCCTTCGACCGCAGGCAGCGCCACCAGCCGCCCTTCGGTGTCGCGCAGCGGCGTGAGGTCCCGGACCTGCGCCATCGCGACGAGGCGTTCATCGGCGGGGTTCTTCGGTGCCACGCAGCGGAAGAGGTACACGTCCTCGTCCGCGGAAGGCAGCCGGGTGAGGTCGAAGTTCTGCAGCCGCTGCAGGTCGAGTCGCTGCGCCATGAGCGGGTGCAGACCGCGGATGAGCCGCTCCTCGGTAAGCCCGGTCGAGGAGGGACGGAAGGTGAAGTGGTGGTGCATCGCGGTTCCGCTGGGGCCGGCCACGGACGTGGTCACCCGCCGGATCTGGGCGGGCAACGGCGACGAAGCCAGCACCTCGCGCAACTCCGCGGCCATCGCGTCCGCCTCGGCCGGCTGCGCGCTCCAGGTCAGGTAGAGGTCGGCGACCAGATCCGCCGAACTCCCGTCACCTGCCACGTCGGCCACCGCCCTGACGGCCTCGGCCAGTTCGGTGACGTCGGCCGCGGTGGCAACCAGGCGCAGCCGATGGCCGTCGAGGTCGTACTCGGCGGTGACGAACGACCGCTCGGCGCGGTGGAAACTGTGCACATCCTCCAAACCACGGGTGCGGTAGTAGCGACGGCTGAGCACCTCGAGCAGCGGGCCGAGGTCACAGCCTTCCCGGCCGATTCGCTGACCCAGCAGGCGAACCAGCGGCTCGGGACTGGCAACCATGGCCGCGATCCGCTCGGCCCGGTCGGGGGCGTCCGGATGCTGGTCGAGGTAGGAGAGGTGCCCGCGAATGCCCGCGTAGACCTCCGCGCGGGTCCGGCGCAGCAGAGGCTGGGCGAACCACCGGAACACCACTCCTCGCGCCAGGTCGCCGACCACAGGGAAGCGCAGCTGGGTGGCGAGAATCAGGTGTTCCAGCGCCTCGCCGACCGCGTCCCGCAGACCCTCACCGGGCGGTGGCTCTGCCGTCCACTGCTGCAGCAGCGAGGTCACCACCACCACATCGGAGGCGGTGCGTTGCTGGGCGAGGAAGATCCGGAAGACGGCTTCCTCCAACGCTGGGGTGCGTTCGGTGTCGGTTACCCCATAGTGTCCGAGCACCCTGGCCAGCCGGTTCTGGAAGGTCTCGGACAGCCCGGCCCGGTCAACATCGAGGCTCTGCAGGTAGGTGTGGAAGTACTCGCGCGGACTGTGCACCCGGGTATCGGCCTTGGTCTCCTCCCCCGCGGGCTTGTTGCGGCTCAGTTCCGAGAGGTCGGCGAAGACCCGCAGGAGTACGACCTCCTCAGCCAGCGGCCGGTGGCCTGCGGCCACCAGCGCAGCGCGGTCGGACAGGTAACCGGCCAGCGTGCGCCCCTCGTCGGTCGGATCGACGTCGAAGCCGAGCAGCAGGCTGCGCAGGTCCTGCAGGCCGCGCGCTGCCCGCTCGTCCGCGGAAACGTCCGCGGCTGCCGGTGGCAGGGCCAGGTCCACCGCGGGGGCGCTGGGCGCGGCTGACTGGTCACCGTCAACATCGGCGACCGGTTCGAGCCGCAACAATGGCGCACCCGTTTCCACCTGGCTACCCACGGAAACCAGGCATTCCCGCAGCTTCGCCGCGAACGGTGCGCGCAGCACGGTCTCCATCTTCATGCTTTCCAGCACCAGCACCGGTGCCCCCGCCTCGACCTCGGCCCCCACCTCCAGCGGGGTGGCCACCACCAGCGCGGGAGCCGGTGAGCGCAGCACGCCGCCCTCATCGCGGCTGATCCGGTGCGCGACACCGTCCACCTCGACCATGTGCACCGGTCCGTGCGTGCCGGTGATGAGGCGGAACCGGTTCCCGTTGACCGAAAGCCGCCCGGTGTAGTCGTCGAACCGTTCGAGTTCGGCGTCGACGGTGCGGGCGGAGTCGTCGCTGCTGATGCCCACCCGGAAGCGCCGCGGCCCGATCTGCGCGACGGTCACCCGATAGCCGATGCCGCGCAACTTCAGTTCGATCGCCCGGCCAACCTCGTGCTGCACCTGGGGACGTCCGCCATGCGCGGTGGAGAACAGCCGCTGACGCTCGGCGCGCTCCTCTTCCTCGTAGGCCTCGATCGCCGCGGCGGCCAGCGCGATACCCGAGTGCTGGTGCGAGACCAGCCTGCCCTCGCCGCGAACCCGGTCGATCCAGCCGGTGTCCGCGCTGCCGTCGATGACCTCCGGCTGGCCCAGCAGGTCCAGTACGAAACTCTTGTTGGTGGCACCGCCCTCGATGATCACGGTGGTCTCCGCCACCGCCCGGCGCAATCGGCCGAGCGCCTCGTCCCTGGTGCGCCCGTGCGCGATGATCTTGGCGATCATCGAGTCGAAGTCGGCGGGGATCGTGTCGCCCTCGGCCACTCCGGTGTCCACCCGGACGCCCGGGCCCGCGGGTAGGTCGAGCAAGGCGATCCGGCCGGGTGCCGGAGCGAAGTCACGGTCGGGATCCTCGGCGTTGAGCCGGGCTTCCACCGCATGACCGATCTCGCCGGGCACCGATCCGGTCAGCCTGCCGCCCGCCGCGACATGGAGCTGGGCCTTGACCAGGTCCGTTCCGGTGGTCACCTCGGTGATCGGGTGTTCGACCTGCAGACGCGTGTTGACTTCGAGGAAGGCGAACAGTTGTTCACCCGGGTGGTAGAGGAACTCGACGGTGCCCGCCCCGCGGTAGTCGACGGCCAGCGCCAGCCGTTCGGCCGCGGCCTTGAGCTCCCGGGTCTGTTCGGCGGTCAGCACGGGAGACGCCGACTCCTCGATGATCTTCTGGTTGCGTCGCTGCACCGAGCAGTCGCGCACGCCGAGGGCCCACGCCGTGCCCTGACCGTCGGCGATGACCTGGACTTCGACGTGCCGGGCGCCGGTGACCAACCGTTCGAGGAACACCACGCCGCTACCGAAAGCGCGCTCCGCCTCCAGCCGGGTGCGTTCGTAGGCGTCGGTGAGCTCGTCATCGGAGGTGATCACCCGGATGCCGCGGCCGCCGCCGCCCGCGGTGGCCTTGAGCATGAGCGGGTAGCCGATGTCCCTGGCGGCCCGCAGCGCGGCATCCAGGCCGTCGACGGCACCGCGGCTCCACGGAGCCACCGGGACGCCGACCTCCTCGGCGATCAGCTTGGCGCCGATCTTGTCGCCCAGCTTGCGCATGGCCTCGGCGCTCGGGCCGATGAAAGTGACCCCCAGCCGGTCGCACAGTTCTGCGAAGGCCGGATCCTCGGCGACGAACCCCCAGCCGACCCAGGCCGCATCCACCCTGGTCTCGCTCAGCGCGTGCTCGAGCACTTCGAGATCGATGTAGGGCCGGGCGGACGCCGGTCCGATGCAGTAAGCGTGGTCCGCCTCGCGCACGAACGTGGCGTGGCGCTCGGCTTCTGTGTAGAGGGCGACCGTCTCGATCTTCGCGCTGCCCTCGGCGTTGAGCTCGCGGACCGCGTGGATCAGCCGCATCGCAGCCTCTCCCCGGTTGACGATTGCGACACGACGGAACACCAACAAAGCCTCCTGAGTTGAACGGCACACGCGAGCAGCGACACCACGCCGTTGGACCGTCGCCTCCCTCCCAGCATGTCCGTTACTGCCGAGTACCGGAATCGTCGAACTCGTCACGTCCAGGTGGTCAATCTTTGTGGGAACCCTCCTTGACACCGGCCTTCGGTGTGCGGCCGCCACGCCGAACCTCAGCCAGTGCGGTGAACCTGCCGCTCAGGTGGGCGTGTCGCGAGGGTGCACACCGGCGTCCGCCGGCCTGACATGGCATTATGCCGGCGATGAACATGATTTTCACTAGCGACCCTGCCGGGTCGTGACATGGCGACACTGCTCATGGTGGAGAGTTGGCTGCACTCCACCGGCGAGTGCCTACCCCCGATCATTCGTGCGCTCGGCCACCGCTATTTGTTGTTCACCAGGGACCCGAACCTGTATCCGGCGAGGCCGGGTGGCGCACCGCATCCCGTGATCGGAAATGCCGACGAGATCATCCAAGTGGACACCAACGACGACGATGCGGTCAGCGCGGCGGCGTTCGCCCTGACCGGACGGCGGCCCGTTGACGGGGTGCTGACCACCTGCGACTACTACCTGGACACGGTCGCGCTGCTCGCCGAACGGCTCGGGCTGCCCGGTGCCCCGCCGGAAGTGATGCGCCAGGCCACCCGTAAGCACCTGGTGCGGCAGGCGTTCTGGGAGATCACCTCCGGTGAACGGAATACCAGGGGGCAGCCGCGAGACCGGCTGGTTCTGCTGGAGGAGTTGGTCCACGGGCGCGAACTGAGTGTGGAAGCGGTGACTCAGAACGGAATCACCACGATCCTCGGCATCACCGATAAGAGCATCGCGGGGCCGCCCGCATTCGTGGAGTCCGGCCACATGTTCCCCGCGCAGCTGTCCGCCTGCGTCGCCCGCGAGGTGGAAACCTTCGTGCGTGGCGCACTCGACGCGATCGGCTATTCGCACGGGCTCAGTCACACCGAGGTGATGCTGACCTCCGACGGGCCGCGCGTCGTGGAGATCAATCCCCGCCAGGCGGGCGGCCATATCTTCGACCTGATCCACCTGGTGGCCGGCACGCACCCGCTCGAACTTCTGGTCCACCTCAGCCTCGGCCACACCCCACCGATCGGGACCGCGACAGCACCGCTGATCACGGCGCACCGGCGCGCCGCGAGTGCGGCGATCTTCTTCGTGATGTCACCGCAAGCCGGCCTGGTGCAGGGCGTCGAGGGCACCGAAGGACTCGACAACGACCCCGACGTGCTCCGCTGGACGATTCCGCTGCCCGCGCACGCGCAGCGCCCGCGCAGCAACGATGCCTACCTGGGTCACGTCCTCACCGTCGATCCGATCGGCCGCGCGGCTCGGGCCAAGGCCGAGGCTGCCGTCGGAGCGCTCAGGTTACGCCTGGCCGGTAGCGAGCCGGTGCGGCCGATCGGTGTGCCCAGCGGGGTGCCGTCGGGCTAATCGCGTTTTGCCCCGATGACGAGCCGGTACACGCCGAGGATGATGAGCGCACCCAGAATCGCCAACCCCCACGTGCGCAGGTCGAAGAGCTTCCCGAGGTCGACATCGAACAGCGTCCTGCCGATCCAGCCGCCGAGCAGGGCACCCGCGATGCCCAGCAGCATGGTGATGATGCAGCCGCCGGGATCCTTTCCCGGCATGAGCACTTTCGCGATGACACCCGCGATCAAGCCGAGGACGATCCAGCTGATGATGCCCACAGGGTCTCCTCTCCTTGCCTCAGCGGTGGCCGCGCGGACCCGTGATCACGATGGTAGAGGTAGCCGCCCGAGTTGATCAGTTGGGCGGCTGCAGCCCGGAGCTGAAG
>JBOHER010000051.1:0-1640 GCA_050701115.1 Haloechinothrix sp. | reverse complement strand
TGCTGGCCGGCGAACGCTCGGTGAGCGACTGCGTCCGGCATGTCGGCCTGGCCCAAAGCCGGGTGTCCACGCACCTGGCGTGCCTCGCGGACTGCGGCTACGTCCAGGTCCGCAGAGGGGGCCGCTTTTCCTACTACCGCGTCGCTGACCCACGCGTGGCCGAGGTGGTGCACCTGGCTCGCACCCTGGCAGCCGACAACGCCGCCGCCCTCGCCTCGTGCATGCGTATCGACCCGGGCTCGACGACACCAGCCAGGGAACCATCGTGACCGAGCGGCGCCCGGACAGCCGGTCCATCGCGGACGTCATCGTGCTGTGCGGTGCCGGGCCCGTGCTGATCGCCGTCGGCGCCCTGGGTGCCTTGGAGGTAATCAATGGCAGTCCAGCCTGAACAGGAAGGCGCCTCGGTGACGTACTGCTGGTGCTGCGGCACCGAGTACCCGGAGTCGCAGTTGGTCCGCCTCGGCCGGCATCCCGAAGTCGCCGTATGCGTGGGATGCGCGCGGTGGCTGCGGCGACGTGCGCGCCAACGCTACGACGAGCAACATCCATCGCCGACCGGGCGGCTGCGTGGTGGGGTCCAGGCCATCCGGGCCGCGGTGATCAGAAAGGGCTGGCACGAGCGCGGCGCGCTGGGCGCCCTGCTGCGCCGGATCGACAGGCACCTGCCTTAATACCCGCCCAACGCCACCGAGCGGACCGCCGTCTCATATCCCTTGTGGACCGAGCCGAACACCACCCGTCAAGGGATGGCGTCCGAGCGGCGGCTGCGGGCGTCATCGGGCATCAACCTGCGGGAAGGGCGACGGATCCCCACGGGCCGGATAGCGATCTCGGGGCCTCCGACCAACACCGTCGCCAGGGGTAGCTCAGCGCTTCGGCTCTTTCCATGCCCAGCCACTCAAGCGGGTCGATGTCTACGAGCGCACACGCGGGTGCGTCCTCATCGTCGGATTCGGCGTCGATGCGAACAACCGCGTCTCGGGCTGGACGCACTGTGTCCAGGATGTCGAGGACGGCGATCTTGGCGAGCAACTCCTCGTAGGTCGACGCGGCAAGTCAGCCTAGGAGCCCACTCGCCAGGCGTCGGCGCCGCCCACTGCCCAGTCGGGCGCTCTCCGGCACTCGCAGCGGGGCGATGCACTGCGCTCAACTGCACAGAACCGCAGGCAACGACAGCCGAGCCAGGCAGCGGGACCCCCCGCCCGACCTACGCAGACCGTCATGTACCGTAGTCAGCACTGATAAAGGGGCTGTGGCGCAGCTGGTAGCGCACCACACTGGCAGTGTGGGGGTCACGGGTTCGAGTCCCGTCAGCTCCACTCCTTGAGGCACATCGAGAATCAACCCCTGACCTGCGGAAACGCGGTCGGGGGTTGATCTTGTTTCGGGGTCCACAGTGGACTGTGGACCCCGTCATGGGAGCACGGTGGGAGCACTCGTCTGTTGGCGGGAAATGGGGTCACACATGGGAGCAGCGTTCTGGTAGCCCGACAGGGTGATTTTCGGGCGCGCGCGATCACGCGGCTGTAACCGCCTGCTCGCTGTGCTCGCAGCAGTGGATCGCCTTCGTGGCTGTCGGGTGTACTCAAGGTCGGGTCACGTCGTGCCAGGCAAGGAGCTTGGGACTGGACCTGAGC
>JBOHER010000050.1:0-3872 GCA_050701115.1 Haloechinothrix sp. | reverse complement strand
CGGAACTCCACGACGTCGCCGTCGGACATGACGTAGTCCTTGCCCTCTATGCGGACCTTGCCCGCCGACCGTGCGGCCGCCATCGAGCCCGCCACGACCAAGTCGTCGAACGACACGACCTCGGCCTTGATGAAGCCGCGCTCGAAGTCGGTGTGGATCACGCCTGCGGCCTGCGGGGCGGTCGCACCCTGCGGGACGGTCCACGCGCGCGCCTCCTTGGGGCCCGCGGTCAGGTAGGTCTGCAGCCCCAGGGTGTGGAAGCCGGCACGGGCCAGGGAGTACAGGCCCGGCTCAGGTTGGCCGACCGACTCCAAGAGCTCACGCACCGCTTCGTCGTCGTCGAGCTCGAGCAGTTCGGCCTCCACCTTGGCGTCCAGGAACACCCCATCGGCAGGGGCGACCAGCTCGGCCAGCTCCTTGCGCTTCGCCTCGTCGGTGAGCACACCCTCGTCGGCGTTGAACACGTACAGGAACGGCTTGGCCGTGAGTAGGTGCATCTCGCGGAGCTCGGCGGCATCGATCTCCTGCTGTGCCGCGAACAGGGTCCGGCCCGAGTCGAGGATCTCCTTGGCCTGTTGCGCCGCCACCAGCGCTGGACGGTTCTCCTTCTTGGTGCGGGCTTCCTTCTCCAACCTCGGCAGTGCCTTCTCCAGCGTCTGCAGGTCGGCGAGGATGAGCTCGGTGTTGATCGTCTCGATGTCGCCGGACGGATCGATCGTGCCGTCGATATGTACCACGTCCGGGTCGTCGAACACCCGGATGACCTGGCAGATCGCGTTGGCCTCGCGGATGTTGGCGAGGAACTTGTTGCCCAGGCCCGCGCCCTCCGACGCACCCTTGACGATGCCCGCGATGTCCACAAAGGACACCACAGCAGGCACGGTGCGCGCGGAGCCGAAGACCTCGGCCAGCTTGTCGAGCCGTGCGTCGGGCAGTGGGACCACGCCGACGTTGGGTTCGATGGTGGCGAACGGGTAGTTCGCGGCGAGCACGTCGTTGCGGGTCAGGGCGTTGAAGAGGGTGGACTTGCCGACGTTGGGCAGGCCGACGATCCCGAGGGTCAAACTCACGGGCGCACAGTCTACGTTGCAGCGTCGGGCACCCGGCCCTCAACTACCGACAAGGCGAAGCGCGAGTCGCACAAGCTGCTCCGTCCGGTCGTCCCGGTCGAGCAGGACACGGTGTAGCTGGGCGTCCATGGTGTGCACCAAGGTGGCGGCGGCCAGTTCGGGCTCCTCGACGCCCGGAACACAGCGTCGCAGGTGAAAGGCAACCTCGGAGACGATGTAGGCCTCGAAGGCGTGCAGCATCGCGACGCCTCGACCACTGCGTCCACCGTCTCACGTGAGCGCAGTTGGCGGGGCATTTTCCGGGGCGCATCGATGATCTTCCCAATGCGAGTTGTCAGGGTCAGCTGAGTCTCGAAGACTACTATTCATGCCCGACGATGACCTGCATGATGCCTACCTTGCCCAATTACCTGCCGCCGTGCGGCCGTCCTCACCACCAAGGCGCCGATCCCAGTGGTGGCAGTGGCGTGACATGACTGTCCACATCGAACGCGTGGGTGAGCCCGACGCTCGCATCCGGGCGATCCTCCTGCACGGCGCTGGCGGCAACGCAGCGGCACTGTGGCCATTTGCGGCGCTGGCGGCCGAGTGCGGCGCCGAAGTGGTGGTTCCCGACCTACCCGGATACGGCCGCACCCGTGTGCCGCGCCCGGGAGCGGTCCGGTACACCGACTGGGTTGACCTGGCCTGTGCGCTCACCACCGCCGAGAAGGGTGCGGACACCAGACCACTCTGGCTGGTAGGCGCCAGCATGGGCGGGATGCTCGCCTACGAGGCGGCCACGCGCACCGGGCTCGCCGATCGGGTGGTGGCAACCTGCCTACTTGATCCTCGTGATCCCGCGGTACGCAAGGGTGTCGCGCGCACACCCTGGCTCGGCGCCATCGCACGTCCCCTCCTTCGGCTGGCGGCCGGTCCGCTCGCCAACGTGCGATTGCCGATTCGATGGCTCGTCAACATGAACGCGATGAGCAACCAGCCCGACCTTGCCGACCTCGTACTACGCGACAAGCGGGGTGGTGGGAACCGCGTGCCGCTCGGGTTCCTGCTGAGCTATCTGCGGTCCGCTCCAGCTGTCGAACCGGAAACCGTCACCGAACCGGAGTTCCTCCTGGCCCATCCCGCTGCCGACCGGTGGACGCCGGTCGAACTCAGCGCGCGCTTCTTCAACCGGATCGCCGCACCCAAGAAGCTGGTGCTGCTGGAGGGCGCCGGTCATTTCCCGATCGAAGAACCTGCCATCGGCCAACTGGTGGACGTGCTCGCGGAAGGCTGAACCACCACCCCCGCACCGCCATGTCTGATTTCCGCGAGTCAAGGCGGGTTTGCCCTGGCAACATGGACTGCATGCTGATCGATCCGGAGCAGGGGTACCGAGCGGCCGCGGCACGGGATGCCCGATTCGACGGCCAGTTCATCCTGGCGGTGCGCACCACCGGGATCTACTGCAGGCCATCCTGCCCCGCGATGACGCCCAAGCGGCGGAACGTGGAGTTCTTCGCCACGTCGGCCGCCGCACAGCAGGCCGGCTACCGCGCTTGCCGACGATGCTTGCCAGACGCGGTCCCCGGATCGCCTGAATGGAACGTGCGCGCCGATCTGGCGGGCAGGGCGATGCGGTTGATCTCCGACGGCGTGGTGGAGCGGGACGGGGTGGCCGGCCTCGCGCAGCGCGTCGGCTACTCCGAGCGTCAGCTCACCCGGGTACTCACCGCGGAGCTGGGCGCCGGTCCGCTCGCGCTGGCCAGGGCGCACCGGGCGCATTCGGCACGACTGCTGATCGAGACCACCGGCCTGTCCTTCGCCGACGTCGCGTTCGCGGCTGGATTCGCCAGCGTCCGCCAGTTCAATGACACTATCCGGCAGGTCTTCGCGACCACCCCGACCGAAATGCGGATGGCCTCGGCCCGCAGGCGCGGTCACGCCACGGTACCGACCGCGGGACGAATTGCGTTACGCCTGCCCGCGCGCACACCGTTCGACTCGGCGGGCGTGCTCACCTTCCTCGCTGCCCGGGCGATTCCCGGGGTGGAGGCGGCGTCCGAAGGCGAGTACGGGCGTACCCTCCGGCTTGCCCATGGCTGCGCCACCGTCCGGCTGCGGCCCGAGCCGGATCATGTCTGCGCGTCGCTGGCGCTGGCGGACATGCGTGACCTCGGCAGCGCCGTCACCCGATTGCGCCGCCTGTTCGACCTGGACGCAGATCCCGCGGCGGTGGACCAGGTGCTCTGCACCGATCCGGCGCTGGCCGATTCGGTGGCGTCTACCCCCGGCATCCGGGTGCCCGGCAACGTGGACGGATCCGAGATCGTGCTGCGCGCGCTCCTTGGCCAGCAGGTGTCCGTGGCCGCCGCCCGCACTGCCACCAGCCGGTTGACCGACGCAGTCGGCGAGCGACTCAGCACGCCCGACGGCGAGTTGACCAGGCTGTTCCCCACCCCGATGGCCGTCGCCGAGCACGGCGCGGCGATCCTTCGCGGCCCGGCGCGCCGGATCAGCGCGATCGTGGCTGTCGCGGCGGCGTTGGCAGCCGGTGACCTCGACGTCCACGTGGGGCGTGATCCGGAGGATCTGCGGGCGGACCTGCTCGCTCGGCCAGGCATCGGGCCATGGACGGCGGACTACGTACTCATGCGGGTGCTCGGTGCCCCCGATGTGCTGCTGCCCGGCGATGTCGCACTGCTCGGTGGCGCCACGACGCTCGGGCTGCCCGGCGATACGGACGGACTTGCCGAGCACGCAAGCCGGTGGCGACCGTGGCGGTCATACGCGGGCATGCACCTGTGGCGTGCGAACGTCGGA
>JBOHER010000049.1:0-1510 GCA_050701115.1 Haloechinothrix sp. | reverse complement strand
CCCGCGAGGTCGACCTCGCAGGGCGGTATCGCGACCTGCTCGCAGGAAGTCCGGGGTCGGTGGTGTCGGCGGCACGGATCATCGCCGATGCCGGGCGTCATGCCGTGGTGTTCCATTGCGCTGCGGGCAAGGACCGGACCGGTGTGCTGGCGGCCGTGGTGCTCGACGCGGTCGGCGTGCCCGCGGACGCGATTGTCGAGGACTACGCGCTGTCCGGGCAGCGCCTGGACCGGGTTCGGCAGCGATTGGTGAAGCTGCCGTCCTACCGTGGTCTGCCGCCGGTCAGGACGGGTTATCTCGGGGTGGAGGCCGTGGTGATGCGCCGATTTCTGACGACTCTGCGAGCCGAGTTCGGCGGCGGTGCCCAGTGGCTGCTCCAGCACGGGTTCGGCGCGGCCGAATTGCGCGGCCTGCGGGACACCTTGGTGGAACCGGTGTGATCGCATGAGGGGCTGACATCGACCCCGCATTCCACCTGGAAGTGTCTCCGGCGCAACGATGGCGCGACGTTCGTCGAGTTCTCCGGGGCGCATCGAAGGAATGGTCTTCCATATGCCAGGCTCGTTCCGTGCGTTCGGCCGGGCAGGCGTCGGCCTCAGCCAGACCTTCGTGGTCGAGTCGACCAGTGCACGCGTGCTCACCCATGGCGAAGCGGAGTTGATCCAGATATGAGTGCTGAGCCGACCTGGTCCGCGCCGGTCCGGTACGCCGAGAGTGATCAACAGGGTGTGGTGTTCAACGCCCACTACCTGACGTGGTGCGACGAAGCCATGTCGGCCTTCTTCATCGGCCGGGGTGTGGACTATGCGGGCCTGGAGAACAGCGGGCAGCACACGCAACTGGTGCACAGCGAGCTCACCTGGTCCGCTGCCGCTCGCTGGGGGCAGACGGTCAACGTGCATGTGCGGCCCGAACGCATCGGGCGCACCAGCTTCGTCCTGAGCTTCGATGTCCGCGCGGATGACCAACCGGCGTGCCTGGTGCGGACGACGTACGTCATCACCGATCCGGCAGGCACGCCCATTCCGGTGCCGCAGGAGATTCGGCAGCACTTCGCGCGGTGATCCACCACTCCGGTGTTTGTCCTGATCGGCGGCGGAGTGGTTACGCAGACGTATCGCACACACGTTCGAATACGTGCTATAATCGTTGCTGTGATAGCGAAACTCGACATCATCGACCCGAAGTGGAATACCACCACCGCGGCCGTGGAGGTGTCGGGTGTGCTGTCGATGATGTGGTCGGCGGATGCGGAGTCCGACTGGCGGCCCGAGGGCATTCTCGGTCTGGAGGGGCTGGATTGGGCGCATTTCGGCGTCGATCACGTGGTTGAGTTGATCTCCGCGTCGCAGGCGTTGGTCGCCCGGGTGCAGGCGGTGCAGCTCCAAGCCGTAGAAGAACTTCGGCAGCGGCGTGGGGACGATCGGGGCACCGGGGACGAGGTCGCCTTCGCCCTGTCGGTGTCCAAGCACACCGGAGACAAGCAGGTGCACCTCGCCAAGGATCTGAC
>JBOHER010000048.1:0-39605 GCA_050701115.1 Haloechinothrix sp. | reverse complement strand
GCCGGCACGAACAGGAGAGAGTGTCGAATATGTCGAGGACCTTGACGTGGCTGGCGTTCCTTGTCGACTGTACCGGCCGGGCCTCGGCCGCGGCGTCGTGATTCATCTGCATGGCGGCGGATTCGTGGAAGGTGGCCTGGCCAGCCACGATGCTGTCTGCCATCGACTGGCCGCCCTGTCAGGGTGGTCGGTCCTCGCGCTGGACTATCGCCTCGCGCCGGAGCATCCGTTTCCTTCGGCGCTCGAGGACGCTGAGGCGGTCATCGACTATGTGCAAGACAAAGGGGGCGACCTCGGGGTCGACGGCTACCGCATGACGTTGCTGGGCGACTCGGCGGGTGGGAACTTCGTCGCTGCACTGACATTGCGTGAGCGCAACCGGCGGGGAAGTGAACCCGGCCGGTTCCTGTTGCAGGTCATGATCTACCCAGGGCTTGGTTCCGGGGAGGTGACCCCCTCACGCGAACAACTAAGCGAAGGCTTCGCGCTCACGACCGATGCCATGGGATGGTATGCCGACACGTACGTTCCAAACCAAGACGACCGTTCCCGTGAAGACGTGTGGCCCGCGCTGGCGCAGTCCCTTGAGGACCTACCGCCAGCACTCGTGATTACCGCCGAACTCGACCCGCTGCGGGACGAGGCAGAGCGCTATGCCGCGCGTTTAGCCCAGGACCGCGTGCCCATCGTTTGCACGCGCTACCTCGGCATGGTGCATGGATTCTGGAGGAGACCGGCGACGGTCGAGGCCGCAAAGTCCGCGGTAGGACAAGTAGCCCAAGCATTACGCGACCTGCCCCTATGAAGTGGACTCCCGCGTCCACCCACTGTGTATTGGCTGGCAGGCCAGCGGGCCCCCCTGCGCGGCTCGATCAACTGTCGGCGACCTGCGCCTACCACATCCAGTGCGCTTCCTCCAGCTTCGAGGTGATCGCGATCAGCAGATCCTGGCTGACCAGATCGGCCTCGTCGGTTTCCTCTATGCGGTTGCGCAACCGGTGGATCAGCTTGTCCAACGCGGCCACTACGGCCTCGATGACATCACGATCGGTCTGCCATCCGGTGCCGAACTCTGGCACACCCGAGCTCTTGGCGACGGTGGCGGCCCGGCCGTCCGGGGAGACGCCGAGCGTGGCCGCCCGCTCAGCTACGTCGTCGGCGTAGGTGCGAGCGGTGACGACCAGCTCATCGAGTTGCAGGTGGACGTCGCGGAAGAACCGCCCCACGACATTCCAGTGCGCCTGCTTCGCGACCAACCCGGTTTCCGGCCGAGTTCTCGGGTCGGGCCTGCGCAGGGATGCCGTTTAGGGCCACGATGGAGACAGAGCAAACCCGCTCTGCCCCGTCTCGCGCCACAAGCAGCGAGCCGCCTAGGAGGAGTCAGCACCGTGACACGAGGAGTCTTCGACAGAGAGTCCGGCCATGAACAAGTTGTGTTCTGCCACGACGCCGGGACCGGGCTGAAGGCGATCATCGGGATCTACTCGACCGCGCTCGGCCCCGCGCTCGGCGGCACGCGCTTCTTCCCGTACCCGACAGAGGACGCGGCCATCGAGGACGTGCTCAACCTGTCCAAGGGCATGGCCTACAAGAACGCACTCGCCGGGCTACCGCACGGCGGCGGAAAGGCCGTGATCATCGGGGACCCGTCCACCGACAAGACCGAGCACCTGCTTCGAGCGTACGGCCGGTTCGTTCAATCGCTTGGCGGGCGGTACATCACCGCATGCGATGTGGGCACCTTCGTCGCGGACATGGACGTCATCGCCCAGGAATGCTGCTACGTCACCGGGCGCTCCGCCGAACTCGGCGGCGCCGGTGATTCTTCCGTGCTCACCGCTTACGGGGTGTACCAGGGAATGCTGGCCTGCGCCGAGCGGCTCTGGGGCAGGCCGTCGCTGAGCGGTCGCCGGGTCGGCATCTCCGGCGTGGGCAAAGTAGGGCACGTGCTGGCCGAGCACCTTGCCTGCGGCGGCGCGAAGATCGTCATCAGCGATGTCAGCCAACCGGCCATCGCCCGGGTCGTGCACGCGCACCCCGCCGTCGAGGTGGTCGCCGACAACGAGGCGCTCATCCGCTCCGACCTCGACGTGTACGCCCCTTGCGCGCTCGGTGGAGCGCTCAACGAGGACACCGTTGCCGTGCTCAACGCGAGCATCGTGTGCGGCGCGGCGAACAACCAACTCGCGCACGACGGCCTCGACAAGGACCTTGCCGACCGCGGCATTCTCTACGCCCCCGACTATCTGGTGAACGCGGGCGGCGTCATCCAGGTCGCCGACGAGCTGCACGGCTTCGACTTCGACCGGGCAAAGCATCGGGCGGCACAGATCTATGACACCACCAAGGAGGTGCTCGAACTGGCCGCGAGAGAAGGCGTTCCACCCGCGACCGCAGCCGACCGGCTGGCCGAACACCGGATGGCCGCCGCGGCTAGGCCAGTACCTGCCACCAGCCGTCGACCGGAGGGGCGTCGTCGACGTTGATGCGCTCGCCCGGTCTCGGCACCGCAAGCGCGACTTCGTGGGCTTTGGCCTCCGCCCACACCCGGTCGGCAGGCTCCGCCCAGGGATGCAGCGCGAGGTTGAACGTTCCCCAGTGCACCGGAATCAACACGCCGCCACGCGCGTCACGATGCGCCGCGACCCCCTCTTCCGGCGTCATGTGGATGTCCGGCCAGCCGGCATTGTAGGCGCCGACCTGGATCAGCGTGGCATCGAACGGTCCGTGCTGGGTACCGATCTCCCGGTATCCGTCGAAGTAGCCCGAGTCGCCGGAGTAGAACACCGTGCGATTCGCACCGGCGACCACCCACGATGCCCACAAGGTGTTGTTGCGCGCCAGGCCCCGGCCGGAGAAGTGCTGCGCGGGAGCGGCGGTCAGCCGCAGTCCCGCGACGTCAGTGTGCTCGGACCAGTCCAATTCGACGATGCGGGACTGCGGTATCCCCCAGGCCCGCAGGTGCGCACCCACCCCGAGCGGCACCACGAACGGTGCGTGCTGGATTCGCGCGAGCGTGCGCACGGTTGCCATGTCGAGATGGTCGTAGTGATCGTGCGAAATGGCGATCACGTCGAGTGCGGGTAGCTCCTCCAGCCGGTGCGGCGGGGCATGCAACCTGCGCGGGCCGATCAGCGTCGACGGTGAGGCCCGCTCGCTCCACACCGGATCGAACAGCACCCGCTTACCCTCGATCTCCACCAGCGACGACGCGTGGCCGTACCAGGTGATGTGCAGGCCCTCCGGCGACAGTTCCGTCTCGCCGGACGCCGACACCAAAGGGATCGGCCCCAATGGCTTCCGCTGGTCGCCACCGAACAGGAATTCGCGCGCGGTCACCTGCGCGGCATCCGCTGGTGGCACCCGCCGCGTCCGGGCCCGGTTGCGGAACGACCCGTCCCGAAACTGCGGCGAGCGGGTGAGGCTGGCGGGATCCGGCCGGCCACCCAACGCGGGCACGAAGCCACGAGCCGTCAACCCGGTCAGCCCCACGTTGGCGACGGTGAACCCGCCCGCGATCAGCCCGCGCATCACTCTGCCCGCCATGACCTGCCGCCTCTCACTCGTTCGAGGAGAACAACGCCCCTGCCCTGGTCGGTGTTCCGCAAGCGAGCCGACCACGCGGGTCAGATCGTGGCAGCAACCCTGGTCCCCTGGTCGATCGCCCGCTTGGCGTCCAGCTCGGCAGCCACATCCGCACCGCCGATGAGGTGCGTTGTGACCCCCTTCAGCGTGAGCTCGTCGACGAGATCGCGCACCGGCTCCTGGCCCGCACAGATCACGATCGTGTCCACCTCGAGCACGCGTGGCCGCTCCCGCTTGGGCCCGAAGGAGATGTGCAAACCGGCGTCGTCGATCCGCTCGTAGTTCACACCGGTGATCTGCTCGACCTGTTTGGCCTTCAGCGCGGCGCGATGCACCCACCCGGTGGTCTTACCAAGGCCCTTACCGATCCGGGATGCCTTGCGCTGCAAGAGATACACCTTCCGCGGTGACGGCTCCGGCTTAGCCTCCCCGAGCCCGCCGCTGGCCTGCTCAGGGTCGGCGACCCCCCACTCCACCTGCCAGGCCGCGAGATCGAGCGCGGGCGAGGACGCGTGGGTCAGGAACTCACTGACGTCCACCCCGATACCGCCCGCCCCGATGACGGCAACCCGCGCCCCCACAGCCTTGCCATGCCGCACCACGTCCACATAGGACAGTACAGAAGGGTGATCGATGCCGGAAATGTGCGGCACCCGTGGCAAGACGCCGGTGGCCACCACTACCTCGTCGTAACCTCGGTCGACCAAATCAGCTGCGCTCACCCTGCTACCCAGGTGCAGTGTGACGCCGGTTAGCTCGATCTGCCGGTTGTAGTACCGGATCGTCTCGGCGAACTCCTCCTTGCCGGGGATCCGGCGGGCGATGTCGAACTGCCCACCGATCTCGTCCTCGGCCTCGTACAGGTCGACCGCATGCCCACGGGACGCCAGCGTGGTCGCCGCGGAGAGTCCGGCTGGCCCGGCTCCGACCACAGCGACCCGCTTGCTCCTCCGGGCCGGGGACAGGATCAGCTCAGTCTCCTTCGCCGCGCGCGGGTTCACCATGCAGGTGGCGCGCTTCTTCTGGAATGTGTGATCCAGGCAGGCCTGGTTGCACGCGATACAGGTGTTGATCTCATCAGCCCGGTCCGCCGAGGCCTTGAGCACCCACTCCGGATCGGCGAGGAACGGTCGCGCCATCGAGACCATGTCGGCGTCCCCGCTGGCAAGCACCTCCTCGGCCACCTCCGGCATGTTGATCCGGTTCGAGGTGACGACCGGGATGGTCACCTGCGGCTTGAGCTTCGCGGTGACTCCAGTGAACGCGGCCCGTGGCACCGAGGTGACGATGGTGGGCACGCGCGCTTCGTGCCAGCCGATGCCGGTGTTGATGATCGTCGCACCCGCGGACTCGATCTCCTTGGCCAATGCGACGACCTCGTCCCAGGTCTGACCGCCCTCCACCAGGTCCACCATGGACAGCCGATAGACAATGATGAAATCGGGGCCGACGGCTGCCCGGGTGCGCCGGACGATCTCCACCGCCAGCCTGCGCCGGTTCTCCGCCGAACCACCCCAGCGGTCAGTGCGCTTGTTGGTGCGGGGCGTGAGGAACTGGTTGATGAAATAGCCCTCGGAGCCCATGATCTCGACGCCGTCGTAGCCCGCTTCCCTGGCCAGCGCCGCCGCGTCGGCGAACGCCTGAATCTGGCTGAGCACCCCACGATCGGACAGCGCCCGCGGCCGGAACGGAGTGATCGGCGACTTGATCGCCGACGCGGACACCGACAGCGGGTGGTACGCGTAGCGACCGGCATGCAGCAACTGCAGCGCGATCTTGCCACCTGCCTCATGTACCGCTTCGGTGATCTGCCGGTGGTTGCCCGCCTCCCGCTTCGTGCTCAGCTTCGAGGCGAGCGGGTAGAAGGACCCGGTCCAGTTCGGCGCGAATCCGCCGGTGACCATCAGCCCGACCCCGCCGTGCGCACGCTCGGCGAAGTAGGCGGCCAGCTTGGGAAAGTCCCTGGCGCGATCCTCCAGCCCGGTGTGCATCGAGCCCATCACGACCCGGTTGCGCAGGGTGGTGAAGCCAAGATCGAGTGGCGCGAGCAGATTGGGGAACTGGGTCATCGCGGGTCGTTTCCTTCTGTGCTGGTGGACTCATGTCGCATGGCCTCGAGTACCTCGTCGCACCAGTCGACAAGTCCTTGCTCGGCGCGGATTCCACCGCGCAGCACGAGGTACTGATGGAGTTGCCGCCCGGCCAATCGGCTCGGGTCGGCAAAGTCGCGCTTCTCGATCGCGAGGTAGATATCGAGGCGTTCGGCGTGCCGATCGCGATGGCGGGCGAACTCGGCCAGCACCGCGGCGGTATCGCCGAGCGACGCGCCGCGGAGCTTGACGGCGAGCTCGTCCCGTAGCTGGACCGGTTCAACCGACCCGGCGAGCCACCGCTGAAGCTCAGCGCGGCCTTCTGCGCTCACCGTGTAGACCTTCTTGTCCGGGCGATCGTCCTGCGCGACGTACTCGCACCAGACCCAGCCTGCCTCGTCCATCCGCTTGAGCACGCGATAGATCTGCTGGTGGGTGGCGCCCCAAAAGAAGCCGATCGACCGGTCGAACCTCCGGGCCAGTTCGTACCCGGAGCCCGATCGCTCGGTCAGCGACACCAAGATCGCATGCTCCAACGCCATCCGCGCAGGCTACTATGCAACGCGACGCCTATGCAACTAGTTGCACTCTCAGCTGGCGCCGGTCACCTCGAATCCCACGTCGATGTTGGTTCATCGAGTTCCCTTTCCTTGTTGTGATCCAGCCCGGCCGCCTCGAGCCTCTTGACCAGGTGCGACAGGGTTCCCGAGTCGAGCCGAAGCGCACCGCCGAGCTCCTTGATCGAGATCTCGCCGCGCTCCCAGAGCACCAACATGACCAGGTACTGCGGATAGGTCAGTCCGACCAAAAGGCAGGGGCACCTCGGCAAGCGAAGTGCCCCTGTCTTGGTGACCGATCAGGCGTCCACGGACTCCTTCTCCCGGACGGGCTCGGGGTCACGCGGGGTGCGCCGCGGCAGCAACCGGCGGACCAACGGCCACAGCAGGATCAACGCGATGATCACGTACGCGGTCACCGAGAACGCGGTGTCCACCAGACCGCCCAGCTGACCGTCACTGATCTGCAGCGCCCTGCGCAGCTGCTGCTCGGCACTCGGCCCGAGGATGAACCCGATGAGCGCGGGCAGCACCGGCAGCCCGAAGCGCCGCATCACGAAGCCGATGACGCCGATGATCAACAGCATCACCAGATCGACAACATCACCGCTGACCGCATACGCCCCGACAGTGGCGAAGAACAGAATCCCCGCATACAGGTAGGGCCGGGGAATCCGCAGCAACTTGGCCCACATCGGCGCCAGCGGCAGGTTCAGCACCAGCAGCAGCGCCATACCGATGAACATGCTGGCGATCAACGCCCACACCAGCTCCGACTCACGCTGGAACAACAGCGGACCCGGCTGGATGCCGTACTGCTGGAAGGCCGCCAGCATCACCGCTGCGATCGCCGTGGTCGGCAGCCCAAGAGCGAGCATCGAGGTCAGCGTGCCTGCCGCCGACGCACTGGCCGCCGACTCGGGACCGGCCAGCCCCTCGATCGCGCCCTTACCGAATTCCTTGCGGTGCTTGGACAATCGCTTCTCCGTCACATAGGACAGGAAGGTAGGGATGTCCGCACCGCCCATCGGCGCCACACCGAACGGGTAACCGATCATCGGACCGCGCACCCAGGATTTCCACGACCGACGCACATCCTGCTTGCTCAGCCACGGACGGCCGACCGGAATGGGCCTGCCAGACGTGCGGCGTAGGTGCGCGGCGACCCACAGCGCCTCACCGACGGCGAACAAGCCAACCGCGATGATGACGACGTCGATGCCGTCGGCCAGATGCAGCGAGCCGAAGGTGAGTCGCTGCTGACCTGTCATCGGGTCCAAACCGACCAGGCCGAGCGTGAGGCCGACGGCCAGGGAGGCGAACCCCCGCACCCGTGAACTTCCGAGCACCGAGGTCACCGCGATGAACGCCAGCAGCATGATCGCGAAGAAGTCGGGCGCACCGATGTTCACCGCGAAGCCGGCCACCATTGGAGCCAGCAGGACCAGCAAGATCGTTCCCGTCATGGCACCGACGAAGTTGCCGATCGCCGCGGCGGCGAGGGCTTGCGCGCCCCGGCCCTGCTTCGCCATCGGATGACCCTCGAGCGCGGTGACCACCGAGTCGGGTGTGCCGGGGACATTGAGCAGGATCGCTGTGGTCGATCCACCGAACATGCCGCCGTAGTAGATGCCGGCGAACATGATGAACGCCCCGGTCGGCTCCATGCTGTAGGTGACCGGCAGAAGCAGTGCGACCGCCATCGCAGGCCCGATGCCGGGCAGCACCCCGATCGCGGTGCCCAGCAGCACGCCGATGGCGGCGAACAACAGGTGGGTCGGGGTCAGCGCGGTGCCGAACCCTTGAAGCAGATCGTTCAGCACATCCATCTCAGATCACCCCCGCCAACGGACCGGCAGGCAATGCCACGCCGAGCAGGTTCACGAACATCAGGTACGTGAGCACGGAGAGTGCGATCGAGACGAGCGGGTCACGGACCGGGTGCCTGCTGCCCAGCGCATAGGCCGAGCCCCAGAACAAGATCGCACCCGCGATCGGGAAGCCAACGAAGTCGATCAACACGATGTTGGCGACGAACGCCGCGCCGAGTAGCAGCACGGTCCGCCACTCGGGCGGCGTGGACAGGTCGATGTCCTCCCCTGCCTCCGCCTCACCCTTGCCCCCGCGCAGCACATCGACGGCCAGGGCGGCCGCGATGACCAGTAGCAGCACACCGACCACCACCGGAACCGCCTTCGGCCCGACCGGGCCGCGCTGGGTGAAGTGCGAGGCCATGGTGGCCGCGTCGAACAGCACCAGCGCGCCCAGCCCGGTCAGGAAGGCGACGAGCCCGAGTTCGGAATGCGCACGCAACCAGCGCGTCGCAGCGGACGGCTTGCTCTGCCGGCTCATGCTCTGTTGGCTCATGCCAGCCCCAGCTCCTTGAGCACCGAGCCGACCCGATCGGTTTCGGACTGCATGAACGCACCGAACTCATCGCCGGTAAGGAACGCGTCGTCCCACCCGTTGCGGGCCAGCGCCTCCTGCCACTGCGGGGAGCCGTGCATGGCGGTGTAGGCGTCGATCAAGGCCTGCCGGTCGGCGTCGCTGATTCCCGGCGGGGCGACCACGCCACGCCAGTTGGTGAACTCGACGTCCACACCCACCTCGGTCAGGGTCGGCGCGTCCACACCGTCCACCCGCTCCGGGCCGGTCACCGCGAGCACTCGCAGCTCGCCTGCTTCGATCTGGTCGATGTACTCGCCGAGCCCGGAGACCCCGAAAGCAACCTTGTTACCGAGCACCGAGGCCAGCAGCTCGCCGCCGCCGTCGAACGGCACGTAGTTGACCTTCTTGGGATCCAGTCCGATGGCCTTGGCGACCAGCATCGGCGCCAGATGGTCGGGTCCACCCGGCGAGGAACCACCACCGACCGGAACCGAACCGGGGTCGGCCTTCCAGTCCGCGATCAGCTGCTCGAGTTCGGTGTAGCGGGAATCCTTCGACACCACGATGATGTCCGGCTCTTCGATCAGCCGGGCGATCGGCGTGGTGTCAGCCAGCGTCGATGGCGAGGAGTTGGTGTAGACGCTACCGACCACGCCCAGCCCCATCTGCATGGCGAGCTTGCCGTTGCCCTTCTCGTTGACCAGCCGGCCAAGGCCCACCGTGCCGCCCGCACCAGGAAGGTTGAACACCTCGACGTTGCGGGCGACCTCGGTTTCCTCCATGACCTTCGCCGCGGTGCGGGCCGTGATGTCGTAGCCACCACCAGGCGTGTTGGGCACCAGCATCCGCAAGCCGGTGATCTTGTCCGCGTCACCGGCGGCGCCACCCGCCGCGTTACAGGCCGACAGGGTTGCCGTAGCGGCAATCGCGACCACCGTCGCGAGCAGCTTGCGCAGCCTCCCATGGGATGTCCGCACTGTGATCCCTACCTCTCCTCGTTGAGAGCGCTATGCGTTGGAACTAGCACTGAGTGCTTCGAATGGTGAGGTGTCGCCGGGCGCCGTGTCTGCCTTGCGGCCGCTGCGTTCGTTGTGGTCGTTGTGTTCACACCTCCTCCGGTGTCCATCGCGGCAAGCCGCAGGTCACACTGTGAGCCAGGCAAAGAGGCCAGGAGGTGAGACCGGTGGGCAAGAAGGGCTCGCTCGCCCGCCAGCTCCTTGCGTTGCAGCTGCTGATCGTCCTCGTGTTGCTGGCCGCGGTGGCAGCGGTGAGCGTGGCCCAGGCAGGCGCATCGTTCCGCGCCACCGAAGGCAGGCGCATGCTGGGACTCGCCGAGAGCATCGCGGCCAATGAGAGCTTGCGCGACCTGCTGGCCGACCCCAAGCAGCACGAGACGATCGACCCGATCGCCGAAACCGCGCGCGCCGTATCCGGCGCCAGCTTCGTCATCATCGCCCGGCCGGACCGGGTGGTGTTGACCTCGCAGGATCCCGATCAAACAGGCGAGCCGCTGCCGCTGGGCGGGAGCACCGTCGCCCAGGGCAGGTCATGGGTCGGCGAGGTAGGCGCTTCGGTCGTCGCGCACGTTCCGGTGATCGGTGACGATGAGCAGATCATCGGGTTCGCGGTCGCCGGCCAGGAGCAGCCGAGCGCGTGGCAGACCCTGATCGACTCGCCTGCCAACCTGGTCATGCTGCTCGGCGTCGCCACCACGCTCGGGGTGGCAGGCTCACTGTGGCTGGCCTGGTGGGTGAAGCGGCAGACCCTCGGCCTCGAGCCGAGTGAGATCACCGGGCTCGTCGAACACCGCGAGGCCATGCTGCACGGCATCAAGGAGGGCGTCGTCGGCATCGACCAGCAGCACCGAATCACCCTGGTCAACGACCACGCCAAGGCGCTGCTGGCGCTGCGGGACGACGCCGTCGGGCGCACGGTGGAAGAACTCGACCTCAACGAGCGCGTGGTGGACGTGCTCACCGGCAAGGTGACCGGCGCCGACCAGATCGGGCTGCGACGAGGCAAGGTGCTGATCATGAACCGAATGCCGATCAGGTGGGACGACCGCGTGCTCGGCGCGGTGGTCACGCTCCGGGATCGCACCGAAGTGGTGCGGCTGCAGGATCAACTCGACGCCAACAGGAACACCACGGACACGCTGCGCGCGCAAGCGCACGAGTTCAGCAATCGCCTGCACACCATCGCCGGACTGATCGAGCTCGGCGAGTACGACGAAGTGAGCAGGTACGTCAGCAGGGTGAGTGCCTCCCGCGATCAATGGCAAGCCGAGGTCGGAGCCAAGATCGGCGACTCGGCGGTCGCGGCCCTGCTGATCGCCAAGGCCAGCCTCGCAGCCGAGCAGGGCGTCGGACTGCGGCTGTCCGACGGCAGCCGCATCGGCGAGGTCGCCGAACCCGTGTCCGCCGATCTGGTGACCGTGCTGGGGAACCTGGTGGACAACGCGCTGGACGCGCTGCGCGGGCACCGCTGCGCGGATGGCGTGGGCTGGATCGAGGTCGACCTCAAGCAGACGGACACCGAGGTGCGGGTGGTCGTTCGGGATTCTGGGCCCGGTGTGGCACCGGAGATCGCGGAGGAGGTTTTCCGGCACGGCTTCACCACCAAGGCGGCCGAACAGGGCGGGCAGCGCGGTCTCGGGCTCGCGTTGACCAGGCAGGCCTGCGTGCGCCGGGGCGGTTCGGTGTCGGTGCACAACGCCGACGGCGCCGTGTTCACCGCTACCCTGCCGATCGGCCCCGAGGCGCGGGCATGATCAGGGTTCTCGTCGTGGATGACGACTTCATGGTCGCCAAGGTGCACAGCGGCTACGTCGCGAAGACACCCGGATTCGCGGTGGCAGGCGTCGCCCACACCGGCGCAGATGCCCTGCGCATGGTCGACGAGCTGCGGCCCGACCTGGTGCTGCTGGACATCTACCTGCCGGACATGGACGGCTTGGCTGTGCTACGCCGTATTCGAGGTGGCCCCGGCCAGGAGACCGATGTCATCGTGATCAGCGCGGCCAACGACGTGGACACCGTGCGCGGCGCGATGCGCGGCGGCGTGCTGCACTATCTGATCAAACCGTTCACCTATGGGGCGCTGTACGACCAGTTGCGGCATTTCGCCTCGCTGCATGCCAAGCTCGGCACCCTGTCCGAGGCGGCGCAGGCCGACGTGGATCAGGTGTTCGGGTCGCGGCCACGGGGGGCCTCCCCGCTGCCCAAGGGTTTGACGCAGCAGACCGCCGAACTGGTGGAGCGGGTGGTGCGTGACGTGGACGGCGATCTGTCCGCTGCCGAGTGTGCTGCGCGTGCCGAACTGTCGCGGGTCAGCGCGCGGCGATACCTCGAACATTTCGTGGACACCGGCCGCGTCGAGGTACGCCTGCGCTACGGCGGTACCGGGCGGCCCGAGCGTCGCTATCGCTGGTGTCGCTCTCCGTAACCGTATCGCTCGATGGACGGGTTCGGCGCGTTTGGCGTAACGCGCACCCCATGACGCGGGACTAACCGGGTAACCGACGAGTATCCGAGACGACTGGAAAGGAGCGTCAAGTGATCAACATGAGCGCCGAGCGCCGGGAAGTGCGACCCACGGTAACCACGCCACAGCGGGCCGCACCCGGTCCGGTCACCGAGCCCGCGCACGACATCCCCGAGCTGCCAGTGCCCAGGGTCGACGAGGACGACTACGCGCCGACGATCATCCGCGGCCGGGAGTGAGTTACCCGACGACCGCTTGCTGATGACTACTGCCGAGTAGCCTTGCTGATGACCCGCTCGCCCGATGCGGTTGCCGCGACCAAGGCGCTGTTGGGCCGGACCAGGCACATCTCGCCCCGCGCGGCGTTCCGGATTGAAAGCCGCATCCAACGACAGTTGCTCATGGGCGCCAACCACAAGATCGCGCGTGCTGCGGGCCTTCGGCCTTGACGCTTGCGGTTCACGTGCGGGTCACCGAGGATCGGTTAGCAACGCCTGACAACGCGGGTGACGAAAGGGGTCCGATGGGCACTGACGCCACGCGCACGCTGGCAGAGCAGATCACCGGACCGCTGCCTGCCGGCATCGCCGCGCTCGACGCGAAGGATCAACAGGCCCTCGCCGGCGCGTTGGCCAGCACCTGCAGACAGCAAGCCGCCGAACTCATCGACGCGGCAGAAGCCGCCTTGAAGTATGTGCCCGCGCTGCTGCGTGGCACCGTGCGCAAGGCGGTCGGCCTGTGACCGCCGCCGCATCGCCGTACACCCGCGCCGAGGTTCTCAAACTCGCCCGGCTGCTGCGCGTACACCCCGACTCGCTCGGTGTCCTTGACTCGGTCAGCGACGCCGACCTCGCCCTGTTCCGCGAGCAGGTCACTGACGTACTGTTCGGCGCCGACTCAGGAACGCTCAAGCGGTTGGGCGCTGCGGCGAAACTCCTCCCGGGCCCGATACTGGCCAGGATCGCCGAGAAGGTGTTCGGGCCGCTGCTGTGTGCACGGGTAGCCGGTTTGATCGACCCGGACAAGGCCGCCGATACGGCCAAACGGCTCTCCCCGGCCTTCCTCGCTGACGTCGCGGTAGAGTTGGATCCGCGCCGGGCACACGCGGTGATCAGCGCGCTGCCGCCGAAGTTGATCGCACCGGTCGCCGTCGAACTGGCAGCTCGCCAGGACTGGATCACGCTCGGGCGGTTCGTCGGCTATCTGTCCGAGGAACCGCTGGCCGCCTGCATCACCGAACTGGACGAAGCCGCGCTGCTGCGTATCGCGCTCGTTGTAGAGGATTCGTCCGCTATTCCCCTTGTCATCGACCTGCTTCCGCGATCGCGACAGGTCCGGCTGCTCATGGCGGCATCGGAACAGAACCTCTGGCCCGTGCTGCTGGGGAGGGCCGGCTCGCTGCCTGACCACCTGGTCGGGGAGCTCGCAGAGCTGCTCGCCGAACAGGACCGAGCACTGATCGACACGCTGGCGACGGTCGTGGTCGATCACAATCTGTGGACCGAGCTGCTGCCCTTCGCCAGGGTGCTGCCTGCCGACGCGCAGAGCGTGCTGGCCGACGTGGCGCGAACCCTGCCACCTGCGGTGCGCGCGGACATCATCTCCGAAGCCAAGCGGCTCGGCGTGCTGACCGACCTCGGCCCGATCGCCGACGCGCTCACCGCCAGCGCGGCGTAGACCCGACCGGTCAAACCTCGCGCACGCCCGCTCGCCAGACCGCCCAGGTCAACGGGACTCCCGGACGGTAGGCCAGGTGGGCAGCCGACGGCGCGTCCAGCACGTGCAGGTCGGCTCGTGCGCCCGGGCGGATGACGCCCACCGCGCCGTCGCCGGCGTCCGCATGCAGGGCGATGGCCCCGCCTCTGGTCGCCGCCCAGACGGCTTCGTCGATGGACAACCCCATCTGCAACACGGCCGTCGCGACGCAGAAGGCCATCGACGTGGTGTACGAGCTACCCGGATTGGCGTTGCTGGCAATGGCTACAACTGCACCCGAATCGATCAGCCCGCGGGCCGGCGCGAGCGGGCCTCTTGTCGACAGGTCACAGGCGGGCAGCACCGTCGCGACCGTGCCCGCACCGGAATCCCAGCTACCGGCCAAGGCGTCCACATCGGACTGATCGAGGTAGCAGCAGTGGTCCACGCTGGCCGCACCCCAGCGCACGGCCAACCGCACACCCGGGCCGTTGCCGAGCTGGTTGCCGTGTACCCGCACGCCGAGCCCACGCTCGGCTGCGGCCCGCAGGACCCGCGCGGACTGCTCGGCGTCGAAGGCGCCTTCCTCGCAGAACACGTCCACCCACCGCACGTACTGCGCGACGCCATCCAGCATCGGGCCTGTCACCATGTCTACATAGGACGTTGGGTCGGCGTCATCGGGCACGATGTGCGCGCCGAGGAACGTGACCTGATCGGCGACGTCGGCGGCGATCCGCGCCGATCGGACCTCGTCGGCCACCGTGAGCCCGTAGCCCGTTTTCGTTTCCAGGTAGGTGGTTCCCTGCTGCCGCGCCTCCCTCACGAGCCTGCGCAAGTTGGCCGCGAGCTGCTGATCGGACGCTGCTCGCGTGGCCGAGACGGTCAGCTTGATGCCACCCGCCGAGTAGCGCTGGCCCGCCATGCGGGCTTCGAACTCGGCGGTGCGATCGCCGCCGAACACCAGATGGGTATGCGAATCCACCCAGCCCGGAAGCACCGTCCTGCCCTCGACATCGACGCACTTGTCGGCGGGACCCGCTTGGGTGGGCGAGCCGACCCAGGCGATGCGATCGCCCTCGATCACCACGGCCGCATCACGCTGCTTGCCGAGTTCGGGTTCGTTGGTGGTCAGCTCGCCGATGCCGGTGATCAGCGTGGAGGTCATCCGAGCAGGTCCCCGATCACCTTGGTGAGCTCGGCCGCGGGGTTCTCGATGCGCTGGTGCCGGCCGTCACGCACCAGCCACTCCCCTGCTCGCAGCACGTCCCGAACATCGGATCCGCTGGCGCACAGGGGAATCCCGCTGGGGTTGCTACCCGCGGTACGCACCGAATCGAGTGCGACGGTCACCAGGTCGGCGGATGCGCCAGGCTCGATCGCACCCAGACCATGCCAGCCGATGGCCGCATGGCGGGTCGCGGCGGCCAGCAGTTCGGCCGCGCTGAACTGCCCGCGCGCCCGACGGGCGAGTCGCTCGTTCATCTCCAGCCCCCTGATCTCCTCGAACGGATCGATCACCGCGTGCGAGTCGCTGCCCAGGCTGAGCACGGCGCCCGCATCGGCGAGCGCGCGGGCAGGCCCTATGCCGTCGCCGAGGTCCCGCTCGGTGGTCGGGCAGAAGCACACCCCCGCCCCGGCCGCACCCAGCCTGCCGATGTCCTGAGTGGACAGATGGGTCGCGTGCACGGCCACGAACCGGTCATCGAGCGCGACCGCTTCGGCGAACAGTTCGGTCGGCGTGTATCCATAGGCGTCGACACAGGCGTCGTTCTCCGCGCGCTGCTCGGACAGGTGCGCGTGCAGCGGTGCCTCGCGGTCCTGCGCCCAGCCGACCACCGTGGGAATCTGCTCGGCCGGTACCGCCCGAACCGAATGCACGGCGGCCCCGAGCAGGGTGTACGGCGCGGAAGGCTGGAAGGACTCCACCCGCTCGGCCCAGCGCTCGGCGGTGTGGTCGGAGAACCGGCGCTGCACCGGATACAGGTCGGCACCGAACCCGCCGGACAGATAACAGGTGTCCAGCAGGGTGAGCCGGATCCCCGCGTCCTGGGCGGCGGCCACCAGCGCGTGCGCCATGCCGTTGGCGTCGGCGTAGCTGTGCCCGCCCGGTGCGTGATGCAGATAGTGGAATTCGCCCACGCTGGTGAATCCGGCGAGCACCATCTCGGCGTAGACGGCGCGAGCCAGCCGGTAGTACCCGTCGGGGTCCAGCCGTTGCGCAACGGCGTACATCCGCTCCCGCCAGGTCCAGAACGACCCGCCCTCATCGTGCGTCCGGCCACGCAGTGCCCGGTGAAAGGCGTGCGAGTGCACATTGGCGAAGCTCGGCACGACAAGTCCGGTAAGGACGGTGCCGGTGCGCGGAGAATCCGGCGCCACGGCGGTGATCCGGTCCCTGTCCACGACGATCGACACCGCGGCCCCCGGGCCGTCCGGCAGCAGGGCCTGCTCGCACCAGAGCGTGCTCATCCGGCCAACTCCTCGAGCACGGTGGCCAAGGCTGCGACACCGGCCGCGCAGTCCTCGGACTCGGCGAACTCCTCGGGTGAATGCGAGACACCGGTCGGGTTGCGCACGTAGAGCATCCCGGTGGGCACCCGTCCGGCGAGCACCCCGGCGTCATGACCCGCACCGGTCGGTAACGCAGGGACGCCGCCGAGCAGGCCACGCATGCGGTCGCGCAGTGCGGCGTCGAAGGACACGGGGCCCGACCACGACTCCTCCCGCATCTCGAGCAGGCATCCTTCTTCCTCGGCGGCCACACCAGCCGCGGCGGCGATCTCGGCCACCGCGTCCTTTGTGCTCGGCTCGGTTCCGGAACGTGCGTCCAGCCACAGATCGACCCGGGACGGGATCACGTTCGTTCCCCCGGGGACGGGCACCAACCGCCCCACCGTTGCCCGCTGCCCGTCGGCACCACCACCGCCGAGGACGGCTCGCGCGGCCAGGACCGTACGGGCGGCCGGGATCATCGGATCGCGCCGGTCGGCCAGCACCGTGGTGCCCGCGTGGTCACCGCGGCCGGTGAAGCTCAGTCGCCAGCGCCCGTGCGCGTCAATGGTGGACCCCACCGCGACCGCTGATCCTAGGTCGGTGAGGGCCCGCCCCTGCTCGACATGCAGTTCCACGAAGGCCCCGATCCGGGACACCGCCTCCTGATCGGCTCCGGCGAACCGCGGATCGAGCCCGGCTCGCCGCGCGGCTTCGGCGAAGGTCACGCCCCGGGAGTCGGTGAGCGCCAACGCCTTCTCCGGGGCGACCACCCCCGTCAGCAACCGCGAGCCGAGGCAAGCCAACCCGAACCGGCCGCCCTCCTCCTCGGCGAAGACCACAACGGCGAGCGGTTTGCGCGGCCGGAACCCCTTGGCGCTTAAGACATCCACCGCACATAGGGCGGACACCACGCCCAACGGACCATCGAAGGCCCCGCCACCGGGCACCGAATCGAGGTGGCTCCCGGTCACCACCGCCTCTGGGCCGGGCCTGCCCCACCACGCCCAGAGGTTGCCGTTGCGGTCGCGGTCGACGTCCAGTCCGCGCCGCCTGGCTTCGGCGACGAACCACTCCCGCAGTTCGAGATCAGCATCGTCGAACGCGTGCCGGGAATACCCACCTCGTAGCGGATCAACGCCCACAGTGGCGATGTCCCCCAGGCGCTGAAAGACGCTTTCAGTGCGTTCAACGTACTGAACGGGCCATTCAGTGCACTGAACGCGCTCATGGCGTCTTTCAGCACTCACGAGGGCCCCATCGGGATGTGCACGCCACGCTGATCGGCGATCTCCTGAGCACGCGGGTAACCTGCGTCGACGTGCCTGATCACGCCCATGCCCGGATCGTTGGTCAGCACCCGCTCGATCTTCTGGGCGGCGAGTTCGGTGCCGTCGGCCACGCACACCTGCCCGGCGTGGATTGACCGGCCCATGCCGACCCCGCCACCGTGATGGATGGACACCCAACTTGCCCCGGACGCGGTGTTCACCAAGGCATTGAGCAACGGCCAGTCGGCGATCGCGTCCGACCCGTCGGCCATCGCCTCGGTTTCCCGATAGGGGGAGGCCACCGAGCCGCAGTCGAGGTGATCACGTCCGATGACCACCGGCGCTGAGAGCTCTCCGCTGGCGACCATCTCGTTGAACTTCAGCCCGGCGAGGTGCCGCTCGCCGTAACCGAGCCAGCAGATGCGTGCCGGCAACCCCTGGAAGGCGACGTGTTCACCGGCCAGCCTGATCCACCGGGCGAGCGAATCGTCGCGTGGGAACAGCTCGAGGATCGCCCGGTCGGTCGCCGCGATATCGGCCGGATCCCCGGACAGCGCTGCCCAGCGGAACGGGCCCTTGCCCTCGCAGAAGAGCGGGCGAATGTAGGCGGGCACGAACCCGGGATAGTCGAACGCCCGGGCGCAGCCGCCCGTTTTGGCTTCGCCGCGCAGCGAGTTGCCGTAGTCGAAGACCTCAGCCCCCGCGTCAAGAAAGCCGATCATCGCCTCGACGTGGTCGGCCATGGATTCGCGGGCACGGTCGGTGAACTCATCGGGTTTGGCCGCCGCGTAGTCCGCCCAGTCCGCAACCTCGACGCCCTTGGGCAGATAGGCCAGCGGATCGTGCGCGGAGGTCTGGTCGGTGACCACGTCCACCTCGACACCCCGGCGGAGCAGTTCGGGCAGCACCTCGGCGGCGTTGCCGATCAGCCCAACGGACAATGGCTTGCCTTCGCGTTTGGCTGCGGTCACCGTGGCGATCGCATCGTCCAGGTCGGCCGCGATCTCGTCCAGGTAACGGGTCTCCACCCGGCGCTCGGCCCGGTGCCGATCGACCTCGACCACCAGCGCGACCCCGCCGTTCATGGTGACCGCCAGTGGTTGCGCGCCGCCCATGCCGCCGAGGCCAGCGGTCACGGTCAGCGTGCCTGCCAGCGAACCGTTGAACCTCTTGGCGGCGACCGCGGCGAAGGTCTCGTAGGTGCCCTGCAGAATCCCCTGGGTGCCGATGTAGATCCACGATCCGGCCGTCATCTGCCCGTACATGGTCAGGCCGAGGGCGTCCAGGCGGCGGAACTCGGGCCAATTCGCCCAGTCCGGCACCAGGTTGGAGTTGGCGATCAGCACCCGCGGCGCCCATTCGTGGGTGCGGAAGACGCCGACCGGCTTGCCGGACTGCACCAGCAACGTCTCATCACTGTCCAATGTGGTCAGTTCCCTGGACAGCGCGTCGAAGCTCGGCCAGTCGCGGGCGGCCTTGCCGGTGCCGCCGTAAACGACCAGATCCTCCGGGCGTTCGGCGACTTCGGGGTCGAGGTTGTTGTGCAGCATGCGCAGCACGGCCTCGGTCTGCCAGCTCTTGGCGGTCAACTCGATTCCCCGAGCCGCTCGCACGGTGCGTGCGGTGTCGGTCATGGTGTCCCTCCCAGTTCTCCGGTACGAATCAGGTCTTCTGCCGCGGCGATCTCCGGTGCCATATGCCGGTCGGGGCCGATGCCTTGCACCCGTTGGCGAAGCAGCGCCACAGCTGCGGCGGTCGCGGGCGCGGGCGCGAGCGGTGCCCGCAACTCGAGCGCGCGCGCTGCGGTCAGGTATTCGACGGCCAGCACGGTGGTCAGCCCGTCGATCGCCCTGCGCAGCTTGCGGCCCGCCGACCAGCCCATCGAGACGTGATCCTCCTGCATCGCCGAACTCGGGATGGAGTCCACCGATGCGGGCACCGCGATCCGCTTGAGCTCCGAGACGATGGCGGCCTGCGTGTACTGCGCGATCATGTGCCCGGAGTCGACTCCCGGGTCGTGTGCGAGGAACGGCGGCAACCCGTGCGACCGGGCCACATCGAGCATCCGATCGGTGCGGCGTTCGGCCATGCTGGCCACATCGGCGATCGGGATGGCGAGGAAGTCCAGCACATAGGCGATCGGCGCGCCGTGAAAGTTGCCGTTGGACTCCACCCTGCCGTCGCCGAGCACCACCGGGTTGTCGATGGCCGAGGCGAGTTCCCGGCCCGCGACCAGCCGCGCATGCGCGAGGGTGTCCCGGGCCGCGCCGTGCACCTGCGGTGCGCAGCGCAACGAGTAGGCGTCCTGCACCCGCGGACAGTCCGGTCCCCGGTGGCTGGCCACGATCTCCGAACCGGCCAGCAGCGCGGCCATCCGGGCCGCCGACGTGGCCTGCCCAGGGTGCGGTCGCAAGGCCTGCAGATCATCGGCGAAGACCCGATCGGTGCCCAACAGCGCCTCCACGCTCATCGCGGCGGTCAGGTCCGCCACGTCGAGCAGCCGGTCGAGGTCGGTGGCGGCCAGCGCGAGCATGCCGAGCATGCCGTCGGTGCCGTTGGTCAGCGCGAGGCCTTCCTTCTCGGCGAGCGTGACCGGCTCGATGCCCGCGGCAGCCAGCGCTTGGGCAGCCGGCTCGCGCGCACCGCTGGCGTCAAGCACCTCTCCCTCCCCCATCAGCGTGAGCGCGACCGCCGCCAATGGGGCGAGATCGCCCGAGCAGCCGAGCGATCCGTACTCGTGCACCACCGGGATCACCCCCGAGTTGAGCAGGGCGGCCAGCGTGCGCGCGGTGGTGATCGTGGCCCCGGTGTGCCCGGTGGCCAGGGTATGCAGCCGCAGCAGCATAAGGGCGCGCACCACTTCGGGTTCGACCGGCTGACCGGCACCGGCCGCATGCGAGCGAACCAGCGAGCGTTGAAGCGCCGCCCGCTTGTCGGCCGGAATGTGCTGGATGGCCAGCGCGCCGAAGCCGGTCGACACTCCGTAGCTGGGACTGATCGCCGCGGCAAGGCCTGCCACATGCTCGCGCGCGGTCTCGATCCGTTTGCTCGCCTCCTCGGTCAACTCGACCTGAGCGTGCCCTCGGGCCACCGCGACAACCTGCTCGAGGGTGAGCGGTTCGGGCCCCACCGCAACCGTGTTCTTCATACCGCCATTGCACCCGCACCGGAGCGGTTCAACATCCGGAGAAGGCACAAATGTGTCTGGTATTTCAGACGACCTTGCGCAGGCCTACCTGCCACACGTCGAGGTAGCCGGATCGGAACCCGGCCTCGCTGTAGGCGAGGTAGAACTCCCACATCCGGCGGAAGCCCTCGCTGAACCCGAGCGCGGCCACGTCGGTCCACCGGTCCAGGAACCGTTTCCGCCAGCACCGCAGCGTCTGGACGTAGCCCGCACCGAACGAATAGCGATCCTCGACGACCAAGCTGGTGTGCGCCCGAACGGTCTGCTCGATCATCCGCATCGACGGCAATTCCCCACCGGGGAAGATGTACTTGTGGATCCAGGTGTGCGAGTTCCTGGTAGCCAGCATCCGGTCGTGCGGCATGGTGATCGCCTGGAGCGCGGACCGGCCACCGGGCACCAGGAGCCGATCGATGGCACCGAAATAGGTGGGCCAGTACTCCGAGCCGACCGCTTCGATCATCTCCACGCTGACCACGGCGTCGAAACGCCCTTCGGCCTCCCGGTAGTCGGACAACCGGACTTCGACCCGGCCGGCGAGGCCCGCGGCCGCGATCCGCTGCCGGGCGAGCGTGCCTTGCTCACGGGAGAGCGTCAGGGTGGTCACCTGTGCGCCGCGAGCGGCCGCGCGCAGCGCGAGCGCGCCCCAACCGGTGCCGATCTCGAGCAGCCTCGTGCCCGCCCGCACCCCTGCGACATCGAGCGCCCGGTCGATCTTGGCTTCCTGCGCGGCGGTGAGATCGGTGTTACCGGATCCGAAGATCCCCGCGGAGTAGGTCATCGTCTCGTCGAGGAACAGCGCGAACACGTCGTTGGACAGGTCGTAATGATGCTCGACGTTGCGCCGGGACCCGGTGGTGGAGTTGCGCTCGGACTCGGGTCTGCCGGCGTCCACCCAGCGGCGCAGCACCTGCAACGGGGCGGGCACCAGTTTCGCCATCCTGGCGGCGAACGGGGTAAGCAGGTCGCTCAGGTCGGGCGCGGTCCAGTCACCTGCCATGTACGACTCGCCGAAGCCGATCTTGGCGTCGACGCCGAGCCTGCTGAAGAACTCTGTAGGCCGCAGCACGCGCATCAACGGGCTACCCGGTCCGCCCGCGCCGAGGCGTTCTCCTCCGGCCAGCGTCACCTGGACCGGCAGGTCACGCACCGCGCGCCGGAACAGCGATTCGGCCACCCGGGCGCGTAACGGGGAGCGCGGCGCGGGACCGACAGAGTCCCAAGCGGGCACCGCGTCCGGAGCCGGACGGGAACCGGAATCGGTCAGGACGTCAGTCATCGCATGCCCTCCTGGTGAACGTGCGGTTCCCGGGGAACGATCGGCAGGCGGCGTAGCCACAATGCGATCCCATGCCTGCGGATCAGCGCGGAAACACGCTGCGGCACAAGCGGCCTGCTCGTGAGCATGCGGACCAAGTGGCGCCGAGTAGCAGGCAGCCGATGGCCGACCAGCGCAGCCGAGAGCAGGGTCCGCTCGCCGTCGTGCAGTTCGATGCGCACATCAACACGCTCACCGGGCGGGTTGACCCGCATCGTGTAGCTACCTGCCATCGGCAGGAACGGTGAGACGTAGAACCGCTTGTCCACCTCGGCGATGCCGTTGGCGTCCGGCCGCAGCAGATAACAATGGCGCTCGCCATAGGTGTTGTGCACCTCGGCGACTACGCACTCAAGGCCGCCCTCCGGCCGGTAGCACCAGAACACGGTGACCGGGTTGAACACGTAGCCCAGCACCCTGGCGTGTGCGAGCATCAGCACCCGGCCACCTGCGAGGTCCACCCCCTTGGTGACCAGCCAGCTGTCCAGATTCTCCCGGATCGACCGGTCAGCAGCGCCAAGGTGATCCCGCGCGTCGAAGCGGACGAACGGGCGCAGCCACGCAGGGTACCGGGGAAGCGCGTCCAGATCGACCAACCAGGTGTACAGGCGATGCCGGAAAGCGCGGTGCACGTCTGTCCGGCGGGTGTGGCCTACAACGCAGTCGTACAGCACGGGTGCGGTCATGGCCGGTCACCAACCCGCACCGAACGCCGCGGCCGCGCGCACACCCGCGGCGCACCCGTCTTCGTGGAAGCCCCAGCCGTGATAGGCGCCCGCGAATTGAACCCGGTCGTCGCCCAGTTCACCGAACCTGCGCTGCGCGGCAACCGAGTCAGGGGTGTAGATCGGGTGCCGGTACTGCATACGGGCCAGCACCCGCGCCGGGTCGACCAGCCCAGCCGGATTCAACGTGACCAGATAGTTCACCGGCTCGGCAAGCCGCATCAGGCGGTTCACGTCGTAGGTCACCAGCACCTGTCCCTGGTCGCTGTCGCAGGCAGGCTTGCGGTAGTTCCAGCTCGCTCGCGCTCCGGGTGCGGCGGGCAGCGGAGTGGGGTCGATGTGCAGCCAGGTTTCGTTCTCCGAGTAGCGGAAGACACCGAGGAGCTTGCGCTCGATGGGCGTCGCGCCGGCGAGCAGGCCGAGCGCCTGATCGGCATGGCAGGCGAGGACCACCCGATCGAAGGTGTGCTGGCGGTCCGCGTCGTCTCGGATCCGCACGCCCTCGGCGGTCCTGTGCACCGATCGGACCGGAGTGGATATGTGCACTGTGGACAGTTTTCCCGCAACGCGCCGAACATACTCGCGGGAGCCGCCGACCACGGTGCGCCACATCGGCGAACCGGTGACCGACAGCATCCCGTGGTGGCGCAGGAACTCGAAGAGATAGCGCGCCGGGTACCGGCCGCTGATCTCGCGGTCGGCCGACCACACCGCGGAGACCAGCGGCAGGGCGAAGTGATTGGTGAAGTAGCCGGAGTAGCGTCCGGCCGCGAGGAACTCGCCGAGGGTCGGCTCGTTGCCGGCCTGGACGCCGCGGCCGAGCAACTGGTTGGCTTGCCGGTGAAACCGGACGACCTGGGCGAGCATGGACAGGTAGGCGGGCCGAGCCGCGTTCGCGCGCTGCGCGAACAGCCCGCCGAGCCGCTTCGCGCCCGCGTACTCGAGCCCGCAGCCCTGACAGGACACGCTCATCGACATCTCGGTGTCCTGGGTGTGTATGTCCAGCTCACCGAACAGCCGCAGCAGGTTCGGGTAGGTGCGCTCGTTGTGCACGATGAAACCGCTGTCCACCGGAATCATCCGATCGTCCTCGGTGGGCACCTGGTGCGTGTGCGCGTGCCCGCCCAGCCGATCATCGGCCTCGAACAGGGTTACCGTGTAGTGACGTTGCAGCAGATACGCCGCGGTCAAGCCGGAGACCCCACCGCCGACCACCGCGATCTGTTTGCGATCAAGAGACTGCACGTTCGTTATTCGGAGTGATCGAACCCCCGGATGGGTGCGGGTGACTCAGTTGACGTCCCCGTCGGTGACCCATCCGCCTGGCCCGCCGACTCCGAATCGCATCCGACGAGTTCGCTGCCCACATCGGCTGCGACCGAGGAGAGGAGCCACGGGTGCGCGAACCCCAGGAAATCCGGGCGGGCCCAGCGGGCGTGGCCCATCGAATCGAGCGCGCGGTGCGCGAGTTGCGTGGTGTGCCGCTGCCTGTCGAGCTGACCGCGTGGGACGGCAGCCGAGCCGGACCGTCCGGAACTCCCCGGGTCGAGCTGCGCAACACCAGGGCGCTGCGGCACCTGCTGTGGAGTCCGGGCGAACTCGGGCTCGCCAGGGCGTACGTGTCGGGCGACCTCGCTGTGCACGGCGATCTCACCGACGGGTTACGCCGGTGCTGGACGCTGGCCAGGGAACACCAGGTTCGATCGCCGCGCATCGGCCTCCGGCAATGGCCCCGGCTGCTCACGCTCGCCTTCCGGCTGGGCGCGCTCGGCCCTCGCCCGAAGCCGCCTGCGAGCGAAGCCCGGATGTCCGGCGGGCTGCACACCAAGCGACGCGACCGGTCCGTGATCGCGCACCACTACGACGCGGGCAACAACTTCTACCAGCTACTGCTCGATCCGCGGATGGCCTACTCCAGTGGCTATTGGACGTCGGATGGGCCCGGCTATGGTCTGGCCGATGCGCAGGAGGACAAGCTCGAGTTGATCTGCCGCAAGCTCGGCTTGCGGGAGGCAACGCGCCTGCTCGACATCGGTTGCGGGTGGGGATCGCTGATCATCTACGCCGCGCAGCGGTACCGGGTGCACGCCACCGGGGTGACACTTTCGGGTGAACAGGCCAGACACATCCGGGGGCGGATCAAGGAGCTCGGCATCGCCGGTCAGGTCGAGGTCCGGGTGCAGGATTACCGCGAGATCCCCGACGAACCCTGGGACGCGATCGCGACGATCGAGATGGGCGAGCACGTCGGCGAGATCAACTATCCTGCCTACGCCGCTGCCCTGCACCGATTGCTGCGGCCGCACGGAAGGCTGCTGTTACAGCAGATGTCGCGCGGTCGGACGGCACCAGGCGGAGGCGCGTTCATCGAGTCCTACGTCGCACCGGACATGAGCATGGTCCCGGTCAGCCGCACCATCGAGCACCTCGAGCAGGCGGGCTTCGAGATCCGTGACGTCGAGGGGATGCGGGAAGACTATGTGCGCACGGTTCGCGAGTGGGCGTGGACGCTGGACGATCGCTGGGACGACGCGGTCGCGCTGATCGGCGCCGAGGGGGCCCGGGTGTGGCGCCTGTACCTTGCGGGCGGCGCCCTGGCATTCGAGGAGAACCGGATGGGCGTCAACCAGATCCTCTCCGTTCGCCCTGGCACCGACGGCTCGAGCGGGCTGTCTGCGACCGACCGCGGCTGGATGCCGCAAGAACGTGCGGGGGTCTGACCGATGAACGTGACCAGCGCCCTGTTGATCACGGCCGTGGCTGCAATCGCCGCGCTGACCACGGTGGTCGCCTCGTTCGTGATCGCCTGCGCCCGTGGCCGGTACGACACCATCGACAGCGCGTGGGGTGCAGGCTTCGCGATCATCGCGGTGGTCACGTTCCTGCTGGTCACCAGCGGAGCCTGCGACCTGCGCGGCGCGGGTGCTACGGCCTGGGTGCTCACGCTGCTCACCGTGCTGTGGGGGCTAAGGCTGTCCGTACACATTCACCGGCGCAATACGGGCAAGCCCGAGGATCTGCGGTACCAGGAGATCCTGGATCGCGCGGGCTCGCGTCCGGCGCTCCGCATGTTCGGCCGGGTGTACCTCACCCAGGGCCTGATCATGTGGTTCGTGTCGCTGCCGGTGCAGGCCGGGCAGTTCGTGCTCGCCGACGACGACAGCGGCGGCCTCGGGATGCTCGGTGTGGCCGGCGTCGCGGTGTGGCTGATCGGATTCGCCTTCGAAGCGATCGGCGACGAACAACTGCGCAGGTTCAAGGCTGATCCGAGCAGCAGCGGCACCGTGCTGCGGACCGGGTTGTGGCGCTACACGCGGCATCCGAACTACTTCGGGGACGCCTGCGTGTGGTGGGGCCTGTACCTGCTCGCCGCGCACCACCCGCTCGGCGCGGCAACCATTCTGTCCCCGATCCTGATGACCTGGTTGCTGGCCAAGGGCACCGGCAAGCCGTTGCTCGAACGGCACATGGACAAGCGCCCCGGCTACCGCGACTACATCGAGCGCACCAGCGGGTTCTTCCCGCTACCACCCAAGAAGGCCTGAATCACGGCACAATGGATCTGGTATTCCAGACAGTCCTGTCCTGGGAGGTCGGCCGTGGGGACCAGCACCGATGTGCCCGCGCTCCGGCGCGGGCTTGCCGTGCTGCGCGTGCTCGCCGAGCACGCGGGGCCGGTGTCGGCGGCAACGGTGGCCCGCGTTCTCGCGCTGCCCCGGTCAACGACCTACCACCTGCTCGCCGAGTTGGCGAGCGCCGGTTTCGTCACCCATCTGCCGGAAGACCGGCGCTTTGGGCTCGGCATCGGCGCGTTCGAACTCGGCTCGGCCTACCTGCGGCACGACCCGTTGGAGCGGCTCGCCGGGCCGATCCTGCGCGGCCTCGTCGACCGGATGCAGCACACCGCGCACCTCGGCGTGCTGCACGGCAACGAGTCGCTGTACCTGATCAAGGAACGGCCCACCCGGCCGGAAACCGTCGTCACCGATGTCGGGGTCCGGCTGCCCGCACACCTGACCGCATCAGGGCGCGCGATCCTGGCGCACCTGCCCGCGGCGCAGGTTCGTGCGTTGTTTCCCCGCACCGGTGAATTCGTCCGCCGAACCGACCGCGGACCACGGCACCTGGCCGAATTGCGCCGGATCCTGGCCGCGGAACACCGCACCGGCTGGGCAGTCGAAGACGGCTTCGTCACCGCGGGCTTCGCCTCGGTCGCCTACCCGGTCTTCGATCACAGCGGACATCCGATCGCCGCGATCAGCATGACCTTCCGGCACCACTGTCCGGGGGCCGGAGCGTGCGGTGCGGACTGGCCCGAACTGGCCGCGCCGGTACGTGCCGCGGCCGGCGAATTGACCGCGCGCGTCGGTGGGCACGGGAGTTGACGAAGGGTTGGTGCTATCTCTGCCGAACCATGCAGGACTCCAGCCCGAGCATGGCGAGTAGTTCTCTGCATTCGGCGGCATCGGCCGAATGGCCTGCCACGGTGATCGCTGCTTTTCCTGCCTGGACCTGTCGGCGCGCCTGTTCTGCCGCACGAGCCTCTGCGGACCATCCCTGTTCGTCCACGGGGCTCGCATGCCTTGCCCACGTCATGTGGCACCCTCCTCCGGCTGGTTGCGGTCGACGGTCGACCACCTTCCGGATTGTGTACTCAGCATGACAGCCTGCGCCGAGCCAACGGTGCGCAGGTGCGCCAATGGCACTGTTGCGCCATGCCCTCGGCCGTCATGCCTTGCGCACCCGGAGCGGGCTGCTCGCCTCGTGCAGGTGCCGCAGCACCGCGAGGTAGGAGCGCAGCGCCCCGGTCTGGCAGTACGGAATCTTGTGCTGGGTGCAGAACTCGTGCACCAAGATCTGCGCTTGGCGCAGGTTGGGCCGCGGCATGTTGGGAAACAGGTGGTGCTCGATCTGGTAGTTCAACCCGCCGAGCAGGAAGTCGGCGATCGGTCCGCCACGGATGTTGCGTGAGGTCAGCACTTGGCGCCGAAGGAAGTCCACCTTCACACCTTGGGCGAAAATCGGCATCCCCTTGTGGTTCGGCGCGAAGGAGCACCCCATGTAGAGCCCGAACACGGCTTGCTGCAGGGCGAAGAACGCCAGCGCCTTGACCGGCGACATGAAGACCAGCAGCACCGCGATGAACCCGCCGAGGTGCGCGACGAGCAGTAGGCCCTCCACCCAGCGCGCCCGAATCGATGGCTGGGTCAGCAATGCGCGGACGCTGGCGATGTGCAGGTAGAAACCTTCGAGCAGGAGCAGCGGAAAGAACAGGATCGCCTGGTTTCGGGTGATCAGCTTGGTTACCCAGCCTGCTCGCCGGGCGTCGGCGTCCTCGGTCCGGAAGGCGACCACGTCGGGATCAATGTCCGGATCCCGACCTTCGTGGTTGGGATGCGCGTGGTGCCGGGTGTGCTTGTCGACCCACCAGCCGTAGCTCAGGCCAACGAACAGATTGCCGTGAATCCAGCCGACCATCGTGCTCAGCTTGCGGGAGTTGAAGATCTGCCGATGCCCCGCGTCGTGCCCGATGAAGGCGACCTGGGTGAACATGAAGCCCAGGTATCCGGCGACGATGAGTTGGAGCCAGCTGTCGCCGACCAGCACAAGTGCCGCCCAGCCGGCCGCGAAGGCCAGTCCGGTGAGGGCGATCTTGGTGAGGTAGTAGCCATACCGTCGCCCGAGGAGCCCCGACTCCCGGACGAGCCGCATCAGCTGCGTGTAGTCGGTGCCTCGGGTGGGCGGCGCGCCGACAGGTCCGGGCAGGACTGCGGAACTCGCTTCGGTCATAGTGTCGGCCTCTCAGTTGCTGTGGCCAGAAGTACCCCTGCCCACGCTACGCGAGTTCAGTCAGGATTCGACCGGACCGAGCACCCGGTTGACGTAGTCGTTGGCGAACCGCCCCTGCGGGTCGAGCCGCATGCGTACCGCGGCGAACCGGTCCCAGTCGGGATAGCGCGGCCGGAGGGTCTCCGCGGTCTGGAAATGCCGTTTACCCCAATGCGGCCGACCGCCAAAGCCGTCCATGATTGCCTCGAACTCGCGGAACAACGGCTCCCATGCCATGCCCTTGGCCATGTGCACCGCGAGGTAGCAGGTCGATCGGCCGCCCGCTGGTGAGAGAAACGCGTCATCCGGTGCCACCCAGCGGACCTCGAGCGGGAAGTTCACGTCGAACAACTGACGTTCGACCAGTTCGCGCGCCGCCTGGATGGCCAGCACCGAGCGCTCGCGCGGTATCGCGTACTCCATTTCGGTGAACTTCGCCAGCCGCGGCGAAGCGAAGACCTTGTACGAGCGATCGATCTTGTGCCCGTGGGCGCCGACCCGCGCGACGAGCCGGTTCAGCCGGGGAATGAGGTTAGGCAGATTTCTGCCCAGCGCGACAACGGAGCTGAAGACATGGTTCTTCAGCACGATCTGCTCAATCCACTCACGGCGCGGTGCGGGCGGCCGTGGCTCGGCGTCGGTGCGGTTGTTGGCGCGGGTCATCGCGATCGGGCTGTGCGGGAAGGCGAAGAACTCGAAGTGATCGTTTCCGTCGATCAACTCGTCCAGACCGTCGAGTACCGCTTTCATCGGGATCGGCTTGTCGACGCCTTCGAGCGTGAATGCGGGTACCGCCCGCACGGTCACCGCCGAGACCACTCCGAGCGCACCCACGCTCACCCGCGCGGCCCGCCAGGCATCCGGATCGTTGTCCGCGTTGACCTCGATGGTGCTGCCGTCGGCCAGGGTGAGCTCGATGGAGTGCAGGGCGGCGGAGATGTTCATCAGCTTCCCACCGGTGCCGTGCGTGCCGGTGGCGGCCGCACCCGCGATGGACTGCACGTCGATGTCACCAAGGTTGGGGAACGCCAGGCCGTTGTCCCAGAGCACCCTGCTCAGCTTGTTCAGTGTGCTGCCCGCTTCGACCCGCACCAGACCCGACCGGCAATCCAGTTCCAGCACGCGGTTCATCCGCTCGAGCGAGATGAGCATGCCGTCGGTGAGCACGGCATCGGAGAACGAGTGGCCCGCACCGGCGACCCGCACCACCTGCCCGGCCTTGTCAGCACGGGCGATCGCCGCGGACAGTTCAGCCTGATTGGCCGGCTGCTCGACAACCGCAGGGCGGCAGATTTGATCGCCCGCCCAGTTGTTCCAGGATGTGGTCACGGAGGGAACCATACCCCATTTTATGAACTTTATTCAGGTTAGCGATCAGTTCCGCTTGCCGCGATCGGACTGTCCGCGCGAATCCTCATTCCCCTTCGAGGACTCGGAAGGCTCTTCGCTGGGCTCGCTCGGCTCGGGGCTGGGCTCCTCGCTGGGCTCTTCGCTCGGCTCGGGGCTGGGCTCCTCGCTGGCCTCTTCGCTCGGCTCGGGGCTGGGCTCCTCGCTGGGCTCTTCGCTCGGTTCCTCGCTGGGTTCGCTGGGCTGCTCGCTGCTGCTCGGCTGACCCGGCTCGCTGGTCATCGAGCTTGATTCGTCCGACTCCGAGGGAGTGCCGCCGGAACGACCCGACGGCTCGTCGGACGGGCTGGAGTTCTCGGTCGGCCGGATCGGATCGCTGAGCTGGCTCATCGCGGGCACCTGCGAGGTGGACGTTTCCGCGAACACCGGACCGCCGCCGAGCGGGCCTGGCTCCCCCTGCTCATTGGCGCCGGAGGTCTGCGCGCCACCGCCTTCGGCGAGCGCCTCGTCGCGCTCGGGGGCGGCCGTGGTCAGCCCATCGTTCGTGTACGAGTTGCCGGTGGCCATCACCGGACCCGGTTCTCCGGGGAGAAATGACGTGGACAGGCTCGGTGCAAGGGCGATCATGCCCGTCACCGTCGCGCCACACATCACCGCGACACCCGCCGCGGTCGCCGCTGCCCGGCCACCAACCCGCTGATCGCCGGGCGGCTGGTAGCCCTCCCGCCGCAGCAGTTCGACTACCGTGATCTTGTAGTTCGCGGCGTCCATCGACACGCCCACACCTCCGGCACGATTCTTGAGCGCCCCCTGTCTACCCCGTTACGCATTTGTTGTCAGCAGTTAAGACGCAGATCACAGCAATTCGGCCTGGTCGGTAGGCCATTCGGCGCACGCCGAAGCCGGCCTTATCCCGCAATCGGGTGGTTTCGGACATGCACCGCCGTCGTTCGGTAGAGCTCAGCCGCGCGGCGCGTACATCATCACTGCGACGCCGAGCAGGCAGATCCCAGCCCCGATCAGGTCCCAACGGTCGGGTTGGAACTTGTCCACGACCACGCCCCAGGCGAGCGATCCGGCGACGAACACGCCGCCATAGGCGGCCAAGATCCGGCCGAAATGCGGGTCGGGTTGGAAGGTGGCGACGAAGCCATAGGCGCCAAGCGCTAGTACCCCGGCAGCGATCCACAGCAGTCCGCGCTGCTCGCGCCAGCCCTGCCAGACCAGCCACGCGCCACCGATCTCGGCCACGGCGGCGAGCGCGAACAGCAGCACGGAACGCGCGAGGGTCATGCCGCGCACCGTACCGCCGTTCACCTCACCCGATCAACGCGCCAGATGGGCGGGTTGGTGGGTCACCTTCTCGATATCCTCGGCGGTGGCGTCGAGCAGGCGATGGGCCAGATCGGACAAGGCCCTGGACACCGCGAGCTCATCGCCGATCTCGGGCACATTGGTGTCGTCCGGGCTCAGCCGGGCCATCCCGACGCCTACCAGGCCGGAGCCGCTGTCATTGTGCAGCCGCGCGCGGGCGCGGGTGCGGGATTCGTACTCGTCAATCGAGATCTGCACAGTCCACTGCTTCTCACGCATGGCGTCCTCCTGTCAGCTGTTGTCGGCCACTGCCGGCGGCGCGCGACACGCATCGTCGCCACCTCCCACTGTCCTCCCCCGCGCGGCACCAGACCAGAGCAGCGGCGGCAGTCGCGTGCTGGACGTGGGCACACCTGTGCCGGTAGATCACATCCGCTAGCGGTGTCCGGACAAACGCCGTACAGTCGCGCCCTGTCGCGTCCTCGACGGTTCACGCGCGGCTGACGAAATGTGGCGGTCAACCGCACTCTCAGCCACACCCGACCTCAACGCCTTCGACTGTGGAGTCGACAGTCTCAACGCATGGCTGCGCAGCCATGCGTTGGGTGCCCAAGAAGCCGATACCGCCCGTACCTTCGTGTGGACAGCCGATGGCCCGGTGGTCGACTATTTTTCCCTGGCGCCAACACAATTGGTTCGAGCCGAGGTAACTCGCGGGCAATTTCCAGCCGGTGAGGGGCAATCCGCGACGGCTCGTACTGAAGATCGCGACCGCCCGAAAGGCACTCGGCATTGAATCCACGAGGTAGCTGACTAGCGGCGACGGAAGGGGTGGGCGATGAGCAGCTCGGTGTTGCGGTCGGCCGCCTCCCCGGACCCGGTGCCGAAGCCCTTCTGCGGGTCATTGGCCATCAGCTCGCGGGCGAAGGAGGCAATGTCGTCGTCGGCGTGGTCGACCATGGTAGTAAAGATCGACAGGGTGCCATCGCGGTTGTCCAGCACCTCGATCAGCCGGGCCTGCGCAGGCCAGTCGATGTGCGCCGCGGTGCCGATGTCCCAGAACGGACCTTCCCTCGGCGTGATGATGTTGTCGTGGGTGTGCCCGTTGACCCACGCGATCACGGACGGGTGTGCGGTCACCACGGCGAGCACCTCGGCGCTGGTGTGCCGAGGCAGGTCGTTGCCGTCCAGACCGGCGAGCGGATCCGGTGCCTGATTGGGGTTGTTCAGTGACCGGGGGCCGTGGTGGCTGAACAGCAGCACGAGCTTGCGTTGCGTATCGGCCTCGGCGAGCCGGGCGTCCAGCCAGTTCAGCTGACGTTCGCCGATGGAGCCGTTCGACTCGCCACCCGGATTGACCGTGTCAAGGACGAGCCAGCGCACCCCGCCGACGTCGCGCACGTAGTAAGCAGTGTTGCCAGCGACGTTGTCCAGGGAGAACCCGTGCCCGTGCGGTGCGCCCGGCGAGTCGAGGTGGGCCCGCATCCACTCCCTGCGGCTCACGTACTGCCGGTCTGCGTCCGGGGTGACCGCCATCGCGGGCGCTCCCGGCATGGTCAGCTGCCCGAGCGCGGCCTCGGGATCGGTGAAGCTGTGGCAGGTCGCGTGCTCGGGGGTGCCGACGACCTTCACCCCGCCCTCCGCGACCACCCGATAGGCCGGCAGCACCGGTGAGTTGCCTTGCGCCAGCCCGTCGTGGTTGCCGTAGCAGCTGAACCAGGGCATGCCAGCCCCGGTGGCGTGGAACGGGGCGAGCGCCTGCTCGAGCCACCCGGGCGCGTCCGGAAACCCGAACAGGGTCTTGTACTGGTCCGGGGTGGACGTGGTGCCAGGATCGGGGTGCCAGTAGGCGCGGTCGCCGGAACGCTGCACGCCTTCATAGCGCTCCGGGTCCCCGGACTGGGCCATCAATGGCCCGCCGGTGAGGGCGCTGCCGTCCATCAGGTCGAGGAAGATCCGCAGTTCGTTGCCCTGCTGGTTGTCGGTGTTGTCGCCGGTGCACACCGTCGCCCGCAGCGGCGCGCCACTGACCGGCGAGTTCCCGATCGCCCGGATCTGCCGCAACATCGCGTCGCCGATCCGGGCGCTCGCGGCCTCATGCGGCCGGTGGGCCGAGGAGAGCAGGTCGAGGTTGCCGCACTCCCCATCCGCATAACGGTCGAGGAACTCCACCCTGGTGGTCGACTGGGCATCGATCACGTGCTGGTCGGTGAGGTGCACGAACGCGAGCAGGCTGCGGCGCCTGCCTCTTCGCCCCGGGAGGGCGTCGGAGAGGTCCGCCCGGGCGATGTGCGGTTCGCCGTCGCCCGCGACCACCGCGCGGTAGTCGCCGATCTGTCCCGCCCGCAGCACCCGGCCGGGACCAAGGGTGCGTGCCAGCGTCGTGAGCGCGGCAGCGGAGCGTGCAGGGTCATGACCGCTGCGCATGGTCCGCGCGACCGCGGACGCGGGCACCCCGGTGGCAGCAGCGATCGCCCCCACCAGCCCGAGAAACTCCCGGCGACCAATCGTCACAGCTATCGAGATTACCGCCGATCGGCGTAATGACCGAGCAGCCGCGTTGCGAGGTGGTGTCGGACGCGACACAACCCTTGCGATCAAGGGCTCGAGCATGTTTCGCTTAGCCTTACCTTACATGTTCGATCCCGGAGGTAAGTCAGCCGTGTACGCCTGCATCTGCGCCGCGGTTACCGAACCGCAGGTGCACGCCTCGATCCTCGCCGGAGCTCGCACGGTCGAGGAGATCGGGGAGCGCTGCGGGGCGGGAACGGGCTGCGGGAGTTGCGTCGACCGGCTGCACGAGTTGCTCGAGGACCGCGAGGCACACTGTCCCTTGATGCATCGGCTTCCCGCCAGCGCCTGATGGCTGGTCGCTGCACTGCGCTCGCCGAGTTGAGCCGCGAGAGGTACTGTCCTCATACCGGTTGATTCGGAGGCGAAGGCATGCGTGGCGACGAGGAAATCATTGCATTGCTCAACGAGCAGCTCACCAGCGAGCTGACCGCGATCAATCAATACTTCCTGCACGCGAAGATGCAGGCCAACTGGGGTTTGACGAAGCTGGCGGAGCACACGCGGGCGGAATCCATCGAGGAGATGCACCACGCCGAGTGGCTGACCGATCGGATCCTGTTCCTGGAGGGGCTGCCGAACTACCAGCGGTATTTCACGCTGCGAATCGGCCAGAGCCTGCGGGAACAGTTCGAAGCCGACCTGGCGATCGAGGTCGAGGTGGTCGACCGGCTTCGCCCCGGCATCAAGCTGTGCCGGGACAAGGGCGACATCACCAGCGCGAACCTGTTCGAGAAGATCCTCGGGGACGAAGAGCACCACATCGACTACCTCGAGACCCAGCTCGAACTGATGGACAAGCTGGGCGAGCAGCTCTACCTCAGCCAACTCGTGGATCGCCCACCGACCAACGGCTGACTTCGCGTCCGCGCTCCAGGCACGCGTGTCCGCGCTCCAGGCACGCGTGTCCGCGCTCCAACTCATGACGCTCGCCCATTGGCGGGTCCCCCCGGCGATGTGCCGTCGGCGCTGGTGTGAGCCGACGCGACCCATGACGCCATCGGGGTGAACTACTCAACCTTTCATTGACCTATTCTTGACCAACTGTCAAAGTTAAACGTGAGAGACTTAACCTTTACCAACCCCTGAGGTAGAAAACATGATGTGCGTCCAGATCCGGCCAGGCCGCCCGTCTTAGTGACGAACTCCAACCGCGGCGGGATGCACTGGCAACTTCTGGTCAGCCCGGCCGAATGGAGATGGCCATGCTCGCCACCGTCGCTCTGCTCTCCCTGCTCCTCGTAGCGTTCTGGCGGTCCACGCTCCAGGCGCTGCTCGCCGCTGTCGTCGCCCTCGTCATCCTAGGCGTGATCCAGTTCGCCGGGATGGTGCAGGGCGAGGAGCCGGTCGAACAACGCGGCAACACCGCCGTCACCGCGGAGTCTCGTTAGTCCAGTGCACCGCACTCGATGATGCCGTTGCCCAGGCGTGGGGCGGGCACTCTCCCATTGACGACCGGAACCCGGAACAGGGCGTAGAAGTTCGTGATCCGGCCGACCCGTGATCGGATCAGCCCGACGTTGTCCGGTACGACCGTCGGATAGGTGAATGCCCGCACCGCGCCGAGTACGCCGGAGGTATAGGCGCCACTGCAGATGGTGATGTCGGTATCCGGGTTCGTCGGGTTGGTCGCGCGGACAAACAGGCCGACGTCCTCGATGAGTTCCTTCTCGCCGTCGGGAAGGTCGAACACGGCGGGCATTACCTCGGTGCCGTCCGGCAGCACGAAGACGTCCGGCTCGCCCCAGGGCCGCATCCGCTGCGTCACCGGCAGGTTGAGGATGTGCATGAAACTACGGGTCACCCGGTTTCCGGATGGGCCGCCCACGAGAACAAGGTTGTGTGCCGAGCCGATTCCCCGCTCGTTGGCCGATCGGTGGCGAAGATACTCGTAGCCTAGCGACGCCAACGTCGAGTACATCTCCAGGAACGCGTCCAGGTGTCCGTACCTGGCGAGTCGCGTGTAGTTGATGTGGTCCGCGCGCGCGAACGGCGGCTGTAACTCCTGCGGAAGTTCCGCGGTCACCACGAGCATCTCTGCCGACCGGTGGTGAGGCCACATCTCGTTGTTGCCCGGGGGGCGAACGTGGCCGAAAGTCTTACTTCGGCGTGCTTCCTGCTCGGCCTGATCGCGCAGACTGAACAGTTCCCTGCGCAGCGCGTAGAACTGCTCTCGTGCTGTCTTGTCCAGTGTGGACTCAACCGGTACGTGCAGCTCCGGCTTGAGACTGTCCAGCGAACTGAAGATCAGCGCATACTGCTTGATTCGCTGCTCCGACGGCCGCTTGTCACTCTCGCCGTTCTCCCAGGTCGAAATGGCCGCACCGGACAGTGTGTCGCTGCCTGCTAGCGCGGCAGCCAGCTTGCCCTGGGTGATCTTGGTGCCCAGCCCGGACTCCCGGAGCTCACGCAGTCGTTCGGCGAACTGTCGCCGCGCGGTCCTTGCCATTTTGCATGCACCTCCGCTGGACCGAGCATAACCCCGAGCGCAGGTTAAGTGGAGTTAAGAACACCCGAATGAGCAGAGATTGCGGACATGGCAGGGTGGGTCCGGTGGACAAGTCGACGCCGCGAACGAGCGAACCGCTGGTCTGCGCGGCGAGAGGCTGCACGATGACGGCGACGTTCGCCGTGATCTGGAACAACCCGAAGATCCACTCCCCCGAGAGGGAGAAGACTTGGCTGGCGTGTGACGAGCACCGGCAGTGGCTCGCCGACTTCCTCGACGCGCGCGGATTCCTGCGCCGGGTGGAGAAGTTGTAGCCGACCGCCGAGTTTGCCGGCCCCGGATCGAGTTTGCTGGTTCCGACGCCGGATTTGCTGCGCTGTTGGCCAATTCAACGCTGGCAATGGCCAACTCGGTGCCTGCAACGGCCAACTCGGTGCCCGAGCGGGCCAACTCGGTGCTGGTAACGGCCCACTAGGTGCCCGAGCGGGCCAACTCGGTGCTGGTAACGGCCACAAAAGTCCCCGGAGAGTCTCAACGACTCTCCGGGGACTTCGGGTGGAGGTGCCGGGAATCGAACCCGGGTCCTCTGCCGCCTCAACAGGGCTTCTCCGTGCGCAGTTCGCTGTGTCTCTACTTGGCCCCACCGGTCCCGCGAACAAGCCGATGTGACGAGCCCAGCCGCTGTATGTGTCCCACCGAGGCCCGCGACCAACCTCGGCGGTAAGTCCTCCTAGCTGATGCCGGCTACCGGGTCGGAGGCTCTCCCGGGCCGACAGACTCGCACTCGCTCAGGCGGCGAGGGCGAAGTCGCGCTGACTGTTCGTCTTGGCGCTTATTGGTTTGCGATGACGCTTACGGTGGTCTCTCGCCTGCACCGGCACGCTTCTCCTGAATCAACGTCCAGAGTCGAAACCGTTCACCCCCTTGTGTGGGTTGACTGCACCAGCATAACGCGTCGGGCAACGGGGTTTGTTCCCGCGCGGTGTCTGTCAGCTGTCGTCCCAGCGGAACACCCGGGATGCGATCAGTCCGACCACGACGGTGAAACCGATCAGGATCGCCGCCGGGACAAGCACGGCCTCGATACCCTGGCCGCGCACCAGCACGGCACTCATGCCGTCATTGAGGTGGCGCATCGGGAAGATCAGCGACAACTGTTGCAGCCAGGCAGGCGTCTGATCCATCGGGAAGAACGACCCGGACAGAAACGCCATCGGCAAGATGATCAGGTTGGCCGCCCCGGTCGCCGCCTCCTCGGTCTTGGCGAACGCCCCGACCAACATCCCGATGGCGAAGAACGCCAACGTGCCGAGCAGCAGCAGCGGAATCGCCAGCCACCAACTCCCCGACAGCTGAAGGCCGAACATCGGCAGCATCGCCACCCCGATGAACACCGCACCCTGTAGCAACGCGATCCCGATTGCGACCGTGACGCGCGAGCCGAGCACCGTCATCGACCGTACCGGGGCCAGCCGGAGCCGCCGCAGCACCTGCTTCTTCCGCCACATGACCAGAGTCAACGCCGCGCCGAATACCGCGGACATGGACACCGCCCAGGAAAGCAGTCCCGGAGTCAGGAACTGGATCGGCTGCAGCGATTCGTCCTCGACCTTGGCCGCGTCGACGGTGAACCGGGCAGGCTGCCCGGTGGCTGCGACGTTGGCCTCGCTGACCACGCCTCGCACGAGGCCGGCCACGGTGCCCGCACGGGTCTGGTCGCTCGCAGCGAACCGCAAGGTGATGGTGGCGCCGTCCTCGGCGACGTACGCGGGCAGGTCTCCCGAGCGCACCAGCTCCTCGGCCTCCCCGAGTGACGCCGGCCTGGTGAGCTCAACGGCCCCCGACTCCTCAAGCGCGCCGGTGATCGGACCCTCGCCGAGCACGCCGATCTTGATCTTGGAAGTGCCCGCGTCACCGAACAGCAGGCCCAGTATGACCAGGAACATCAGCGGGAACACAATGGTGAAGAACAGCGTCGCCTTGTCCCGGATGAAGCCCTTGAACGCGGCGCGGGACAAGCTGACGAACGGTCGCGCGGCCGATACCGGCGCAGCACCGATGTGCCGCTGCGACGGCGGGGCCTGGGCCGGCGCCTTCTCTGTCGTGCTCATGCGCGGTACTCCCTGCCGGTGAACTCGAGAAAGACGTCCTCCAGCGTCGCGGTCCGCACCTGCAGGCCCGCCAGCGCCGACCGCTCGGCCAGCGCGGTCAGGACGGTGGCCGGGGAGCGGGTCGCGATGGTGACCGACACGTCGTCCTCGACGGCATGGTCGGCTCCCGGCAGTGCGCGCGCCTGGGCCGCGGCCAGCGCGTCGCGTTCGAGGATCACGTGCGTGGCGGCGTCAAGATTCTTGACCAGTGCTGCGGGGGCATCAAGAGCCAGGATCTTCCCGTGATCCATGATCGCCACCCGGTCGCAGAGAATCTCCGCCTCGTCCAGGTAATGCGTGGTGTAGACGATGGTCTTGCCCCTCGCCCGGATCTCCCGGAGCACGTCCCACAGGTTGCGGCGCGACTGCGGATCCAAGCCCGCCGTCGGCTCGTCGAGGAACACGATGTCGGGGTCGTGCACCAGGGCGCACGCGATGGACAGCCGTTGCCGCTGCCCGCCCGACAACGTGCTCTCCCGCGTATCCGCCTTGTCGCTCAACCCGACGAGCTCGAGCATCTCCACCGCGCGGGCACCACCCACCCCGTACAGGGCACCGAACGTTTCCAGTTGCTCCCGCGCGGTCAGCTTGTCGAAGAACGCCGACGCCTGCAGTTGTACGCCCATTTTCGGCAGCAGCCGCGGATTGCGCGGCCACGGCGACTCACCGAGCAGCCGGACCGACCCGGCATCGGGCTCGCGCAGGCCCTCGGCGATCTCCAAGGTCGTCGTCTTACCGGCACCGTTCGGGCCGAGGATGCCGAAGAACTCCCCTCGGCCGACGGTGAACGACACCCCGTCCACCGCTCGCAGGTCCCCGTAACTCAACTGGATGTCGGTCGACGACCAGTCCGTCAATCCCTGGTGATCGCATGGCTCGAGACGGTAGCCGCGCACCCACCGCCCGCACATCAGGGAGAACCCTGAGCCACCGACGGTGGGGTTATCCCTACCCCGAGGAACACCGCAGGGCGCGCGACGTGCTCAGCTATCTCGGGCGCTGACAGCTCGGGCGCTGACAGTCAGCGCAGGAGGCTCGCCGGGGTGTCGTGCAGGACGGCGCGGAGGAAGTCGGCGCCCAGACCGTCGTGCGCGGCCGCCCACCCGGCGATCGCGCGCAGCTGGGTCGCGTAGTCGTACGGGATGTTCGGGAA
>JBOHER010000047.1:0-5682 GCA_050701115.1 Haloechinothrix sp. | reverse complement strand
GCTTGTCCAGGCCGGCGTAGCCGAAGGTGGCCATCATCCCGCGGGAGTGCATCTCCGCGGCGATCCGGCCCTGCTCGGCCTGCGCACGCCGGACCAGCGCCTCGAGGTCCTGTTTGTCAGCGCAGATCACCCAAAAGTGGCATCGTGAGTGCATATGTCGACGTATGCACCGTACTAGCTACTGTAAGGCCGCCTGATCATGCCGATGATCTCCCGGAACACCGCATTCCGGGTGCCACGGGAGAGATCCAGCGCGTGGGAGCGCCGGTAGTAGGGGCTCAGGTCCAGGCCCAGACCGATGCCGTAGATCTCCGCCGCACCGTCGAACTCGTGCCGCTGGACGACATCGGCCAGATGGTTGTCCAGATAGTGTGCGTCGTTGGCGAGATGGGTGGCGCTGTCCATCGGGCTGCCGTCGGAGAGCACCAGCAGCAGCCTGCGATCCTCGGCGCGACCCCGCATCCGCTCGCACGCCCATGTGACCGCCTCACCGTCCACGCCCTCCCGGAACAGGTCCGCCTTCAGCAACCCGGCGATGGCGGGACGTGCCCGCCGGTAGGGCATGTCGGCGTCCTTGAAGACCAGGTGGCACACCTCGTTGAGGCGGCCGGGATGCCGCGGCCGCCCCGCCCGCCGCCAGTCCCGGAAGGCCCGCCCGCCGTTCCACGCGCCCGTCGTGAAGCCGAGAATCTCGGAGCTCGCCCCCGCGAGTTCCAAAGCGCGGGCGAACACGTCGACGATCATGGCAACCGATTCGACGTGCTCGGCCATCGAACCCGAGCAGTCGATGAGGAAAGTGACCAGGCAGTTCGCCACCGGTTCGATCCGCTCGGTCCGGAACAGCCTGCGCTCGGTGGGTGAGGCGACCAGCTGGGCCAGCCTGCGGCCGTCGATGTGGCCTTCCTCCTGGCCGCCGTCCCAGCCGGCGCGGACAGGATCGGCGAGCAGGAGCCGGAGTTCCCGGGCCAGCCGGGCGACGTTGAGCCCCTGACCGGCGATCCGCCGGTCGAGCCGCTCGCGGTACTCCTGCAGCAGCGCGGGGCGGACCAGCGAGGAGACGGCACGTTCCCGGTCGTAGGCCGTCGTGAAGGCCCGGTACCCGTGCTCGGCGTCCTCGAACACCTTGCTGTGTCCGGTGGACGCCCTGGGGAAGCCGTCGGCGGGCTCGTCGTCCAGGTCGAAAAAGAGGGCGAACTTGCTGGCCGCGCGATCGGCGTCGTCGGAGTCGTCGTCCGGCTCGTCGACGGCGCGGATCAGGTCGCCGACGGCGTGCGCGATGGCCAGCGCGTGCCCGGCATAGGTCTCCTGGTCGGCGCGGTGCCGTCGCAGCCCGAGCAGGTCGCGGCCCAGCATGGGGGCCGCCGAAAACCGGGTCGCCTCGATGAGATCTTCGGTCTCGGCCACCACGGGTTGTGCGGTGACGCGGGAACGGCAGACCTGGGCGACGGTGTAGAGCAGGAGCCCGCGCGCGGTCCCCGTGTGACCGGCGTGGTGGAACCCCAGCGACCACTGCTCGTGCCGGTGCCGCAGATTGTGCACGACACCGGGCATCGTGGCCGCGGCCAGCGACTCCACCCGAAACTGCTCCAACATCTCGAACACCAGCCGCGGCACCGGTTCGCTCGGGCGCAGGCGGCGATGCAGGTCGTCGTCGGAATGCGCCAGCCGCAGGGCCATGCCGTCTGCCGCACCACGGAAGGAACCGAAGTCGTCCACTTCGAAGGACGGCCGGAGATGCGGTGCGCCCATGGACAGCGGCCTGCTACCCCGGTGCAGCCGTCGACCGCGGAAGTGCACTTCGGGGTCCCCGGACATGGCGCGGATCGCGGCCGCGCACAGCTCCTCGACCCGCTGCTGCTGTCGCGCTGCCGGGGCACACATCGGTGCCTCCTACGCCGGGGCCGGGACGAACTGCGAAGACTCCAGCTCGCGGCCGAAGCAACGCTGGAAGTACTCGGCCACCACCGCGCGCTCGGCCTCGTCACACTTGTTCACAAAGGACAGCCGGAACGCGAGCGCCGGGTCGCCGAACACCTCGACGTTCTCCGCCCAGGTGATCACGGTACGCGGCGACATCAACGTGGAGAGGTCACCGGCGTGGAAGCCCTTCCTGGTGAGCTCGGCGACCGCCACCATCGATGCCACCAGCTCGTGGGTCACCTGGGGAACCCGCGCTGTCACGATGGCGATCTCCTCCTCTGCGGGCAGATAGTTCAGCGAGGCGACGATGTTCCAACGGTCGATCTGCGCGTGGTTGAGGCGCTGCGCCCCGTGGTAGAGGCCGTTGAGGTTGCCAAGACCCACGGTGTTCGCGGTGGCGAACAGGCGGAAGTACGGATGCGGCCGCAGCACCCTGTTCTGATCCATCAGGGTGAGCTTGCCGTCCCGTTCGAGGACGCGCTGGATGACGAACATGACGTCCGGCCGACCGGCGTCGTACTCGTCGAATATCAGCGCCACCGGGCGCTGCAGCGCCCAGGGAACGATGCCCTCCTGGAACTCGGTCACCTGCTGTCCGTCGCGCAGCACGACCGCGTCCCTGCCCACCAGATCGAGGCGGCTGATGTGCCCGTCCAGGTTGACCCGCACGCACGGCCAGTTCAGCCGCGCCGCGACCTGCTCGATGTGCGTGGACTTGCCGGTGCCGTGCAGCCCCTGGACCAGCACCCTGCGGTCCCGGGTGAACCCGGCCAGCAGCGCGAGGGTGACATCCGGGTTGAACCGGTAGGCCACGTCGACCTCCGGCACATGCTCCTCCGGCTCACTGAAGGCAGGCACCATCAGGTCCGAGTCGATGCCGAAGACGTCGCGGACGGATACCTGCCGATCCGGGTGGGTCAAGGTCATGCGGACGCTCCTTCGGCCTCAATGCGGCTGATGGCCCCTGCGGCCCGCTGCAACGCGGGCAGCAACTGCAGCGCCTTGTCGGCGGTCAGGCGCATGGCAGGTGCTTGGACGGCGACGCACATATTGGAGCGTCCGGTCGCGGTCGGGACGAGCACCGCGACGCAGACCAGGCCCGGCAGGAACTCCTCGTCGTCGAGCGCGTACCCGTTCCGCCGGATCCGCTTGACCTCGTCCTCGAGGGCGTCCAGGTCGGTCAGGGTGTTGGCGGTGTACTGCTTCAGCGGGGCATACGCCAGCAGCTTGTGTCGCTGGGCGGGACTGAACTGCGACAAGATCATCTTGCCGCTGGCCGAGGCGTGCACCGGCACCCGGGAGCCCGGGCGCAGGTAGAACCGCAACGGTTCGGTCGTCTCGACCCGGTCGAGATAGATCACCTCGTTGCCGGAAAGGGCGGTGACATTGCAGGTTTCGCCGATCTCCTCGACCAGGTCGCGCAACACGGCGTGCCGAGCACCGTGCTGGGTGGCGTTGAGCAGCAGGTTCTCGGCCAGGCGCCGCAGTCGGGCGCCGGTGCCGTACTGCCTGCTGTCGCCCTGGCGGATCAGCAGGCCTGCCCCCTCCAGTTGCTGCAGCATGCGGTGCAGCGTCGGTTTGGGCAGGCCGGTCTCCTCGACCAGGCCCTGCAGCGAGACGAACTGATCCTTGGCCGCGATCAACTCGAGCAGCGCGAACAGCCGCATGGTCGGCGTGTCGCCGTTGAGTTCGGCTACTTCGAGCGCCGGAGTGTGCTCCATGGCCGCTATCGTAGCCTAGTCTCGAATATCAGTACAGTATGTACCGATTTCTCGAACTTTTGTTGACTGGTGGGCTGCGACGGGCCTACAGTCTCATCAAGTCTTGATTTCACGAACGCTGCGTACTGATTTCTGGAACCCACGGCCGCGAAGGGCCCGATCACCCACCTGCCTAGGAGGAACACGATGACTGAGAACACCGACCGGGCCGTCACCGCCGGCCCGCAGAAGATGACCCCGTCGGAGGCCTTCGTCGAGACCATGGTCGTCAACGGTGTCACCGACATTTTCGGCATCATGGGCTCGGCGTTCATGGATGCCATGGACATCTTCGCTCCGGCGGGCATCCGGCTGATCCCGGTCGTACACGAGCAGGGAGCCGGCCACATGGCCGATGGCTACGCGCGCGTCAGTGGTCGTCATGGCGTCGTGATCGGGCAGAACGGCCCCGGGATCAGCAACTGCGTCACCGCGATCGCCGCGGCGTACTGGGCGCACAGCCCGGTGGTCATCGTGACTCCCGAGGCCGGGACCATGGGCACCGGGCTCGGTGGCTTCCAGGAGGCCAACCAACTGCCCATGTTCCAGGAGTTCACCAAGTACCAGGCGCACGTGAACAACCCGAAGCGGATGGCCGAGCTGACCGGCCGCGCCTTCGACCGGGCGATGTCAGAGATCGGCCCGACCCAGCTGAACATCCCGCGCGACTTCTTCTACGGCGAGATCGAGGCCGAGATTCCGCAGCCCAGCCGCCTCGACCGCGGCCCAGGCGGGCAGAACAGCCTCAACGAGGCCGCGGAGCTCCTGGCGACGGCGAAGTTCCCGGTGATCATCTCGGGGGGCGGCGTAGTGATGGCCGACGCGGTCGAGGAGTGCAAGACGCTGGCAGAGCGGCTCGGCGCGCCGGTAGTCAACAGCTATCTGCACAACGACTCGTTCCCGGCCAGCCACCCGCTGTGGTGCGGCGCACTCGGCTACCAGGGTTCCAAGGCAGCGATGAAACTGATCTCCCAGGCCGACGTCGTCGTCGCTCTTGGGTCGCGGCTCGGCCCGTTCGGCACCCTGCCGCAGCACGGTATGGATTACTGGCCCAAGGATGCCAAGATCATCCAGATCGACGCCGACCACAAGATGCTCGGCCTGGTCAAGAAGATCAGCGTCGGCATATGTGGCGACGCCAAGGCCGCTGCCGTCGCGCTCACTGAGCGGCTGGTGGGTAAAACGTTGCACTGCGACGCCACCCGCGAGGAGCGCGCGGCCACGATCACGGCCGAGAAGGACGCTTGGGAGACGGAGCTGTCCGAGTGGACCCACGAGAGGGACCCCTACAGCCTCGACGTGATCGCCGAATCCGAGCAGGAGGAGGGCAACTGGCTGCACCCCCGTCAGGTGCTGCGTGAGCTGGAGAAGGCCATGCCGCCGCACGTCATGGTCTCCACCGACATCGGCAACATCAATTCGGTCGCCAACAGCTACCTGCGCTTCGAGGAACCACACAGCTTCTTCGCTCCGATGAGCTTCGGCAACTGCGGCTACGCGCTGCCGACCATCATCGGCGCCAAGGCCGCAGCGCCGGACCGCCCAGCCATCGCCTACGCCGGTGACGGCGCCTGGGGCATGAGCATGGGCGAGATCATGACCGCGGTGCGCCACGACATTCCGGTGACCGCGGTGGTATTCCACAACCGCCAGTGGGGTGCGGAGAAGAAGAACCAGGTCGACTTCTACAACCGCCGCTTCGTCGCGGGCGAACTGGAGAGCGAGAGCTTCGCGGGCATCGCGAAGGCCATGGGCGCGCAGGGCGTTGTGGTGGAGAAACTGGACGAGGTGGGCCCGGCACTACAGCGAGCGATCGACGCCCAGATGAACGACGCCAAGACGACCGTCATCGAGATCATGTGCACCCGGGAGCTGGGCGACCCGTTCCGCAGGGACGCGCTGTCCAAGCCGGTCCGCTTCCTGGAGAAGTACGCCGACTACGTGTAGGAACGCGCAACCGGTGCGGTGGATGTCCCCAATGCCACGTTGGGGACATCCACCG
>JBOHER010000046.1:0-2734 GCA_050701115.1 Haloechinothrix sp. | reverse complement strand
GTCCCCACCGGAGAGTTCACTATGAACCGGACATTGTTGAACCGCTACCGCTCTCACCCTTTCGTGGTGTTGTTCGAGTTGCCGTAACCGGGCGACTGGCTAGGGTTGCGGCGCGACGCAACATTATGTCCTGAGCAAGGAGGAGATTCTGGTGGAGACGCTCAAGGCCGGGTTGGGTGATGCGTGGAGCGCGATTGCCACGTTTGTACCGAAGCTCGTCGCATTCCTGATCATCCTGTTGATCGGATGGCTGATCGCCAAGGCGGTGGCCAAGGGCCTGACGCTCGTCCTCGACAAACTCGGTTTCCCGAAGCTCATCGAGAAGACCGGTCTCTCCGGGATGCTCAGGCAGTCCAATGTCGACGCAACGCAAATCATCGCGAAGCTGGCCTACTTCTTCATTCTGCTGATCGCCCTCCAGATGGCTTTCGGGGCCTTTGGCCCGACCAACCCGGTCAGCGCGTTGCTCAGTGACGTCATCAAGTTCCTGCCGCGGGTCGTCGTGGCGATCGTGCTTATCGTCGTGGCCGCCGCCATCGCGAAGGCGGTGCGTGACCTGATCGGCACCGCATTGTCCGGCCGCGGTGCTGCCGGCCTGCTCGGGACCATCGCCTACTGGCTGATCGTGTCCTTCGGCATCATCGCGGCGCTGAACCAGATCCAGGTCGCCACCACAGTGACGACACCTGTACTGGTTACGGTGCTGGCGACCATCGGTGGCGTGGTGGTGGTCGGGTTCGGCGGCGGCTTGATCAAGGTCACCTCCGAACGGTGGCCGGGCTGGCTGAACAGCCTGGAAGGCCAGGTCGGCAAGGGCCAGGGCAGCGATGCGCACTCCGGGTCGACGTCGGGCACACTCAGCGCCCAATACAGCCAGCAAGCCCAGCACAGCCAGCAAACCCTATACAGCCAAGAGCCGCCCACACCGCCGCACGGTGTCGGCCCCCGCTGAGACGGGCCACCAGTTACGGCAACGCGAGAAGCATGACCGGGTTGGTGGTGGGCTGCCTCGAGCCGCCTGCCGGTTCCACGGTGACGCCGAGCCGATCGGTGCCTTCCACCGTCTTGGTCACAACCGGTCCCTGTGCTGCGGCCAGCACACCCGCCGAGTGGGCGCCGTCAGTGCCGATCAGCCACAGTTGATAGGTCTTGTCCGCCCCTAGGGGGCGCATGTCCTGAGGAACGAACGCCAACCTGCCCTTGGTCTGCGACACCACAACGGTCGCCCGCATGTCACGCTCGGTGCTGGTGGTCACGCGCGCGTCCGACGCGGTGAGCACATCGACGAGTGCGGCATAGCGTCCGTCGGCTTGCGCGAGCTGATCGTTGGCGCGACCGAGTTCCTGGCCGGTGCGGATGACCTGAACTCCCAACGCGATGGCCGCCAACAGGCAGGCGGCCGCTGCCAGGGTGGCGACGCGGACCGGCCACTTGCGGCCGAGCATCGGGATGATCGGACCCTCGTCAGGCGGCACCTGGCGGACCCTCCGGACCTGGTCCAGCACGTCTGACTTCATCGCGGCAGGCGGTGCTGTCGCGACCGCAACCCCGAGCCGGACGGCGGTGTCGCGCAATTCGGCGACCTCGCGGCGGCACGCCGCGCACTCGGCCAGGTGCTCCTCGAATGCTTCGCGCTCATCGGCGGATAGCGCGTCCAGTGCGTACGCGCCGGTCAAGGTATGAATGTCAGCAGTCACCGGGTCACCCCCAAACAGTCACGCAGCCGGATCAAGCCGTCGCGGAGCCTTGTCTTGATTGTTCCCAGCGGTGTGTCGAGCAGGCGGGCCACTTCGCCGTAGGTGTAGCCCTGGTAGTACGCAAGCGACACGGACTCGTGCTGTAGCGGCGTGAGTGAGTCCAGGCAGCGGCGCACCTGCTGGCGTTCGAGTCGTCCCGTGGCTTCGTCGGCGACGGCATCGAACGGTCGCTCGTACTCGCGGGCGGCGACGCGAACCTCGCGATCGGCGGCCGACTGCGCGGAGCGCACCCGATCGACCGCCCTGCGATGGGCGAGTGTCATGCTCCACGCGATGACGCTGCCGCGGTCACGCTGGTAGCGCGACGCGGTGCGCCACAGCTCGACGAACACCTCCTGCGCTACTTCTTCCGACTGGGCGGGATCGCGCATCACGCGCAGGATCAGTCCGAAGATTCGGTCACTGAGCAGGTCGTAGAGCCGGGCGAAGGCGGCCTCGTCACCGAGCGCGACACTCGCCATCAGGACCTCTGGTTCTGGCGCGTCAACAGCATGCAGGACGGGCCCCGGCCGCCGCCGTGCCTGCTCATGTGGTCCGCCGTGCATCGGATCTCCCTCTTCAGCCGGCCGCTCTCGGAGGAGTCATTCGGAGCAGGGGGCCCCATCGGATTGCTCGCGTACCGGGACGTACCCCTGCGGCGACCGCCACCACCATTGTGCACGCCGTGCGCCGGTCGGCTGCGCGGCGCGGCAAGCGCGGCGCCACATGGGCAGCAGGTGCGGACCTGGCCCACACAACTCCATCGGGTGATTCGCACCTGTGGCCAATCCGGGCCGACGGCTGTGCCGAATACCTGACATGACCGACACGGAACGTTCGCGAGGACACGGCAGCCGTCGCGGCCGGATTCTCATCGGAGCCCTGGTGGGGATCCTCGCGGCAGGTGCGGGCCTGGGAGTTGCCGAGTTGGTTGCCGTCTTCACCGGCGCCGCCACTTCCTCGCTTGTGGTGGTCGGTTCCTCGGTCATCGATCTGAC
>JBOHER010000045.1:0-4476 GCA_050701115.1 Haloechinothrix sp. | reverse complement strand
ACGAAGATCACATCGGGTAGCCGTATCCCGGCCGAGAGCAGCATGGCTGGCCAGTACACGGCGTGGAAGCGGATGATGCCCTTGCCGATGACATGGACCCGGCGGTCGGAGCCGTTCCACCAGTGGTCGAAGCCGGCCTCGTCGGTGCCGTAGCCGGGGGCGGTGATGTAGTTGGCGAGCGCGTCGTACCAGACGTAGATGACTTGCTCGGGGTCGCCGGGCACCGGGATGCCCCAGCCCCGGGCGCGGGTCATGCTGCGGGAGACGCTGAAGTCCTCCAGGCCGGACTCGATGAACGAGAGGACCTCTCGTTTGCGGGTGGCCGGTTCGATGCGCAGCGTGTCGCTGGAGATCAGGTCGACGAGCTGGTCCTGGTAGCGGGAGAGCCGGAAGAAGTAGTTGTTCTCCTCGACGTGCTCGGGGATCGTGCCGTGCTCGATGCAGCGGCCGTCCCCGGTCAACTCCTCGGAGGCATAGAACCGCTCACAGCCGACGCAGTACAGGCCGGAGTAGGTCTTGCGGTAGAAGTCTCCGCGTTCGGCGCAGGCTGCCCACAGCTTGTCCACGCCGGGTTTGTGGCGGGGGTCGGAGCTGGTCTTGATGAAGTCATCGAAGGACAGGGCCAGCGGCTCGCGCAGGGAGGCGAATCGCGTGGCGACCTTCTCGACGTACTCGGCGGGGGTGATGCCCTCGGCCTCCGCGCCCTGGACGTTCTTGAGCGCGTTGTCGTCGGTGCCGGTCTGAAACCGCACCTCGTCGCCTCGCTGTCGCCGGTGCCGGGCCAACACGTCGGCCTCGATCAGCTCCAAGGCGTGCCCGACGTGCGGCTTGCCGTTGACGTACGGGATCGCGGTCATCACGAAGTAGCGGCCCATTCCAAACCCCTTCTCCGAGGCCCGGCGCGCCGCCACCTCGCCGCGAGGAGGCGCTGGCCGGGGCCTCCTCATCGCGTTAGCGGTCAGGACACGCGCGGAAGGCCGGAGGCCATCATCATTCGACCACCGGCAGCTATACGCCGCGCGCATGTCCAGGACACGGCTGGTGATATTACACCTTGCCTCGCTGTAGTGGTGTCGCTACGGTGAGTGCCACACGCCGGCGGGTGAGCCGGCGAACCGATGCACGGGAGGACATTGTGGACCACGGCTATCGCATCGAGGGCAACATCAACGGCCGGCACGTGCTCGGCCTCGGCACTGGCAGGATCGACCCCACCGCTGGCGTGAGCGAGATGGAGGTCAGCTTCGAGGAACTACCGGACGGGTGGGATCCACGCACCATCGTGCTCATGTGCTGCGCCCGCTCCACAGTGATGGCATCGCGGGAGAGCGGCGGCGCGGTAGGCATGTTCCGCGCATCCGGCGGTTACATGACCATCGGCCACCACCTCGTCAACGGTCTGCGCAAGGGCATGATGCGCGACGCTGAGGGCAAGGTCATGGTCGACGTACAGGCCAGCTCGATCACCGACTTCCGCGACGACGCCTACGATCACTCCCGCATCGAGGGCGGCGTGTCCCACCTGCGGGCCGGTGTGAACGGCATCGCGGAGATCCGGCCCTTCACCGGGGTCATGGTCCAGGCCGGGCCGAACCTGGTCACGGTCACCACCAACTACGAGGCGGTGCTGGAGGACGGCACCACCCTCTACGGCACCACCTTTTACCCGCACTACCTGCCCGAGCAGAAGGCCGTCGTTCCCGGCCTCCAACTACTCACCGTGCACCGTGTGCAGCAGGAGTTCGACGGCCGGCGGCTGCGGCTACGCGCCGAGTCCGAGGTCACGCCGCTGGCCGCCGCGCCAGCGACAACCGCGCAGGCCACAGTGGCGGCCACTGCCAGCTAAGTGCGATCCGGCGCGGGGGAGCGCGACGCCGTTCCCCCGCGCCGCCGTGGACTCCAGCGCGGACGAGAGGTTGTGTCGATGCCCACCCCGGAAGACGCCTACCGACTGGACGGCTACACCCACCTGCCTGATCTGCTCGACCCCTCCGAGGCGCACGCCATCGCCACGGTCCTGGCCCGCCTATCCGGACTGGCCACCGACGACTGCGCTTCGGTTCTCACCGGACAGCGTGAGCCGTTCTACCAACACGGCGGCGTGGCCGCCCACCCAGATCTATGGCCGCTGCTGACCCATCCCGGCATCACCAAGGCCGTCGCCGCAGTGCTCCAGGACGCACCGAAGTGCCTTCCCGGCATCGACACCATCGGCATGCACATCGCGGAGACCGATCCGCACCGCGACGCCTCACCAGAAGAACTGCCCGCCCTCGGTGACAAGCCGTACGACACCGACTACCCCGTGGTGCGGGTCATCCTCTACCCCACCAGCCCCGGCGCACGGTTCGGCCTACTGCCCGGCTCACACCGCCAACCCGGAAGCTGCGCGGACCTGACCGCCAACAACCCCGACGCCTGGCGCTGGGTCACGATCAGCGGCGGCGACGCTTTGCTGTTCGACCCCCGACTCGTGCATGCCGGAGCCGCCCTGTCCAACCCGAAGCCCATGATCATCCTGACCTACGGCATTGACGGGCCACACGCACTGCAAACCTACTTCCACGCCCGCATCAAGACGGCGCAACTGGGCTTCACGGACCCCCGCCCCGACCTGGCGCACCACCTCGAAGATGCGCAACTTCTCCTCAGCGGCATCCAAGACCAAGCCAACTGGCGGACCTTTGCGAGTGTCTGGGGACACGACTAGCGCGGGGCCAGGGAGTAGGCGACACGCCAAGCCTTGGGTCTCCACGACTGTAGTCAGGGCCGAATGCCGGCCTTAGATGGCCACTGCCGCGAAGGGTGCCGGGCGGCGACTGCGGATCAGGTTCGGGGACTTTGATCCGCACTCGCCGCGACTGTTTTCCGCGTCGCGGGTGGCAGACCCGCCGTTGTGCCGGCCGGGCAGCGCAGCTCGCCGGTCCCCCCCACATCGGGCACGGCCTGGCCGGGCCGGCCCCCGGTTGGGGGGCGGCGGCGGCCGTAGGGGTTGGTGTGTGTGGTGGTCGTAGACCAGTCACCCTTCGGACGCGACCGTCGCTGTGCGGCCTGACCTGCGGTTTTGCGCCGTGTGGGGTACGAGGTTCACCACGTGGCTCGTCTCGGGTCAACCTCGGGTCAGGCTCGTAGTGAGGCTCGCCACCGGTGCGGGTGTTCACGTGGTCTCCGTGGACAGGCACCTGCCGGACACGTGGCCCCGCCGACCCGGCTGCGGGTGGGCCTGTGCGACAGGGTGAACGTACGGCCGAACGGGCGGGCCGGCTGTTCTAACGGCTGTTCTGACGCGCGTCGGGCCGCGCGCTATACGGGCCACGAGCGCGCGGGTGAACGGCCGACCCAGGAAGCCATGTTTGCGCACGTCAGCGGCGGATTCGGCAAGGTGGCCCGCGTTCCCGACTGCCACTACGTGTCAGGGGCCGAGACCCGGCCTCAGATGGCCCACGCCGGCCGGGCCGTGGTGTGTGTGACGGCCGGGCCGTGGTGTGTGACCCGAAACCGGCTTGTGTGGGTCACGGCGCCGTCCACCGCATAGCGGTTCCCCCAAGGGAAACCCCCCTGTTTTAGGGGGTTTCCCTGTTTTTCGCGGTGTCCGCCGGATGTGCTGGTTGACCTGCGGTTTCGGGGCGGTCGTGGGTCGGCAGTCCGGTCGGCAGCTCTGCGTGGGGCGGGCTGCCGGGCGGGTTGCTGGGCGGGGCTGCTAGGTGGGCTGCCGGGGGGTGTTTCGGTCCTGGCGTGCTGCAGCCCTCAGTGCAGGGGTTCACCACCGCCTTCAGTACAGCGCGAGCGCTGTACTGAAGTGCCGTAGCCCCCGCGCGGGCGAAGCCGCAGGTCACTGCGTCCGGGCCGGTTACGGGGTGCGGAGGTGACTGGTCCGGTATGACCACGGACCCCAGCTCGGTCGGCACGGGCGGGTCGGTGGGTGTGAGACCGGGCCGGGGCGGCGGCGCGCGCCACTCGGGTGTGTGTAACCGCCGCTGACCTGCGGAAACAGGCTCTCACCAGGTCAGGGATGGATGTGTGTAACACCCTCACACCGGGGGTGTTACACCGGTTGTTACCGGATTGTGATCGGTGTTGGTGTCTGCGCGCGGCCCCTCGAATGGCAACGGGGGTGAGCCCCTTTTGCTTTGCGGCGCGCGGGTGCGCCGGACGGGGTTCGCCGACCGTTCCAGGAACGAGGGGAGTTTGATCATGAAGATTTCGCGATCGTGGTGCCGTGTCGTCGGTGGGACCGTTGGGCCGGCGCGCGGAGATGCCGGGCGGGATGGACACGGGTCGGGAATCGGCCCTGTGATCGCCGTGGCGACACGAACTCCCGTGAGGCCACCGCGTGATACGCCGGGTGGGTTGCGGAGGCGCACGGCGGCGTCCGCGTCGGCGTCGGCGCCGGGCAACGGTGTGTCAGGGACCGCCGGGCGGCGCGCGGCCCGCGCCTACCCGCCCTGGTTCCCGATGCCGGGGTGGGTGTGATGG
>JBOHER010000044.1:0-4807 GCA_050701115.1 Haloechinothrix sp. | reverse complement strand
GACCACAATGGTGGCCGGGCCCTCACCGATGACGTAGCGCTTGCCTGACCCAGTCCGCGAGGGCACCGTGAAGTCGATGTCGCCACCGATGGCGTCGAACAGGTTGATCTGTCCCGAGACCACATTCTGCCAGGTCGGCGACGTGGCGTCCTCGAAGTCCGCGAGCCAGACCTTGGCACCGGAGTTCAGCGCGTTGAGCGTCATCTTGCGGTCGGTCGGGCCGGTGATCTCCACCCTGCGGTCGGCCAGCCCTGGCGCGGCACCGGCGACGCGCCAGGACTCGTCGTGACGAATGTCGGCGGTCTCGGACAGGAAGTCGAGCTGTTCCTCGCCGGAGTTCAACTGCTCCCGGCGCAGCCTGCGCGCATCGAGCAGCTCACGGCGTCGGCCGGCGAAGGCGTTGTCCAGCCGCGCGACGAACTCGAGTGCCTCAGGGCTGAGGATCTCGGCGAACCGGTCGCCCTGCGTTCCGGAGACGGTGACTCGGTAGTTCAGGTTGGCCGCCATATCGCCCTCCAAAGTGGACGCTTACCAGGAATGGATGGTGGTTCTGAGAACTCGCCGACGACGTCCCCGCACCAGCTGGAGAAACCGGGGAGCGTCGTCGACGAGTTACCCGATCAGAACTGCGCTTCCTCGGTGGAGCCGGTCAGCGCGGTGGTGGAGCTGGTCGGGTTCAACGCGGTGGCAACCTGGTCGAACCAGCCGGTGCCGACCTCGCGCTGGTGCTTGGTGGCGGTGTAGCCACGCTCCTCCGACGCGAACTCGCGCTCCTGCAGGTCGACGTAGGCGGTCATGCCCTCGCGGGCGTAACCGTGCGCCAGGTCGAACATCGAGTAGTTGAGCGAGTGGAAGCCGGCCAGCGTGATGAACTGGAACTTGTAGCCCATGTGGCCGAGCTCACGCTGGAACTTCGCGATGGTCGCGTCGTCCAGGTGCTTCTTCCAGTTGAAGGAAGGCGAGCAGTTGTAGGACAGCAGCTGGTCGGGGTACTTCGCCTTGATGGCCTCGGCGAACTTGCGCGCGACCTCGAGGTCGGGCTCGGAGGTCTCCATCCAGAGCAGGTCGGCGTACTCGGCGTAGGCCAGACCGCGGTCGATGCAGGGCTCGATGCCGTTGCGCACGGTGTAGAAGCCCTCAGCGGTGCGCTCACCGGTGGTGTACTTCTGGTCGCGCTCGTCGACGTCGCTGGTCAGCAGGGTGGCGGCCTGCGCGTCGGTGCGGGCGATGACCACGGAGGGCACGTTCAGCACGTCGGCAGCGAGGCGAGCGGCGTTCAGGGTGCGCTCGTGCTGCTTGGTCGGGATGAGCACCTTGCCACCGAGGTGACCGCACTTCTTCTCCGACGCCAGCTGGTCCTCCCAGTGCACACCGGCGGCACCGGCGGCGATCATGCCCTTCATCAGCTCGAACGCGTTGAGCGGCCCACCGAAGCCGGCCTCGGCGTCGGCCACGATCGGCGCGTACCAGTCGATGTCGGTGTTGCCCTCGGCCCAGTTGATCTGGTCGGCGCGACCCAGTGCGTTGTTGATGCGGCGCACCACGGCCGGAACCGAGTTGGCCGGGTAGAGGCTCTGATCGGGGTAGGTCTGACCGGCCAGGTTGGCGTCGGCCGCGACCTGCCACCCGGACAGGTAGATCGCCTTCAGACCGGCGCGCACCTGCTGCACAGCCTGGTTACCGGTCAGCGCGCCCAGCGCGTGGATGTAGTCCTCGGTGTTGACCAGGTCCCACAGCTTCTCCGCACCACGACGAGCAAGCGTGTGCTCCTCCACCACGCTGCCGCGCAGTTTGACCACTTCTTCCGCAGTGTAGGAGCGCTGCACGCCCTTCCAGCGGGTGTTGGTCTCCCACTCCTTGGCGAGCGCGGCAGCGGCCTGCTCACGCGGGTTCGTCGTCTCGGTCATCCGATCTCCAGTGTTAGAACGTTGAGCTTGGATTGATCAGTCGCAGGTGAGGGCCAAGCTCGAAGTTTGCAAAGGTTGCGATTGCCCGCCTGCTTGCCGAGACCATGTCATGCGCAGGCAAAACCACGCCACCTCGCCAAGTTGTAAATTTCTGCGAACGATCGATATGATCCTGCGAAGGCTGCGAATGTCGTGGTTCACAACACCGGCTAAACAACGGCTGAAGGCCGGGCCAATCCGGAGAAACTCCGGTAAGGGAGGGCTTCCATGGACAAAACCTTCGCCGGCGCCAAGCTCCGGCACCTCCGCGAGAACCGGCGAATGAACCAGGCTGACCTGGCCAGAGTGTTGGAGATCTCACCGTCCTACTTGAATCAAATCGAGCACAACGCCCGACCGCTGACGGTTCCGGTCCTGCTGCGCCTGACGCAGGCCTTCGGAGTGGATGCCGAGTTCTTCGCCAACAACGACACGGCTCGCCTGGTCGCCGACGTGCGGGAGGCGCTATTGGACGAGTCGGTCGGTACTGCGGCGTCGGCGAGTGAGATCAACGAGCTGGCGACGAACCTGCCTGCCATCGCGCAGGCGTTCGTCACGCTGCACCGGCGCTACCGGGACGCCATCGAGAACACCGCGGCATTGGTCACCGAGAACGGCCTCGGCCTGCACGGCAGCGCAGCGGCCCCGTTGCCGCACGAGGAAGTGCGGGACTTCTTCTACGAGCACGAGAACTACGTCGCCGAGTTGGACGAACGCGCCGAGCGGATGTCGCTGGAGATGAACTTCCGGCGGGGCGATCTGCGCAACGCGCTGCGCGCCAAGCTGGCCGACGCCTACGGCGTCCTGGTCACCACCGATGGCGTCAATGACGCGGCAGGCGAGCAGCACCGCTACGAGCCGGAGGCCCGGGTGCTGCGCCTTTCGCCCAGCCTGCGGGTCGGCCAGCAGGCGTTCCGGATGGCATCGCAGATCGCACTGCTGGAGTACCCCGATCTGATCAACGAACTCGCAGACTCCTGGGCCTTCTCCGGGCAGGCGGCGCGCTCGCTGGCCAGGGTCGGCCTGGCGAACTACTTCGCGGGCGCGCTGATCCTGCCCTATGCGGCCTTCCACTCCACCGCGGAGAACTATCGCTACGACATCGAGCGGCTGGCGGACCATTTCGGCGTCGGGTTCGAGACGGTGTGCCATCGCCTGTCCACCTTGCAGCGCCCGAAACTGCGTGGCGTTCCGTTCTCCTTCGTGCGGGTCGATCGGGCAGGCAACATGTCCAAACGCCAGGCGGCGGCCGGCTTCCACTTCTCCCGCGTCGGCGGCGCCTGCCCGCTGTGGAACATCTACGAGGCGTTCGCGTCCCCAGGCAAGATCCTCACCCAGGTCGCGAGCATGCCGGACGGGAAGAGTTACTTCTGGGTGGCCCGCACGGTGTCTCGCAACATCGGCGGCTACGGCAAGCCCGGAAAGATCTTCACCGTCGGACTTGGCTGCGAACTGCGGCACGCGCGCAGGTTGGTGTACTCCGCGGGCCTAGACCTGGACGACACCTCGGCAGCGACGCCGATCGGTATGGGTTGCAAAGTCTGCGAACGCCCGGCTTGCCCGCAGCGCGCCTTCCCCACGATCGGCAAGCAGCTCACGGTGGACGAGAACACCAGCACCTTCGTACCGTATCCGGCAGTGCCCAAGCTCGACTGAGCACACCGGCGGGGATGGGTGTCTTCAAGACCCACAAACCGTGCCCAAGCCATCGCTAAGCACCGCAAACCCGGCTAACGGTCTTGGGGTTTGGGGCTGTTGGCGACTCTGGGAGGGCGGTTTGTGGGTCTTGAAGACACCCAAACTTGTGAACCTCACTCACAATGTGGAACTCGGGCGCTCACCCCCGAACTGATCGGTACAGGCTAGCGCGGTGCCCTCGTGCGGGGCGCTACTGCTTGCCGAGGGTCTTCTGCAGCGCTGCGCTGGCTTTGCGGGCCATGTCCTTGACGGCTTCGCGGCGGGCGGCGTCGGCTTCGTAGGCGGCTAGGCGGTCACGCACCACTTTGGCCGGGATGCCTGCGGCGACGGCGTAATCCGGGACGTCGCCCTTGACCACAGCGTGCGCGCCGATCACGCAGCCGCGTCCGATCCTGGTGCCCTTGGTGATGGTCACCTTGGTGCAGATCCAGGTGTCCGGGCCGATCCGCACCGGCGCCTTGACGATGCCCTGGTCCTTGATCGGGATGTGCAGATCGCTGGTGACGTGATCGAAGTCGCAGATGTAGACCCAGTCGGCGACCAGTGCGGCGTCGCCGAACTCGATGTCCAGGTAGCAGTTGACCACGTTCTGCCGCCCGAAGACGGCTTTGTCGCCGATCCGCAACGATCCCTCGTGACAGCGGATCGCGTTGCCGTCGCCGATGTGCACCCAGCGGCCGATCTCCAGCCGCCCGTAGCCCGCCCGGGCGTGAATCTCGACGTCCTTGCCGAGGAAGACCATGCCGCGCAGGATGACGTGCGGGTTGGCGATGCGGAACTTCAGCAGTCGCCAGTACCGCACCAGGTACCAAGGGGTGTAGGCACGATTGCGCAGTACCCACTGCAACGATTCCCTGGTCAGGAACTTCGCCTGCCGGGGATCGTTCCTGACTCGCCGCCACGCCTGCACCTTGGACGCGGTCGATGAGCCCCACATTGACGTCATAGCCGTTCACGGTAGCCCAGCCCACGCCGGCCCCCGGTAGCAAGGTGGGAGGATCAGGTGGTGACCAGCCTGATCATCGACACCGACCCGGGCGTCGACGACGCCTTCGCGATCGCCCTGGCCGCCCGTAGTGCCGAAGTCGACCTACTCGGGGTGACCACGGTGTTCGGCAATGTCCCGCTCGCCACGACCACCCAGAACGCACTGCGCATTCTTG
>JBOHER010000043.1:0-7638 GCA_050701115.1 Haloechinothrix sp. | reverse complement strand
CAGCGCAGGCGACCGGTGACCACGTCGCCGCGGTGGTGCCGCTGCGGCGGGCCGATCGGGCACGCGCCAGCGTCGAGGCTGTGGACGCCGAAAGGCGCCGCCGTCGAGAACAGGCCGTCACTGGGCCTCCGCAGCCGCCTCCGCGGCTCGGCGACGGGTTGCGTCGCCGGAGCCTGCTGATCCTGCCCGATGAGGGCGAGACGCCGTCGGGCCAGGACGTATGAACACCGGTGGCGAGCAGACCGTGGCGCCGTTTACGCTGCCTGGGCCGGCCAGCGACCGGGAGACCGCCGCCGGGTGGGCGCGCTGGCGGACCACCCGACGCGCCTTCATGCCGGCGCCGCGGCTCACCTCCGGCGAGTACCGCGCGTTGAGCCCGCGGGGGAGGATGCTGCACGACCTGCACCGGGCCGCCACCCACGCCAACCTGGCCATCCAGGAGACCCCGATGAGCGCCGCGGTGTCACGGGTGATGTGGTCGCGGTTGCAGAACAACGCGCTCAAGCACAAGCCGACCACCCGCGCCGGCCTCATGATCAACGGTGGTGGGTACCAGGGGAAGACCGAGACGGCCTGCGAGGTCGCCGCGGCGTTCGAGGACCAGTGGCTGGATCTGCACGGGCAGATCAACCCCGACGCGGTGCCCGGGACCCGGGACCTGCTGGCCACCGTGGCCTACGTGCAGACCCCGGTCACCGCGACCCCGAAGAGCGTGTGCGAGGCGATCCTGGGCTTCTACGGCGCGCCGTACCGGAAGATGACCCTGGCGCAGTTGGTGGCCGTGGTGCGGACCTCGCTCTACGAGCACGCCACGAAGGTCCTGATACTCGATGACGTCAGCCGGTTACGGATGCACCGCGAGGCCGACCGTGACGCCCTGGACCTGCTGCGCAGCCTGATGAGCATGCACGTCACGCTGGTGCTGATCGGGGTCGGCATCCCACAGTCGGGCCTGCTGCGGGAGGGCCAGCGTTCGGCGAGCGGCCGGTGGGACTTCCCCGCCCACGCCGACCACACGGGCCACGGTGACGAGGCAGCCACCCAGACGCAGCGCCGTTTCGACCTGGTCGAGCTCGGCCCGTTCCGCTACGACACCCCGCAGGAGACCGCCGCGTGGGTGGCCCACCTCGCCGGGATCGAGGCGCAGCTGCGGCTGCTGCACGCCGAACCTGGCATGCTCACCGCCGGCACCATGCCCGAGTACCTGTTTCGGCGCACCGGCGGCATCGTCGGGCTGCTGGAACGGCTCATCGAGGACGGCTGCGGCCACGCGATCGACACCGGCGCCGAGCGCCTCACCGACGGGCTGCTCGACGGCCTCGACATCAACCTCGGCGATGCGACAGGCCGGGACGAGGCCGCCGGTGAGGTGCCCGACGTTCCACCGCGACCAGCGACCAGCGCTCGAAGCAAGCGCGGACGGGCACGCAACAAGGTCTTCGACGACAAGGGAATCACCAGCGCGCGGGAGTCCCCGTGACAGTCCAGCCGCTGCCGCGCAGCCTTGACCCGTTGCCGGACGAGTCGCTGCCCGGCTACGTGCTGCGCTTAGCGCACCGCCTCGAGCTGTCCCCGACCCGCCTGGCAATCCTGACCGGGCTCAACAGCCGCAAGCAGAGCACGGTGGCCTTCAGCCGCATCCTCACCCTCGACCCCGACATGGCTGCGACGTTCGCCGCCGCGACCCGCCTGTCCATCAACGAGGTGACCGCGCTGACCCTGGCCAGCCTCGCGCGCCGCTACCCGCCGCTGGGCGCGGAGTTCCGGGGCCGGCAGCGTCAGGTCCACGGGCTGTTCATCGCGGAGAACTGGGTGTTCGCGATCCACTCGCTACTGCCCCGACTGCCTGGCCGGCGACGGCAGCACCATCCAGCAGCGCCACGGCGGGGCGTGGCGCAAACTGTGGCGCCTACCCGTCGTCTTCGCCTGCCCGACCCACCAACGCCTACTCCGCCACACCTGTCCGGCCTGCGGGAACCCGGCAACCCGCAGTTGCTGCCGCTGGCCGCGCACCCCGTCACCCACCCCACCGCGTGCCGCAACCGCATCCCGGTCCTCGGGCCACCGCGCTACCGGCCGTGCGGCCAACGACTCGACAACCCCGAAGGGGAGCCGCCGCCCGGCCCGGATCTGCGGGAACTGCTACGGCTGCAGCAGCGCATCCTCGACCTGCTCGGCGCCGAGGACCCGCGCGAGTTCGACAGCGTCGCACAACCCACCACGGCCCCTCGATACTTCGTGGACCTGCGCATCCTGTCCGGCCTGCTTCAGGCGTCGTGGCCGGCGGGCCGGGACCTGGTCGCCGACCCCGCGCACGCCGACGTGCTCGACCACCACGTCCGCCAGGTGCGCCAGCACATCGCGTCGGTTCGCGCCGCGGGCCGCCGCGCGATCGAGATCGTCATCTACGACAAGCCGCCCCTGCACCCCGAGCCGTCCGCGGCGTTACTCGCCGCCGCGGACCGTGTCCTCGCCGGCGGTGACCCAGACACCGTGCGCCACCTTCTGCGCCCGCTCATCGACGCCGCCCCGTTTACTCGGGGATGGATCCGCAGGTTCCTGGCCGGTGACGGCTACTGCTCGCCCGGGCTGCAAGAAGCCGTCGGCCCCGACGTCGGCGCCCAGCATGTGATCGAACGCACCGGGGTGCAACCCCGCCGAACCCATCCGCCGGCGCGACCTGTGCGCTTTGGCCCGCAGCACATCCCGCAGTACCTGCCGGCCGAGTGGTACCACGAGTACTTCGCCGCGTTCACCGACCTGCCAGAGCGGTTCCTGCGTCGCGCCGTCACCGTGCTGCTGGCCCGCATCTGCGCCGGCGGAAGCGTCCGCCGGGCCGGGCCGCTGCTCGGCCTGTCCTGGGGAATGTCCCGCCACGCCGTCATCACCATCACCACCCAGCTTCGCCAGCAGTCCCGACTGAGCGCGTTCCACGCCGCACTCGACGCAGTCGCCCACATGATGGACACCTCCGCCAGCCTCGTCGACTACGGCAGACGCCGCCAGGCGATGGCCGCCTGGTCGATCACACCCCACCAGTGGCACGAGCTGACCGGCGACCTGGTCGGCAAGCCGGTCAACGGCAAGGCATCCCTGCACATCGATTGGGCAGACCGCAAACGCCTGCTCGCATCGGTCTGGGTCTGGACCCGCGTCACCCACGGCGAGCCCCGCTCGGCGCCGCTGCTGCGGCCCGACCCGAACAAGCCCAAACCCGGCGGCGGCCTGCCCGCCTATCTCCACTCCAGGTGGCCGTTCATCACCACCGGGTACGGCCACTACGCCACGCTTCGCCCCCGGCTCGACGATTCCGCCGACGACCTGTCCCGGCGGATTGACAACCTATAGCGGCATCAGAAGTGGGCGCCGCGCGAATCACTCGCTGGTCGCGGCGCCTACCCATGTGGGCCTTCGCCCGCCGCGGCCTCACCTCCATGCCTTGGCTCCTGACTGGTTTGGGCGTTTAGACCCATGGAACGGGTTCGACCTCGCCGGCCCACCCTCCGGGTCCCAGCACTTTCTGATAGAGACCTGTGTAGCCGATCCAGTGCAGGAGCAGCAGCACGAGGTAGTGGCGGGTGAGAAGCCACGACTCGGAGAGCATCGGTCTGCGGCGGTAGATGTCATCCCTTCGCGCGTCTGGGTGAACCAACCTGTTGCGCACGTATGCGACGGCGGTCGGGCCGTCGAGGGGTGCCCCGCCGCTGGCTTTGTCCGCGGCGAACTGAGCCAGCGCCGGGTGGACCTGTGGGTCGATGTCGATCGGAATGTGGGCATCTTGCAGTAGGCGCTTCAGGCGGTTGCCGGCACCACGAAGCTCCTCTTCGTACTGCCGCTTCGACGTGCCGCCTTCGAGTACGAATCTGACCCAGGCCAGGTGCTCGATCGCTGAGAAGGCGGTCATGATCCGCTGTTCGACGAAGCCCGTCCGGTTGACCAGCACGGCCGTCGCCATGAGCATGCGGGCTGTGTTGGAGCGATCCGGGTCCGCGAATGCCGGGATGAGCCTTGTCAGGTAGTCGCGTAGATCTTCATCGCGCTGGTAGTGCCACCACGCTAGCCCGTGGTTGGCTCCTTGCTCGCAGAACAAGGGAGCCAGTGGCCCCATGCCCTTTGTCCTCGCGTGTCGAAGCCGACCGGCAACGCTGGTGGGACCCAGCGCCCGAGCGCGAACGACATTCCAAACTGGAGAGCGTTATGGATCGGCTCGACGTCGGCCACGGCGAACGGTTGACCGTCCGCACGGCGGATCTCCATGACGTGCGTCATGGCGGCGCTTTGGTCGTCGCGGATCGCATGCCATACGTCGCGGTGGTCCTTCCTGCGGTCGAGGGTGAGCTTCCAGCCGCTGACATCGGCTTCCCAACGTCCGGACCACTGGGTCCCGTCGCTTTCAATCCAGTGCGGACTCGCGAGGCGTGGCAGGTTCAGCCAGTGAACCACCACTCTGTCAAGTGGCGTGGTGGCTGAGCCGATGTTCAGCTGATTGAGCCACCCTCGCACTCGCGTAGCAGTGCCGTCGAAGGTCGAATCACGCAAATGGCCGAGCGCGACTTGCTCACCCTCAGGTAGGTCAAGGCGCAGGTCCACGCCATCTTCGCGGTTGAAGCGGTTGAGCACCTGGGGCATCAGTCGCTCTTGGCCGATGCGCCACACAAGATCGATTTCAGGTGAGCAGCGAAGCTCAACAACACCAGGCACATCTGCGGCGAGAATGCCGCCCAACGGACCCTGAAAGAGCACTATCGTCTCGCCGGGGGTGTTGAAGGGGTAGACAGGCTGGATGGCTTTGTGGACTTCCGCCTCGCCCGAAGTACTGGTCACGCAGTGAGATAACCAGGTCGGTGCCGCGTGACGCCATGGTCCTTGTGGGTTCCACGCCCTCACCTTTGGAGGAGGTGCCGTTCTACTGTCCGTCGGATCCCGTGGGGCCAGCAGGTGAAATCCGGCCGAGCGTGGCGAAGAGTTCCTGGCAGGTCCGCACCACGATGTGGTACGTGACCTCGTAGCCTGCGGGGTCGCCCAAGTCGAAGTCCGCAACCTGTCGCATTCGGCGCACGTACGCGCCTGGGTGCGCGGCCATGTTGCGGGCTGCGTTGAGGATCCGGATAGCCTCGTCCGTTACGGGCTGGGTGAGCCACCCCGCGTCGCGTGCGAGCGTGGTGAGGTCCCGCAGCGTCGCCCGGCTGGCAGGCCGTTTCAGTTGGTGCCCGGCCGCGCGCCACTCGTCCTCGTAGGCGATCACACTTCCGAGCAGCACTGCTTCAAGCGCACCGGCAAGCATCACCAGCGCGGCGCGCGGAGAGCCAGTCTGATGGCAGCGCGTCGACTCGTCGAGATTGATCTTAGCGACGCTCAGCAGGACCTCCAGATCCGCGACGGACCAGTCCTCTTCGGGCTCATTTGCTCCCACGGTGATCCATGTTGCCCAGCCGCTGCGCTCGACGGCAACCCGATATTTGGGCACGGCACCGGCTGGCCCTGTGGGTGGCGTGAACAGCCCGCTGCGCGCTGGGGGCCGGGCAGCTCAGTCGAGGCGGGCGTGGCGACGCGTCGCCACCTGGGACTGTCGCAAGTCACTACCCTCTCGGGCATGACTTCGGCACGCGCGCGGGTGGCGGCGTTCTGGGATGAACACGTTGATGCCTGGCTTTCGGGGGAAGATCCCATGCCAGAGCCACTGCCACGATGGTTCGCCTCGTATGACGGTGACGGCCTCGGCCAGGTCAGGCGTGACGGCTTCCCCGAGCCGTATATCGGCGACCTTCAAAGCCAGGCGGCACCGCCCCGTCTCGTGATTCTGGGTCTTCACCCCGGTCAGTACTATCCGCAGTTCCAGGCCCGAGATGGCATCTTCGCCGACGAGATTCGCCAGGCCGGCTGCTACAGCGCTTGGGCCAGGAGCGGGCCCTACCTTCGTGCGCCCTGGATCGACGAGGTGGGTCCTAACCTCTACTCCCGGGCACGGCTGGCGTTCACGTGTCGCTGGCTGCAGGACAGCGCGGCGACATACGACGACATGCTGATCTTCGAGGCATATCCGTGGCACTTGACAACAGCCACTGCGCCCATGCATCCCCCGCCGAACGTTGTTGACGAGTTCGTGTGGCAGCCCATCGTGGAGTTGCCTGTCCACGACGTGTTTGCCTTCGGGCGAGCATGGAACGATCTCGCCACGACCTTCGACCTCCCATTGGTCGAGATGCTGGGCGCCGGTGGACGCGACTACGGGTCTGTTGTAGCCAGCCGCGCTGTGCGCATCTACGAACTGTCGCCCGGCCAGCGTCTCATCGTCGAATGGCACTCTGGCAGCGCTGGACCCCCGAAGGAGAGCGAGGTCGCCATTCTCAGGCAAGCCCTGAGCTGAACTGTCCACCAGCGGCCGAGACGACCTTCGGATCGCCGATGCCGCAGGGGTGTCGGCCACCACTGAGCGCGGCGATGGCCGGCGGCACTTTGCTACCAGAAGCCGCGACCGCGATCAGCACGAACCACCTGAAGAACCCGCGAGGCTCTCCATGTTGATCGTCGCCGTCTCTTCGGCCCCGTAAGGAGGGCAGACCAAGGTCAAGACCATGAGTCGGGTAGCCGAGTGTCAAGTTGTGCTGGGAAGTGTCAACTATCGCTGGCCGTCACATGGTGGCGCGGCGTCGTCGGGGTCGCCGCCGAACCTGGCCGGGTTGAGTGCGATGTCGGGTCCGTGGTCGCTGGGCAGTTCGTGCAGCGCCGCCCTGCCGCCCGGCGCGTCGGGCAGCGCCCAGACGCGCCCGGCGGGGTCTGTGTGGTGGACGGAGGTGGCCACGGGCATGGGCAGTCTGGCGCCGGCGAGGGCCTGCAGGAGGTGGGTTTCGCGGCGGGGGCCGGGCAGCCGGAACAGCACGGGGTAGCGCGGCCCGTCGACGGCGAGCCGTTCGTAGCCGGCTAGTTTGCCCAGGACACGTGCGAGGTGCTCGGTGCCTTGGTCGTGTTCGAGGAAGAACCCGACCGTCGCGCCGCCGGTGGTCCACACGCCGTGCCCGTCGGGGCGGATCCGCGCGCCGGGGTAGGCGGCGAAAACGTTGGTGGCGTGTTGTTCGGACCACCAGCGCGCCAGCCGCCGCCCGGGCCGGCGGCGGGTGGCGGCGTGCAGGTCGGTGAAGAAGCTGTTGACGCCGAGCAGGTGATCCAGGCGGGGGCTGCGCATGATGCGGGCGCGGCGTTCGAGGAGGGTCTTGGGTGGCCGGGCGGCGGGGTTGTCGGGGTCGGTGTACGGGGTGGGGTACAGCAGCACGCCGAGGGAGCCGAGAGTGTGCCGGTAGGAGCCCGCGCCGGGGCCGCTTTCGGGGGTGCGGGCGAACGCGAACCGACAGGTCGCGCCGATGCGGTGCAGCAGCGCGAGGCGTCGTTGCGCGTACCGGTGGGAGGTGAACAGGGCGCGGGCGATCTGCTCGGTGCTCAGCACGTAGTGCTCGGCCAGCCAGGCCAGGATCTGCCGGTCGCGCGCGGTCAGGCGCCGCGCGTCGCGCAGCGGATCACCGCGAGCCGGACGGGGTTTGCTGTTAGCCATGAGGTCTCCATGCGGAAGAGGGATCCCTCCTTCAGGAGGGAGTCGGGGTTCGCAGGGTCGGCCGGGTCGGGTCTGTCAGGGCGCGTGTGCAG
>JBOHER010000042.1:0-4235 GCA_050701115.1 Haloechinothrix sp. | reverse complement strand
ACTCGGGAATCCCGTAGCGGAGCAGGCCGCCGAGCCGGTCGTCGCGCTCGAACACCGTGACCTCGTGCCCGGCGCGGGTGAGCTGCTGGGCGGCGGCAAGCCCACCGGGACCCGACCCGACGACAGCTACCCGGTGACCGGTGGAGGTCTCAGCGAACTCCGCGCGCGCGTAGCCGCGCTCCCAGGCATTGTCGGCGATGGCCTGCTCGATTCGTTTGATGGTGACCGGCCCACCGGCCTCGGGGTTTATCGCGAGCACGCAACCGGCCTCGCATGGTGCCGGGCACAGCATGCCGGTGAACTCGGGAAAGTTGTTGGTCGCGTGCAATCGTTCGGCGGCCAGTTCCCAGTCGTCCCGGCGAGCCAGGTCGTTCCACTCCGGGATCAGATTACCCAGCGGGCACCCCGCGGTGCCGGAGTGGCAGAACGGGATCCCGCAATCCATGCACCGAGTGGCCTGTTCACGCACCTGGGCGTTGCGCTCCTCGGGATCCTGGTCGACATAGACCTCGTGCCAGTCGGCGAGCCGATCGGCGATGGGACGCTTCGGGGTGTCGGAACGGGCGTAGCGGAGGAAACCGGTCGGGTCAGCCACGAGCAGCCTCCATGATCGCCCCGTCCACGTCCTTGCCTTCGGCCCGTGCCACCCGGGCGGCTTCCATCACCCGCTGGTAGTCACGCGGCATGACCTTGGTGAAGGCCGCCGATCGCCGGGTCCAGTCCCCGAGCAGCGAGGCAGCCATCGTGGATCCGGTCAGCTCCTGATGCCGCGAAATGGTGTCCTTGAGCCAGGACAGGTCCTCCACTGTCGGCGTCTGCAGGTCGACCATCTCGTCATTGACCTGGTCGGTATCCAGATCGAGCACGTAGCCGACCCCGCCCGACATGCCTGCCGCCAGGTTGCGGCCGCAGGGTCCGAGCACGACGGCGCGACCGCCGGTCATGTATTCGAAGGCGTGATCACCGACGCCCTCGGCGACCACGAGCGCGCCGGAATTGCGCACGCAGAACCGTTCCCCGACATAGCCGCGCAGGAAGATCTCGCCGCTGGTTGCGCCGTAGGCGATGACATTGCCCGCGATCACCTGCGCACCCGCCCGGTTCCCTGCGAAGCCCGCCTCCGGATGGGGCCGGACGATGATGCGCCCACCGGAAAGGCTCTTGCCCACGTAGTCGTTGGCATCGCCGATCAGGTCGATGGTCACCCCATGCGGCAGGAACGCACCGAGCGATTGACCTGCCGAGCCGGTCAATGTGATGCGGATGGTGTCATCGGGCAGGCCGTCCCCGCCGTAGCGGCGGGTGATCTCGGCGCCGAGCAGCGTGCCCACGGTGCGATTGACGTTGCGCACCGGTAGCTCGAGACGGAGTGGTAGCGCGTCCTCGAGGGCTGCTTCGGCAAGCTGGATCAGGGTGCGGTCCAGCGCGCGGTCCAGTCCGTGGTCCTGCTCGCGCACCTTTCGCCGCGCCCCGCCGTAGCGGCTCTCGGTGGGCACGTCGAAGATCGGCGTGAGGTCCATTCCGCTGGCCTTCCAGTGCTCGACGGCATCGTCGACGCCGAGCACGTCGGCGTGCCCGATCGCCTCGTCCAAGCTGTGAAAGCCAAGTAATGCGAGGATCTCCCGCACTTCCTGTGCGACGAAACGGAAGAAGTTGACCACGTGCTCAACCTGACCGCGGTAGAGCTTGCGCAGCTCGGGGTTCTGCGTCGCGACACCCACCGGGCAGGTGTCGAGGTGGCACACCCGCATCATGATGCAGCCTTCGACCACCAGCGGAGCAGTGGCGAATCCGTACTCCTCGGCGCCGAGCAGCGCGGCGACCACCACGTCGCGCCCGGTCTTGAACCCTCCGTCCGCCTGCACCGTGATGCGGTCGCGCAGGCCGTTGAGCAGCAACGTCTGCTGCGTTTCGGCCAAGCCGATCTCCCACGGTGTGCCCGCGTGTTTGAGCGAGTTCAGCGGTGCGGCGCCGGTGCCGCCGTCGTGCCCGGAGATCAGCACGACATCGGCGTGCGCCTTGGAAACACCTGCGGCGACCGTGCCGACTCCGAGTTCGCTGACCAGCTTGACGTGGATGCGCGCGAATTCGTTGGCGTGCTTCAGATCGTGGATGAGCTGGGCGAGATCCTCGATGGAGTAGATGTCGTGGTGCGGGGGTGGCGAGATCAGTCCCACGCCCGGGGTGGAATGACGGGTGCGGGCGATCCATGGCCACACCTTGTTGGGCGGCAACTGGCCACCCTCGCCGGGTTTGGCACCCTGAGCCATCTTGATCTGGATATCCGTGCCGTTGACCAGGTACTCGCTGGTCACGCCGAACCGGCCGCTGGCGACCTGCTTGATGGTGCTGCGCCGCTCGGGATCGTAGAGCCGGTCGGTGTCCTCGCCGCCCTCGCCGCAGTTGGAGCGTCCACCGATCCGGTTCATCGCGATCGCGAGCGTCTCGTGTGATTCGGCGGATATGGCGCCGTAGGACATGCCGCCGGTGTTGAACCGGGTGCAGATCGACTCGATGGACTCCACCTCGTCGACCGAGATCGGTTCCCTGCCGCTGCTCAGTGTGAACAGCCCGCGCAGCGTGCCTCCCGCACGTTCGAGGCGGCGCACTTCCTCGGTGTAAGCCCGGTAGGCCTGCTCACGTCCGGTCTTGCTCGCGTGCTGCAGCAGAAACACGGTCTCCGGGGTGAACAGGTGCAGTTCGCCCTCGCGCCGGAAGGCGTACTCTCCACCGGATTCGAGCCCACGGTGCGCTCGATCGGACGGGTTGTCAGGATAGGCCATCCGATGCCGGATCGCGGTTTCCTCGGCGAGCACCTTCAGGTGCACACCGCCCAGCTTGGACACCGTTCCGGTGAAGTACTCGTCCAGCAGATCCTGGCTGAGACCGAAGGCTTCGAAGACCTGAGCCGCGGTGTAGGCACCTACGGTGGAGATGCCCATCTTCGACATGATCTTCTGAGTGCCCTTGACCAGGGCGGTCACATAGTTGCGGATCGCCCTGACCGGCTCGATACCTGTGATGGCACCGGTTCGAATCATGTCCTCAATGGACTCGAAGGCCAGGTACGGGTTCACCGCTGCGGCACCGTAGCCGAGCAGCAACGCGATGTGGTGCACCTCTCGGGCGTCGCCGGTTTCCACTACCAAAGCGACCCGCAGCCGCTCCTTGGTGCGCACCAGATGGTGGTGCACGGCGGAGACGAGTAGCAACGACGGAATCGGCGCGAGCCGATGGTCGGAGTCACGATCGGAGAGGACCAGAATTCGCGCCCCCGAAGCGATCGCCACGGAAGCCTCCCGGCGAACTCGCTCGACGGCGTCCGCCAGCCCATCGGCTTTTCCGTCCACTTCGTACAGTCCGGACAGGACGCTGCAGGCGAAGCCGGGCAGGTCGCCGTCGTCGTTGACGTGGATCAGCTTGGCCAGTTCGTCGTTGTCGATGACCGGGTAGGGCAGCTGGATATGTCTGCAGGATGCCGGGCCGGGGGTGAGCAAGTTCTGCTCTGGCCCCATGATCCTGGCCATCGACGTGACAAGCTCTTCGCGGATCGCGTCCAATGGTGGGTTGGTGACTTGAGCGAACTGCTGGGTGAAGTAGTCGTAGAGCAGGCGCGGACGCTTGGACATCACGGCAGGGGGGGTATCGCTGCCCATGGATCCGACCGGCTCCGCTCCGGTGCAAGACATCGGCCCGAGCAGGATCTTGAGTTCTTCTTCCGTGTAGCCGAACGCCAACTGGCGGCGCAACACCGAGTCGTGGCTCTGCACGATGTGGTCGCGGTCAGGTAGATCAGCGAGCTGGAGCAGGCCTGCGTGTATCCAATCGGCGTAGGGATGGTCCTTGGCCAGTTCGGCCTTCAACTCGTCGTCACCGACGATTCGTCCTTGCCCCGTGTCGACCAGGAACATCCGGCCGGGCTTGAGCCTGCCCTTGGCGACGACCTGGTCCGGCGCGACGTCGAGCACGCCTGCCTCACTCGCGAGCACGACCCGGTCGTCGGCGGTGCGCCACCAGCGGGCCGGGCGCAAGCCGTTCCGGTCGAGGACCGCACCCACGAGCGTCCCGTCGGTGAACGTCACGCAGGCAGGGCCGTCCCATGGCTCGATCAGGCTCGCGTGGAACTGGTAGAACACCCGGCGCTCCGAATCCATCGTGGCGTGGTTCTCCCACGCCTCGGGGATCATCATCAGCACCGCGTGCGGCAAGCTCCGCCCGCCGAGGTGCAGCAACTC
>JBOHER010000041.1:0-15445 GCA_050701115.1 Haloechinothrix sp. | reverse complement strand
CTCCCCCCGCACAAGACCACACACCCACACCGCAGCGAAACCCCAGCTCATCCCGGCATGACGGTGCGACCCGGGCCAAACCGATGATCAAGCCCTGACCTCAAACGCTGCGGAAAACGGGGCTAGCTGCACAGGGATCTGAAAGGGGTCCAGCTGTGTCCTGCCCGCACCCCTCAGATCCCCCGCGCCCGAGGGGAGAGGGCCCGCCCGGTCTTGGGCACAAACGCGACGACGTCGGACATGGCGAGGATGCTACGCGCCGCGAGTCAACGAGCTTGAGCGCCGCCGCGGGCCGCCTCGATATAGGCGGCGCGGAGCAGGTTGAGCACCTCGTCGTAGTCGTCCGCCCGGAAGTAGTTCCCCTGCTTGATCTGGCTCGGGAAGCGCTCATCGAGCAGTTGAAGCGTCCGAGGCGCCTCCTGCTCAAACACCGTGCGGTACGGCGAGATCGACGCGCCGTTGTCATTCCTGACGGTGACGAGGCCGCGCGGCTGCCCTGGAATCTCGACTCGGAGCACCCAGCGGCCCTTTCCCGCGGCCGTGTACAGGGTGGCCAGTCCGTCATGTTCGAGCTGTAACGCCCAGGCGTGCAAACGCTCGAGCATGTCGCGCTGGTCGGTGGCTGCTTGAGGGATCGAATCTTCGAACGCCTGCGCACCCGCGGTGACCGTCGGACCGGAGGCCGTTGCCCGAGCCAACTGAGGCTCCGGCGTGCGATCTGGCTCCACCAGCTGAGGCACGAGAACCCGCCGGCCGCCGACCTCGTACGCCTTGACGGTGACGAGGTCGAGATTGAGCCGGTCGTTGCTGACGTCCTGCAGGTAACCGACCAGCTCAACCAGATCACGCGGTGCCGTGTCGATCACGATCACGCATCGCAGGCGGCCCTCATCCAGCGCCGCCTTCAGCCCGGCGGCGAAGGCTGAGCCGTCGAAGTCGGGCAGCTCGACGGCTGCGGACACGGCAGCCTGCACCGAGGCCGCGTGCGCTTTGACCAGGTGGGCGGACACCAGTGCTTCGAAACCCGTTGCGTCGAGCCGACGCAGGTACGCCGCATAGCCGAGCACCTGCGTCAGGACCTCGCGGCGGTCGGTGTTCGACGCGAGCTTGATCTCGATGACAACCGGCGTTCCGGTGTCAGCCTCGACACCGATCAAGTCCGCGTAGCCGCTTCCACATCGAACCTCCCGGCCAAGCACCACCAGCGGCGGCGAGCCGGCCAACGGAAGCATGTCCGGGCTACGCTCGATCAGGTCGTGCAGCTCTTCCTCTTGCGCAAAACCGACCGGCGAGAGCGCACGCCATCGCCCGTCACTTTCCGACCAGATGCCCGTCATCGCTAGCCTCCACGAGCGCACAAAGGTCGAGGGCACAACTGAGCTCGATACTCGCGATGGTATGCCCCAGCACCGACACCATCGATCCGGTCGAGGTCAGCGGAGGTCTGCCGGCGACGACGGCAGCCGGAGGTATCGGCCCTGGTCACGCATCCCTGCATCAGGTCGGACGCCTTTCGGGCGGCGACGTCGCCGTTGACGACGGCGGTACTCATGAGGTCGATTGTCTCGCGGGCCGTGATGCCTTGGAACTTCGCGTAGCGCAGGGCTTCGCGGTCGTCGGAGATCCACCACGACCCGGCAAACTCGACCCGTTCGCGCAGGATGTAGCACGCCGACGCGCCGTAGCGGCCGATCATTTCGCGCGAGCGCCATCCGGCGAGCCGCATCGGGTCCTGTTCCTGGCCGCCCTCCGCGAGCCAGCGGTGCGCGAACGTGAGCCGGAACATGTGCGGTACTCCCGCATCGTCAGCGCGCCGGTTGAGAACCTGCCGGATGCCGTACTCGGTCAACGGTCCCTTGCGACCGATCCACCGCGGGCCGGTCCTTGCGCTCCTCCTCGTCGGCCGGATCGAGCCTGCCGCCCTGTGCGTGGCGTGCCCGTGCGCGCAGGTACCGGCGTAGCGCCTCGCCCGTCTTTGGCCCGAACGGGGCTGCCCGACGACGACGGCCCTTGCCGAAGACATGCGCGACGTCGAGGTCGAAATCGAGGTCGCCCAGCGTCAGCGGAGCAAGCTCGCCAATTCGCGCGCCTGTGTCCGTGAATAGCCGCACGATCGCCTCATCGCGCCGAGTGGCGAACAGCGCCTCTTCCTTGCTGCCGCCCGTGTTGTTCTTACACGCAGCCAGCAGCGCGCGTAGCTGGTCGTCGGTGAGAATCGGCACGGGCTGCTCGTTCACCTGCGGCGGCTTCATCAAACTGCGGTAGTGCTTGGCGACGTGAGCCTCGCTGATCTTCTTCCCGGTGCGCTTGTTCGGCCGCTCGGCAAGATTCGCGAGGTAGTGCTCCACGTGCTCGCGCCGGATGGCAGCGGCCCGGGTCGGCATCCCTTCGCCGAGGAGGAAGGCGACGAACTCCTCGGCCACGCCAAGGTAGGACTTGATCGTCTCCGGGGCCTTGTTGGCGGCCTTGAGGTGGCGCTTCCAGTCGGGCAGACGCTCGCGCAAGTCATCGATTTCCCGGGTTTCGGCGTCGATCGAGGTCATGAAACGCACCGTACGCCGATGATGACACCGTGGTGTCCAGTCCCTTGCTGTTCAAGCGCTGCGCGGGATCTAGTCCTTTCGATTTACCTTCTAGTGGGCCGGGTGGGACTCGAACCCACGGCCAAGGGATTATGAGTCCCCTGCTCTAACCAACTGAGCTACCGGCCCCAGCGCGTCAACCTTACGCAGCCGCTGGTGCGCTGCGTCGAACAGGTCGCCGTCGTACTGGATCTTGGCCGGGTTGCTACTCGCCCCGGTGTTCAGCGACGTACCTGCGCCACGCATTCGCGCCGCAGGCTGTCAAGATCTCCAGGGCCTCCGGGCTGTGCTCCACCGCGTCAGCGTCATTGACCTTGGCGCCTTCCACCGAGTCGTTCCAGACGCGCATCTGCGCGGGGTTGATGAAGCTGAGTGACTCTTGCTCGGTCATGACGGTTCCTCCTCACCCGCGTCTGCCCTGCATGCCGTCTTATGGATTGCTCGCGCCGCTGGACCGCGGTGTTACACGCTCAGCATCGACCGAATGACGAAAGTGGTGGTTTCTGGCCCCTCGGCCCTGTCACACCCCGGAAACAACGAATCCCCAGGCCTCTGGCCTGGGGTTTTGCTCCCCCGGTTGGACTCGAACCAACAACCCTTCGGTTAACAGCCGAATGCTCTGCCAATTGAGCTACAGGGGAATGCGATCCGCGCCATCGCGCGTCCCAACGAGAGAAGACTCTAACGCATGCGGCCGAACGGCCTCGCGCCCCCTCCCTGTGGTCGTCAACACGTCCTGTGGTCGTCAACACGGCGACCCGGATCTGAGGGACAATGGTCTATTGAGCTGTTCACCGATGAGGAGGGCAACCTGATGATGACGTTTCTGCTTGGTGCCGCTGTGGGGTACGTACTGGGGTCCCGGGCCGGACGCAGCCGCTATGAGCAGATCGTGCGGACATACCGCAAGGTCGTCGACCATCCTGCGGTGCAGGGTGCCGCTGGTATCGCGCGCGCCAAGGTGGGCGAAAAGGTCGGCGAGCGAGTGCCGTTCACCAGAAGGCCCACGCACGCCTCCCAGGACGGCCACCGGTAGGCCCTTCACCGCACCCGAGCGACGGCGAAGATTCGCCGGAACGGAAACCAGGTCACGCGGTCCGGCTGGCGCGGATAGGCCCGCCGCAGTCGTGGAGCGAGCTCAGCGCGGAACTGATCCCAGGCCTTATCGTCCAGCGCCGCCCTGATCGGCCGCAAGGTGGTTCCGGTGATCCATTCCAGCACGGGATCCTGCCCGAGCAGACGTTGCACGTAGGTCGTTTCCCAGACGTCGACCGCGCAGCCCGCTGACAACGCCGTCGCGTAGCTCACCGGGTCACCCACAGCGTCGCCATCGCTCGGGATTACATCGCCAAGAGCCGAGCGCCAGGTCGACTCGGCCGCCAACTCGCGTGCGAGTGTGTGCGACGGCTGTGCGAAATTGCCGGGCATCTGGACCGCGATCCACGCACCCCGGCCGAGCTGCGCGACCCACTGCCGCATCAGCTGCTGGTGTTCGGGCACCCACTGCAGCACCGCGTTGCACACCACCACATCGGTGTCCTGGCGCGGTGTCCACTCGGCCACATCGGCGAGCCGGGCATCAATCCCCCGTCCCTTGGCCGCCGCGATCATCTCCGGCGAGGCATCGATCGCTTCCAGCACAGCCGAGGGCCACTTTCTGGCCAGGACGATCGTCAGGTTGCCCGGGCCGCACCCTAGATCCACCACCCGACGCGGCGACAGCGCGTCAACTCGCGCGATCAGGTCGTAGAAGGGTCGCGCGCGCAGATGCTCATACCCCAGGTAGGTGTCTGGATCCCACATTGTCACCTCCTGAGTTTCGCGGCGGCCTCCTCGGCGATGGCGGCGACGATCGCTGAATCGACGCCCTGGTCGGCCCGCGCCTGGAGCACGATCCTGCCCAGGCCAGGTACTTTGCGCTGCACGAACCACGCTCCCCCGCCAGGAAGTTCCTTGCGGTAGCTGGAGCGGATCGACGAATTCACCCGTTCACGCACGATCTTGGGCAGCTTTCCGGGCCGGGTAAGCACAAGCCGCGTTGCCCGCCGGTCGGAGATCAGCACGGCGTCACCCGCTCGACCGGTTTCGTCGGCTTCGACAATCGAAAGTTGTCCGTCACTCCAGCCCGCTTTGCTGATCAAGTGCCAGCTGATTCGCCGGAAACCGTCACTCTCCGGAACCCAGAGGCCGAGGGATGTCGCGACGAGCGCTCGGCCATCGGCCTCCGCGCTTGCCAGCACATGCTCGTCCTGCCCGAGCACTCCGGTGAACCCGTCAGGTACCCGATCATCGAGCTGTCGCTGTAACCAGCGCATCACGCCATTCCTCCGACGGCCTGCTCACGGAGCGCCTTGCGGTACTGCTCGAGCGCGACGAGGTCGCCGAACAACGCGCGATACTCGTCCGCAGCCTCAACCGGAGATACCCGCTGAAGCCTCGACTTAACCTCAGCTATCTGCCTGCCGACGAGATTCTCCTGAACCGCGGAGAGCACGACGGAGACGTATCGGGCGTCGACCTCCCCCTTGGCGTGCAGCGGTTCCACAGCGAGTTCGGACAGCACGGTGTGGACGGTCCCCTGAGGAGCGTGCTGCGATGCGGCGTCCAGCAGCGCAGAACCGGTGAGCCCGGAAGCCGCGCCACCTGCGGCGAGCACGGCGCGATGGATCGCGATGTAGGCGGGATGCGTGAACGCCTCATCGGGAAGCGCGTCGTATGCTGGCCCCGCCAGCGCAGGTTCCTGCAGGCCGGCCTTGAGCGCCTCCCGCTGCGCACTCAACCGCGGATCGCCAGGTGCCGGTCGGGGAAGGTCATCTCCAGCAGCGGCGGCACCGTTGCGCTGCGCAGGCGCACGCCGTATCGCCGCCCTGGTCGCGGTACCCGCCGTCTCCCGCACCCGCCGAACCACCATCGCCTCGTCCTGCCACCCTGTCCAGAACGCCAGCTTGACCGCGTAACCGTCCCTTTTGGACTCATCCTTGATCTGGGCCACCAGCGGAACCGTCCGCTGCAACGCGGCGACCTGCCCGTCGACCGAGTCCAGGTCATAGGTCCGCAGCATGCTGCGGATGGCGAACTCGAACAGCGGAGTACGGCGAGCGACCAGGTCGCGCACCGCGGCATCACCCTTGGCGAGCCGCAGCTCACATGGGTCCATTCCGTCGGGGGCGACCGCGATGTAGGTCTGCCCGGCGAAGGTCTGATCGCCCTCGAAGGCTTTGAGGGCGGCTTTCTGGCCGGCTTCGTCACCGTCGAAGGTGAAGATCACTTCGCCGCGGAAGGCGTCGTCGTCCATCATCAGCCGCCGCAGCACGGTCATATGATCGCTGCCGAACGCGGTACCCGATGAGGCCACCGCGGTGGGCACCCCCGCGGCATGCATCGCCATCACGTCGGTATAGCCCTCGACCACCACCACCTGGTGCCGCTTGGCGATCTCCCGCTTGGCCAGATCCAGCCCGAAGAGCACCTGCGACTTCTTGTAGATCGGGCTTTCGCTGGTGTTGAGATACTTGGCCTGGATCGGGTCGTCGGTGAACAGGCGGCGGGCACCGAACCCGACCACATCGCCGCCGAGATCCCTGATCGGCCACAGCAGGCGACGGTGGAACCGGTCGATCGGCTTGCCCTTGCTGCCTTCCTTGGCCACCTGCGCCTTGTACAGCTCGCCGATCTCGAATCCCTTGCTCAACAGGTGCTTGGTGAGCTGATCCCAGCCGGCGGGCGCGTAACCACAACCGAACTTCTTAGCCGCCACCTGATCGAATCCGCGCTCGTTGAGGAAGTCGCGCGCGAGCCGGGCACCCGGGCTCATCAACTGCTCGGCATAGAACTCCTGCGCGGCCCGATGCGCCTCGATCAGCCGGGTCCGGGTGCCCCGGTCGCGCTGCACGCTGGTGCCGCCGCCGGTGTAGGTGAGGGTGAACCCGACCCGGTCGGCGAGCCGCTCGACGGACTCGACGAAGCCGAGGTGCTCGATCTGCATGATGAACTTGATGACGTCGCCGCCTTCGCCACAGCCGAAGCAGTGGAAGGTGCCGTGCGTGGGTCGCACGTTGAAGGACGGAGTCTTCTCGTCATGAAACGGACACAAACCTTTGAGCGCGCCGCCGCCCGCCCGCCGTAGCGCGACGTAATCGCCGATGACCTCGTCGATCCGGTTTCGCTCACGGACCTCCGCGATGTCGCTTTCCCGGATCAGCCCTGCCACGGTGCCCGAGTCTAGTGCCGCACCCTCCGGCGGCGCGCAGGTGCTGAAAGACGCTTTGGGTGCGTTGGGTGCAGTGAGTGGCGCTTTCAGTGCATCGAACGCACTGATGGCGTCTTTCAGCCCATGCGGCACACTCGAAGCGTGGCGTCTTCCGTGAATGATCTCGACCTGCTCGCCGAGGAGTTCTCGCTGCTGCGCGGACAGCTGATCGCCGTCGGCTACCGGCTCACCGGGACAAAGTCCGACGCCGAGGACGCCGTGCAGGAGGCATGGCTGCGCCTGGCCGGGCTGGACCAGGCGGCGCGCGCGGAGATCCGGGACCTGCCGGCCTGGCTCACCACGGTCGTCGGCCGTATCTGTGTGGATCGGCTGCGCTCAGCCGCGGTGCGGCGCGAACAGTACGTCGGACAGTGGTTGCCGGAGCCGATGGTGACCCCGATCGGCTCGCCACCTGCGGAGAATCCCCTGGACGCCGTGGTGCGTGGTGACGACGTCCGGATGGCCGCGATGATCGTGCTCGACACGCTCACCCCCGAGCAGCGAGTGGCGTTCGTGCTGCACGACGCGTTCGCCGTGCCGTTCGCCGAGATCGGCGACATCCTGGGCTGTTCGTCCGCGGCCGTCCGCCAGCACGCGTCCCGGGGGCGCAAGGCGCTGGCCGACGCCGACCCTGCGCCGCGTGCCGCGCTGACCGAGCAGCAGCAGCTGCTCGAGAAACTGATGGCGGCGCTGTTCTCCGGGGACATCCGCGCGGTGACCGAACTATTGCACCCCGAGGTCGTGCTCATCGGCGATTCGAACGGCAAGGCCCGCACCGCGGCGCAGATCATCGTCGGTCCGGACAAGATCGCCCGGTTCTTCTTCGGCCTGCTCCGGATGTACGCGCCCGATGCGTTTGCGGCCGGGCGGCCGGTGCTGGTCAACGGGGATCTGGGCAGGTTCATTCCTGCGCACCCCGGCGACGCCGAGCATCGGCCACTCGACCCGCACCTGCAGACCATGGCGATCCGCGACGGCGAGATCGCCGCGATCTATGACGTAGCCAACCCGGACAAAATGGGCGACCTCCTGCCTCGTGAGTGAAAGTTGTCGCATGGGCAACCCTGATCACTCACGAGCGGCTCGTGAGTGACCAGGGTTGCTGGACAAACAACTTTCACGCACGAGGGGCGGGCACTCTGCAGGCATCGCCCGAAGTGAAGCCCTGCGCCGGGATGCCGAGGGCGCTGTTGGTGCGGGCGCGCATATTTTCCAGCGCGATCTGGTAGGTCAGCTCGATCACGCCCTTGCGGCCGAACTCCCGCTCCAACTCAGCCACCTGCTCGTCGGTCACCGCCACCGGGGTCTCGGTCATCGCGTCGGCGTAGCCGATAGCCAGCCGCTCGGCGTGCGTGTAGCGGGGCGAGGTGCGGTAGTCGTCGATCTCCTTGAGCCGGTCGGTGTCCAAGCCATCCATCCGCTGCAACATCGTGCCGAAGTCGATGCACCACGAGCAGCCCAGGCGCACCGCGGCGCGGTACACCGCGAGCTCGCGCACGCCGGCCGGCAGCGCGCGACTTGCCCGCTCCACCAGGAACTCATGCACACCACCGGCATAGAACAGTTTGCGATGGTGCGCGGCGACCGCCGCCGGCTCGGGCACGGCACCGTAGCGCCTGCGGGCGAACAGGTAAGCCAGCTTCAACCAGAATCCGGCGTCCCCAGGGGCCACCGCGGGGATGCGCGACATGGCGCACTCCTTTCGTCGAACCGATGCCTCTTTCGCACTGAAGACGACACGGTGCACCGCGATGTGACAGTCAGCCCGGGTCGGACACTCGCGCGAGGAAGTACACCGCGCAGGTGACGGCATGCCGGATCAGCAACAGGAACGGCCGGTCCACCCGCACCTCGATCGGCGCGTCGCTGGGCATCGAGGTCAACCGCATCATGACCGCGGTCGCCGCCGCACCCTCCAAGCCCTGCTCATCGAGCTTGAGCACCGACTTGTGCAGGACGCCGTCGACGCACAGTCGTGCATCCTCGGTCAGCCCACCCAGATCAGCGGCGCGGGTGAACAGCAGTTGCACGCCGAGCTTGCGCAGCGCATCGACCAGATCGGCGCTCATGGTCAGGTCCAGCCGCGGCAGGTGCAGGTCGACCTGGCGCTTCCGCACGCAAGCCAGCACATCGTCGAGCAGGTCGGCGTCCAACGCGGCCTCGGCCTCGGGCAGGTCGGTGTCCGGCAGCAGCACCACGGCCTCTACCCCGCCCGCGGCAGGCAAGGTAACCGCCTGCCACCCACCGGCGGCGGCGTACCCCAACTGCTCGACCTGCCGCATCATCGGCACGGCCCGCGACCCGGCGGGCGTGTGGAACTGCTCCTCGGCGGTGTCCTGGTCGGCGAATCGGTTCCGCCACGCCGCCTTGAGGTACAGCGCGTTGACCAGGCTGGCCACCGTGTCCTCATGCACCGCGCCGGACGGCACCAGTTCCTCGATCAACTGGTGGGTCGTCTCGGCCACGTCGGCATTGATCGCCCGTCGGGCACCTTCCGGATCGGTGCGGAACGGCGCACCGCGCACCTTCGCCCCTGGCCAACCGGCGAGGTCGGTCAGAAACCCCTCATTAAGGGCGAGCTCGTCCCAGGCCCACAGCGTGTTGGACACCGCGAGCACCGGATCTTCACCGGTCCGTTCGGCATCCAGTTCGGCCGCACCACGCAGCAGATCGACCTGCTTGGCGATATCGGGATCCCCCGGGGCGAGCAAGGCCCGCAGCTCGTCCGCGGTGTCGCCGCGGGCGGCCTGACACGCCATACCCAACGCGCTGGCCACCGAGTACGGCGAGAAGCATGAGCTCTCGTTGCCGGATGCGACTACCCGCTGCACGGCCAGCGCGAACTTCAGGTGCTGCCACTGTGCGGACGAGCGATCAGCCATGCCGACCAGTGTGCCAGGCATGCCACGCGATGGCCTGTGCATCGGTCAGCGAGGCGACCTGATCGATGACCACCCGCAGCCGCTGGGCATCATCGGCGGCGGCCTCCCACGTCGGCTGGAAGATCCGGTCCAGCGACTCCGGCGCGCGTGTGCACAGCACCTCGACCAGCTCGGCGATCAGCTGTCGCTGCCCCTCCTGCACGGCAAGCCTGCGCCGATCACTCATCACGTACCGCAGGGCGAGCGACTTGAGCAACGCGACCTCGGCGGCAACCTGATCCGGCACCTCGAGGTTCGCCGCATACCGGCACAACGGCCCGGCGCCGTGAACCGAACGCGTCTGCGCAACAGCGGCCGACGCGAACCGGCCGACGAGCTCGCTGGTCAACCGTTTGAGGGCGACCTGGGCATGCAGGGAGAAGTCATAACCCGGCTTGGCCAATGCCGCCACGAAGGGCAAGCCGAGCAGCGCGTCGGCCGCGCCCTCCAATGTGGACACCGGCAGCGCGGAGAAGTGCTTCGCGGCGATTTCGGCCAGCGCGGCCCGCTCCTGCGGATCGCCCAGCAGGTGCAGCGAGATCCGTCCGGCCAGCACCCCGTCCTCGACGTCGTGCACCGAGTACGCCACATCGTCGGCCCAATCCATGATCTGGGCCTCGATACACCGCTGCCCGCTCGGCGCTCCCGCACGCATCCAGGTGAACACCTCGATGTCGTCGCGGTACACGCCGAACTTCGTCTCACCGGCTGACCGCGGCCAGGGGTATTTCGTCGCGGCATCGAGGCAGGCGCGGGTCAGGTTCAGACCGCGGGTGACGTCTCCGTCCTCGAGCACCTTCGGTTCCAGCCGGGTGAGGATACGCAGCGTTTGCGCATTGCCCTCATAGCCACCGCACGCTGCCGCAGCCTCGTTGAGCGCTTGTTCACCGTTGTGCCCGAACGGCGGGTGCCCGATGTCGTGGGCCAGCCCCGCGGTGTCGACCAGGTCCGGATCGGCGCCGAGATCCTCGGCGATCCCCCTGCCGATCTGGGCCACCTCGAGCGAATGGGTCAGCCTGGTGCGGGGCACACCGCTGACCTCAGCACCCTCGCCCGGCCCGACCACCTGCGTCTTGCCCGCGAGCCTGCGTAATGCCGCGGAATGCAGCACCCGCGCACGATCCCGGGCAAACGGTCCGCGCACATCACGGCCTGCCTCGGTGAGCCCGCGTTTGGGCGGTTCGACCAGCCTGCGGGCCCGGTCGTGCTCGGTGTAGGTCTGGCTCATCATCGCAAGGGTATGCGGTCGCGCCGACGAGTCCGCCGTCAAGCGGGAAAGTCGCCGTCGACTTTCCCCGAGGGTCAGCCGAGGCCGGTTCCGCCCATCTGGTCGGCAGGCGCCTTGGACAGGCGGTAATACAGCAGCGCACCGGTTTCCCGGTAGATGTAGCGCAGCTGCGTCTGTCTGGTTTGCACGATCGGCCCGGTATGCGTCGGCGACGTCCACGCGTCAAGTCCGACGTCGTTGGCCATGGTCCGGGCGCGCAGCGAATGCCATGGGTCACTGACCACCACCGCGGTGCGCATGTCCCGGCCGCGCACCTCATCGGCGACGGCCTCCATGCTGCCGAGCGTGTCCCGGCCCTTGCCGACCGGGATGGTTGCCGACTGCGGCACACCACGATCGATCAGCCACTGGGCACCGGCCTCGGCCTCGGTGTAGTTGTCACCGGACTGGCTGCCTCCGGTGGTCACCACATACCGCGCGACCCCGGCGTCATAGAGGTCCATGGCGTGCGCGAGTCGCGCCTGGAAGATCTGCGACGGCCGCCCGTTGTACTGCGCGGCACCGAGCACCACGATGACGTCCGCGGGCGAGCGGTCGTCAACCCGGGCGACCTGCCAGATGCGAACCGCGGTTCCCCCGACGACCAGCAGCGCGATCACCACGGCACCGGCCACGACGCGGGGAAACCATCGGCGGATTCCGGAAGTCACGATCGGCCGGTCAGCAGCCGATCAGGCGGGCCGCGAGGTAGGACTCGAGCTGGTCCATCGCGACGCGCTCCTGGGCCATGGTGTCGCGCTCGCGCACCGTGACCGCCTGATCGTCGAGCGACTCGAAGTCGACCGTGACACAGAACGGGGTGCCGATCTCGTCCTGGCGCCGGTAGCGGCGGCCGATAGCACCCGCGTCGTCGAACTCGACGTTCCAGTGCTTACGCAGGTTTGCCGCGATGTCCTTGGCCTTCGGGGTGAGGTCGGCGTTGCGCGACAGTGGCAGCACGGCGGCCTTCACCGGTGCCAGCCTGCGGTCCAGCTTGAGCACGACCCGCTTGTCCACCCCGCCCTTGGCGTTGGGCGCCTCGTCCTCGGCGTAGGCGTCCAGCAGGAACGCCATCATCGGTCGGCCGACGCCGGCTGCCGGCTCGATGACGAACGGGCGATAACGCTCACCGGAGGCCTGGTCGAAGTACGACAGGTCAACCCCGGAGTGGTTTGAGTGCGTGGTGAGGTCGAAGTCGGTGCGGTTGGCGATGCCTTCCAGCTCGCCCCACTCCTGGCCGGAGGAGAAACCGAAGCGGTACTCGACATCGACGGTGCGCTTCGAGTAGTGCGACAGCTTGTCCTTCGGGTGCTCGAAATGCCGCAGGTTGTCCTTGTTGATCCCAAGATCGGTGTACCAGCGGGTGCGCTCGTCGATCCAGTACTGGTGCCAGGTCTCGTCCTCGCCCGGCTCGACGAAGAACTCCATCTCCATCTGCTCGAACTCGCGGGTGCGGAAGATGAAGTTGCCCGGGGTGATCTCGTTGCGGAACGACTTGCCGATCTGGCCGATGCCGAACGGCGGCTTCTTGCGCGCGGTGGTCTGCACGTTGGAGAAGTTCACGAAGATGCCCTGCGCCGTCTCGGGGCGCAGATAGTGCAGGCCCTCGTCGGACTCCACCGGGCCGAGATGGGTCTTGAGCAGGCCGTTGAACTCACGCGGCTCGGTGTACTGACCGCGGGTGCCGCAGTTGGGGCAGGGCACGTCGGCAAGATCGAAACCCTCGGCTAGATCCGATTGCCCATTGCCGCGGGCGATGTCCTTGCCTTTGCGCTCGGCGTACTCCTCAGCGATCTGATCGGCACGGAACCGGCGGTGGCAGGACAAGCACTCCACCAGCGGGTCGACGAACGCATCGACGTGGCCGGAGGCGACCCACACCTGTCGGGGCAGGATCACCGAAGAGTCGATGCCGACGACGTCCTCGCGCCCCTGCACCATGGACTTCCACCATTGGCGCTTGATGTTGTCCTTCAGTTCGACACCGAGGGGTCCGTAGTCCCACGCCGACCGGGTACCGCCGTAGATCTCTCCGCACGGGAATACGAAGCCGCGACGCTTACACAGACTGACAACGGTGTCGATGCGATCGGTGGGCACTGGAAGGAGTCTCCGAACTGGTGGCTTGAGCTGGAAAACGCAAGGGTATCTCGACGGCCTGAGACCCAGGTGAGCGCCCGGCGGGATCGTGAGACCGACCTGGCGAAGCGGCCAGCCGTCACGCACCGTGCAAACGCGACGCCGGGTCGGCAACTCCGACTACCATGAGGTAATGGTGCCCATTCTCGATAGCGGTGGAGACGTCGACACGGCGGATGACGCGCATACCTCTGGGCATTCGCACGCCCGGGTGGTCACGCCGCCTGCTCCGGTGCACCCAGCGGGTACCCTTGCCGACGCGGGTGAGCTGCTGCGCGCGCTCGCCGCCCCGGTACGCATCGCCATCGTGCTGCAGCTGCGGGCGGGCGACCGGTGCGTGCACGAACTCGTGGAGACCCTCGGGGTGGCCCAGCCGTTGATCAGTCAGCACCTGCGGGTGCTGAAGTCGGCGCGTGTGGTCCGGGGCGAGCGCCGTGGACGGGAAGTGGTGTACCGGTTGGCTGATGATCACTTGGCGCATATTGTGCTGGACGCCGTGACACATGTTGGTGAGGAGGACAGGCGCCGATGACACGAGCAGGTTCGGTGCGACCTGGAACACCGGTTCCCGGCCGTCGCTCGACCAAGCAGCGTGCCGCTGTCGTCGAGCTCCTCAATGACATCGACGACTTCCGATCCGCGCAAGAGCTGCACGACGAGTTGCGCAAACGGGGCGAAGGCATCGGGCTGACCACGGTGTACCGGACTTTGCAGTCGCTGTCCGAGGCGGGCGTCATCGACGTGCTGCGCACCGACTCCGGCGAGGCGATCTACCGGCGCTGCTCGGACCACCATCACCATCACCTGGTGTGCCGCGAGTGCGGGTTCACCGTGGAGATCGAAGGACCCGCGGTGGAGCACTGGGCCGAGTCCATCGCCACCAGCCACGGGTTCTCCAATATCAACCACATGGTGGAGATCGTCGGCACCTGTGCGACCTGCGCCGCGCGGTGAGCCGGGACGCGTTATTCGCGTCAATGCTCGTAAGGATCGGCCGGTTGGCCGATGGGGCGCACGGAGTCCACAGTGAGTTCGGGAACGTAGCCGGTCTGCTCGCTCGACGACCCGGGAACGAGCGTGCCGGTCACCTCGATCCACTGATCGTCGGCCAATCGCGCGGACTCCGCGGCGGGTTTCCCACCGAGTAGCACCGTCACCGGTGAGGCGTCGGCGGCGCAGCATCCGATCACCATGCGCGCGAGATACACCCGCTCACCACGATGCACCACGAAACCGGACAACGACACGATCCGGCCGTCGAGTGCCCCGGTGTCGTCCCAACCCGCCCGCGCGGCGAACTCGCTGACCGTCAGTGGCACGGCCTCGCCCGCGGGAAGCGGCGGAAAGGCCGCGTCCTGTCTGCCGCTGGACTGCCCTTGCGAACCGCGTGCCTGTGACCGCTGCACCGCGTCCGAGCCGAGCGCGGGTGGCGCGACCAGCAGCACGGTGAGCACCGGGACCAGCAGCATCCAGGAACTCCGGCTGGAGTGTGCGTGCGGCTCACCAGCGGACCCATCGGTGTGGCCGGCCGTTTCCCGCGCACCTTGCAGCAGGTCACGCCAGATGGCCAGCAGCCCGAGGGTGAGCATGATGGCACCACCGCCGATCACCCACGGCTGATGCACGGGCTTGACGTAGCGCACGTATTCGCCGGTGAGCGCGAGCTTGAGCAGCGCGCCGCCCAGCAGGATCAGCAAGATGTTCTGGGTCTCTCGCCTCATCGCACCCCGCCCAGCACCAGCCACCCGGCGGCCACCGCGCAGGTGATCGCGACGACGAAGGTCACCGGGGCGAACCGCAGCGCGAACGACCGGCCGAAGGTGCCCGCGTGCAAGGCGATCAGCTTCACGTCGATCGCCGGGCCGACCACCAGGAACACCAGCTTGGGCAGCAGCGGTAATCCGCTCAGCGACGCGGCGACGAACGCGTCGGCCTCACTGCACAGGGCGAGCAGCACGGCGAGCACCGCCATCACGATGATGCCGAGCACGATCTGGTCGCCGAGTACCCCGAACCACCCGGCGGGCACCAGCACGTTCATAGCGGCGGCGATCAGCGCGCCGAGTACCAGGAAGCCGCCCGCATCGACCAGGTCGGCGCGCGCGGTCTCGGTGAACACCTTCCAGCGGTTGCCTGACCGCACGTCGGGCAGCCGTCGCAGGGCCCGCTCGGTGATCCACTCGAGCTTGCCCCAGCGGGCCCACAGCCAGCCCACCACCGTCGCGGTGGCGAGCGAGCCGAGGAAGCGGGCCAGCACCATGCCGGGCTCCTCGGGGAAGGCCACCGC
>JBOHER010000040.1:0-7152 GCA_050701115.1 Haloechinothrix sp. | reverse complement strand
GCCGAGGCCGTCTACGCCGTCACCCACGAGGGCGCACTCCACCTCGACGACGTCCTGACGCGTCGTACCCACATCTCCATCGAGACGCACGACCGGGGAACCGTGGCCGCGCACACCGTCGCACCGGTGGTGGGTGCGGAGTTCGGATGGGACGCCGACCGCGAGCGCGCCGAGCTCAATCACTATCTCGCCCGGGTGGATGCGGAGCGGGCCGCCCAGCGCGTTCCCGACGACGACGAGGCGGCGGAGGTCGCGCGCGCTGCTGTCCGGGATCCACGGCTCCGAGTGGCGGACGGAGGACGGCCATGACGAACCAGGACGACCGATCCATCGACGGCGTCGTGTTCGATCTGGACGGCGTGATCATCGACAGCGAGCACCTCTGGGAGGAGGCCTGGCGCGCCTTCTCCGAGTCGAGGGGGGTCGCCTGGAGCCGGTCCGACACCCTCGCCGTGCAGGGCATGAGCGCACCCGAGTGGGCAGGCTACCTCGCCGACCACGTCGGTGCCCGCGACGATGTGGACGTCGTTCGCGACCACTGCGTTGACGACATCATCGGCCGCATCGGCAACGGCGAGGCCGAGCTCATTCCCGGGGCCAGGGAACTGGTCACCAGCGTCAGTGAGCGGGTGCCGATCGCGTTGGCGTCCTCGTCTGCCCGCAAGACCATCGACGCGGTGCTCGCCTACCACGACCTGGCGCACCTGTTCACCGCGACGGTGTCCAGCGAGGAGGTGCCACGGGGCAAGCCAAGCCCCGACGTCTACCTCGAGGCGGCCGCCCTGCTCGATCTCGCGCCGGGAAGGGGCCTCGCCGTTGAGGACTCAAGCAACGGCATCCGAGCCGCACACGCCAGCGGACTGCGCGTGATCGGCATCCCGAACGTGACCTACCCGCCCAAGCCGGCTGCGGCAGCGTTGGCGTACTACGTCGCTGCCGACCATGTCGACGCGCGCGAGTTCATCCTCGCCCACCTCCCGGAGGGAGTACGTCAGTGAGCAATATCTACAACGACCCGGCCGAGTTCAAGAACGAGGTCATCAACGGGTTCGCGCTCGCCTATCCCGACTACGTCGAGCGGGTACCGGACGCGTCCGGCTTCATCCGGCACGGCGGGCCGCGCGCCGGCAAGGTCAGCCTGGTCGTCGGCGGCGGGTCCGGCCACTACCCGTCGTACTCGGGGGTGACCGGTGTGGGGTTCGCCGACGGAGCCGTGCTGGGTGATGTTTTTACCTCGCCGTCGACCGAGCAGGTCTACCGGATCGCCCGGGCCGCACATGGGGGAGCGGGTCTGGTGCTGGCTTTCGGAAACTACGCCGGTGACCGGCTGAACTTCGCCGGCGCCGCGGACCGCCTGCGTGCGGAAGGCATCGACGTCCGGATCGTCTACGTCACCGACGACGTCGCGTCAGCCCACGCCGCCGATGCGGACAGCAGGCGCGGCATCGCGGGCACGTTCACCGTCTACAAGATCGCCGGTGCGGCGGCGGAGCGCGGTGACGACCTGGACGCCGTCGAGCGGGTCATGCGCAAGGCCAACGCCGGCACGTTTTCGTTCGGCGTCGCCTTCGGCGGCTGCACTTTCCCTGGGCAGTCCGAACCACTGTTCACCGTGGCCGAGCGCACGATGGACTTCGGCCTCGGCATCCACGGCGAGCCCGGCGTCCGCTCCGATGCCTGGATGCCCGCTGCCAAGATCGCTACCGCCCTGGTCGAACCGCTGCTCGCGGAGCGTCCCGAGGGTGCGCGGCGCGCAGCGGTGCTCCTGAACGGCCTGGGTGCCACCAAGTACGAAGAGCTGTTCCTGCTCTGGGGAAGCGTGCGGCCGCTGCTCTCCGAAGCCGGTATCGAGCTGGTCATGCCGGAAGTCGGCGAGCTGGTCACGAGCTTGGACATGGCGGGCTGCTCGCTGTCGATCACCTGGCTGGACGACGAGCTCACCGAACTCTGGACGGCCCCCGCGCAGACGCCCGCCTTCCGCCGGGGCACCCCCGCCGCCGCGACGTTCGAGCGCTATGTCGAATCCGGGTCAACAGTTGTCGCTGCCTCGGCCGCCCAGGCCGGACCCGATTCGGAGCGCGCCGCGGCCGTCGCCAGGGAAGCGCTGCGTGCGATGACCGCCGTTGTCGCCGCGCACGAGGACGAGCTCGCCCGCATCGACGCGGTCGCCGGTGACGGCGACCACGGCTCCGGCATGGTCCGCGGACTGCGCGCCGCCCGATCCGCGTCCGAGAAGACCGAGGGTGGCGTCGAGACGGTGCTGTCCGCTGCCGCGGACGCCTTCGGGGACCGGGCCGGCGGCACCTCCGGGGTGCTCTGGGGCCTGTTCCTGCGCACGATCGGGCAGGCGCTGGGCAACTCCGCACCCGTCGACGCCGGGCGACTCGCGCGAGCCGTCCGACAGGGCGCGGATGCCATGCAGCACTTCGGGAAGGCCGAGCTCGGTGACAAGACCATGCTCGACGCGATCTTCCCGTTCGCCGACGCGCTGGACGCGAACCTCTCGGCCGGGTCCGGTCTCGTCGAAGCGTGGACTTTCGCGGCAGCCTCCGCTGTCGAGGCGGCCGCCGCTACCGCGCATCTCACGCCCAAGATCGGCCGGGCCCGTCCCCTCGCCGAGCGCAGCCTCGGAACGCCGGACGCGGGTGCGACCTCGATGGGACTCATCCTCACCGCCGTCGGCGAGGTGCTTTCCCGCCGGAAGCCGACTGCCCTGGGAAATAAGGGAGAAACGCTATGACAGCCAAGCGCTGGCGGCTGGCCGTCGGTTCCGATGTCGCCGGACTCGACTACAAGGAACTGATCCTGAAAGATCTGCGGCAGGACGAGCACGTGGAGTCGGTCATGGACCTCGGGGTCACCGCATCCGATCCGGTCAGCGAGTCGTACGGCCAGGTGGGCATCAGGCTCGCCGAGATGGTCGCCGCGGGCAAGATCGACCGCGGTGTCCTGGTCTGTGGCACCGGCATCGGCATGGCCATCAGCGCCAACAAGGTGCCGGGCGTGCGGGCCACCGTCGCCCACGACTCCTTCAGCGCGGAGAGGTCCATCCTGTCGAACGACTGCCAGGTGCTCGCCCTCGGCCAGCGCGTGATCGGACCTGAACTTGCGCGCCGGTTGGTCAAGGAGTGGCTCGGCTACGAGTTCGACAGTGCATCCGCTTCGAACGACAAGGTCGCGGTCATCACCCGGTACGAGGAGCGACCGGCAAGCTAGGGAGATGGAGGCGGCGCGAGCATCGCAGCGAGCCCCGGCGAGCGCGGAGCGCAGCGCGGCCGGGAATCGACCCAACCAGCTAGGGAGCGACAAGTATGGCCATCCTGTGTGTCGACGCGGGCACCACCATGGTGAAGGCGGTGGTGTTCGACGAACAGGGCCGCGAACTGCGGGTCGCTCGTCAGGCGACGCACATCCAGCGACGCTCCCCGGGGTTCAGCGAGCAGGACATGTACAGCGTGTGGGACGCGGTCGTCTACACCGTGCGGTCCGTGGTCCACGGCGTCGGCGAGCCGGTGCGCATGCTCGCGTTCACCGGGCAGGGCGACGGGTGCTGGCTGGTCGGACCGGATGGGCGGCCCACTGGCCCCGCGATCCTGTGGAACGACGGACGAGCGGCAGGCATCGTCGACCGCTGGGCCGCCGAGGGCGTGCTCGACACCGCCTTCCGGATCAACGGGAACTACGGTTTCGCGGGCACATCGGGAGCCATCATGAAATGGCTCTGGGCGCACGACCGGGAACTGCTCGAAGCGTCGCACAAGGCGCTGTACTGCGACGGCTGGCTGTTCCTCAAGCTGACCGGCGAGTTCGCGGTCGAGGAGTCCGATGCCGCCGCTCCGTTCCTGGACATCCGCAGGCGCGTGTACTCGCCGGAGATCCTCGACCTGCTCGACATGCCGTGGGTACAACGACTGCTCCCCGAAGTACGCGGCGACGGCCAGCGGGCCGGAGAGCTCGTGGAGCCGGCCGCGACGGAACTGCGGCTCCCGGTGGGACTGCCGGTGGTCATGGCTCCCTTCGACATCCCGGGGACGGCGATCGGGATCGGCGCGGTCACCCCCGGCCAGGCCTGCACGATTCTTGGCACCACCATGTCGACCGGGATGGCCGTCGCCACACCGGACACCTCGGCAACGCCGTCCGGTATGACCCTGCCTTCCGGAGTCCCGGGCGCCTACTTGCGTTCGCTGGCCACCATGTCCGGGGTCGAGACCATCAGCTGGGGGATGAAGCTCATCGGCCTGGACAACCCGAACTGGCTATCCGATCTGGCGCAGACAACCGATCCCGGCGCGGGCGGCATCTTCTTCCACCCCTACCTCAGCCCCGCAGGCGAGCGTGCACCCTTCCGCGACACCCGAGCGCGCGGCTCGATCAGTGGGCTCAGTTTCGAGCACACCCGCTCACACATCGCCCGCGCCATGCTGGAAGGCCTCAGCTATGTGGTGCGTGAATGCCTGGAGGCGTCCACCACCCGCGCCACCGAACTGCGCCTCACCGGCGGCGGCGCGAACAGCACGTTCTGGTGCCAGTTGCTCGCCGACATCACCGGCATGCCCGCGCTGCGATCCGCCGACTCCGAGATCGGGGCGAAGGGAGCGTTCGTGACCGCCCTGGTGGCGAACAAGGACGAGGAGAACGTCGCATCCGCTGTGCAGCGCCATGTGCTCATTCGAGACACCTTCGAGCCTGACCCGCGGAGGTCGGCGATGTACGACGAGCTCTATGCCGACTTCATGGCCATCCGGGGGAGCGTCATGAGCGACTGGGGCCGCCTGGCCGCTTCGCGTGCCCGGCACCGGCCGCCGGAACGGACCTTCGGCGAGGATCCCGACACCATCACGCTCGGCTGACCCGACGCTTCCCGGCACTACCAAAACCATCCGTGCACCGCTCATCGACTTCGAAAGGCACTCCCCTTGACCGAACCCTTGCGCCTGCTCTCCGATGAGGGTGTGGCGATCTGGCTGGACGATCTGAGCAGGCACCGGCTGGTGTCAGGCAACCTGGCGGAGTTGGTCCGCGACAAGCACGTTGTTGGGGTGACCACCAATCCGACCATCTTCCACAAGGCGATCTCGACCAGCGGGGTGTATTCCGGGCAGGTCCACGACCTCGCCGCCCTGGACATCCCGGCCGAGGAAGCGGTCCGGCTGATCACCACCCACGACGTCCGCGCGGCGTGCGACCAACTGCGCGACGTCTATGAAAGTACCGGCGGCCTCGACGGCCGGGTGTCCATCGAGGTCGACCCGCGGCACGCCCACGACACCGAACGCACCATCGCCGAAGCGCACCTGCTGTGGTGGCTGGTCGACCGGCCGAACCTGTTCATCAAGATCCCGGCCACCCGCGAAGGTCTGCCCGCGATCAGCCGGTGCCTGGCCGACGGAATCAGCGTCAACGTCACGCTGATCTTCTCGCTTGCCCGCTACGACGCGGTCATGGACGCCTTCCTTGCCGGGCTCGAGGGGGCGCGCGAGGTGGGCCGCGACCTCGCCGACATCGCCAGCGTGGCCTCGTTCTTCGTCAGCAGGGTGGACACCGAGATCGACAAGCGGCTGGACAAGATCGGCACACCGGCAGCGCGGGCGTTGCGCGGCCGGGCGGCGATCGCGAATGCCCGGCTGGCCTACCGGCACTACGAGCAGGTCGTCGGCTCCGAGCGCTGGCGCGCGCTCGCGGCCGAGGGCGCTCGGCCGCAGCGGCCGTTGTGGGCGTCGACCGGTGTGAAGGACCCCGCCTATGACGACACCCGTTACGTCGTCGACCTGGTCACTCCGGGCGTGGTGAACACCATGCCGGAGGCGACCCTGCACGCCGTTGCCGACCATGGAACCGTCCACGGCGACTCGATCCGCGACTCCTACGCCGACGCCCGGCAGGTCTTCGCCGACCTGGCCACCGTCGGGGTGTCCTATGAGGACGTCGTCATCGGCCTGGAGCAGGCAGGCGTGCGGGCGTTCGCCGACTCGTGGAGCGAACTGCTCGAGTCCGTGACCGAGGCGCTGCGCCGAGCCCGTCCTTCATCACCTACCGAGGAGCACCAAGCATGAGTGCAGTGCAGAATGCGTCCGATGTAGACACACTGTGTGTGAACACCATCCGGACGTTGTGCATGGACGCGGTTCAGGCCGCCAACTCCGGCCATCCCGGCACGCCCATGGCGATGGCACCGGTGGCCTACGAGTTGTGGCAGCGGGTGCTGCGCTACGATCCGGCCGAGCCGATCTGGCCGAACCGGGACCGGTTCGTGCTCTCCGCCGGGCACGCCTCGACGCTGCTGTACGCGCTGCTGCACCTGGCCCGGGTCAAGGCGGTCAATCCGGAATACGAGGCCATCGGTGAGCCCGCGGTGACCCTTGAGGACCTGAAGCGGTTCCGGCAGTTGGACTCGAAGTGTCCGGGGCATCCGGAGTATCGGTGGACCACCGGGGTCGAGGCCACCACCGGGCCGCTGGGCACCGGGGTCGCCACCACGGTGGGGATGGCGATCGCGGCACGTTGGCAGGCGGCGTACTTCAACCGGCCCGGGTACACCCTGTTCGACTACGACACCTATGCCCTGTGCGGGGACGGCGACCTGATGGAGGGCGTGGCCGGGGAGGCCGCGTCGTTGGCAGGGCATCTTGGCCTGGCGAATCTGTGCTGGATCTATGACAGCAATCAGATCAGCATCGAGGGCAGCACCGATTTGACGTTCACCGAGGATGTCGCGACCCGATTCATCGGCTACGGCTGGAACGTCACGCGGGTCGGGGACGCCAACGACGCCGCGATGCTGGCCCGGGCCTTCGAGGTGTTCCGGCGCGAGCAGCACCGGCCCACACTGATCATCGTCGACAGCCACATCGGCTACGGTGCCCCGACCAAGCAGGGCACCGCCGCCGCACACGGTGAGCCGCTCGGTGAGGACGAGGTGCGGGCGGCCAAACGGTTCTACGGCTGGCCCGAGGATCTGCATTTCCACGTTCCAGACGGCGTCTACGACCACATCGCCGCCGGTGCGGGCGCTCGCGGACGCGCGCTGCGGAAGGCGTGGACGTCCATGCTCGACCGCTACCGCGTCGAGCACCCCGAGCTCGCCGGCCACCTCGACCACATGCGCTGGCGGCAGCTGCCCGACGGCTGGGACGCCGACATCCCTGACTT
>JBOHER010000039.1:0-3645 GCA_050701115.1 Haloechinothrix sp. | reverse complement strand
CAGTCGGGAGTGACGCGTCGGCCAGACCCGTCGCCAGTGGTGGCGCACAGCGCGGTCTTCCCGATCCCGGGCTCGCCGGTCACCAGCACGGGGCCACCACGGCCCGCACCAACGATGGCTTCGATCTCTGCGAGAGCGCGTTCACGCCCCACAAGGGTCACACCAGCCACCTAGCGTCAGCGATCTCGCACCGCTGCCACCAGGCGTACCGGTTTCGCTCCCGGAATCGGGCGAGATGAGCCAGCTCGGGGTAGTCCGTAGATCAGCCGCAGCGCGGCCGTCGCGGACCTTGGCCCCGAGCCGGTCCGGCACCCCTACCGTGTGCACACCTCGCCACGGTAGTCGCTGCGGCCTGTTTCGGTGGCGAAGTCGAAGGTGCCGAACAGGTGCAGTTGCCCGGTGGCGTCGGACCACTCGCCCGTCCCGCCGACGATGGTGAACAGGTCGGAGAACTTGCCGGTCTCCAGGTCGAAGGCGCCGGAGACGATGGTCGAGATGTCGCCGGTCCTCGTCTCAATCAGCGACTCGCCGACGAAGTGCGAGACGCTCGGCGTGTCCGGGTGCGTGTCGGAGAGGCTGAGCAGGGTGAAGTTGTCGGTGCCCTGGATTCCGCCGGTGAGCCGGCCGCGTGCCTGGAAGCCCTCGCCCTCCACCAGATTCTCCTCGAGTTGGCCGACGACCGGCCGGCAGTTGCCGTCGCCGGCGGCCGCCTGGCTGGATCCCACGGCGAGGCAGAGTGCGACCAGTCCGGCGCCTGCGACTGCGATGAGTCGTTTCATGATGTCTTCCTTTCACTCAGAGAGCGACGAAGCCCAGGTCGGGTGGCAGGCCAAGCTCGACTTGACCGGCCGTTTCGAAGCGGCTTTCGGAGACGAAGCCCTGTTGACGCAGCACGTTGGTGTCGCGGAAGTGCTGCTCAATCCGGCTGCGCGTATAGATGGCGCTCGTGCCCGCCGCCGAATACACGAGGTCCACCGCCTGTGTGGCCGCCGCGACGGCCTGCACCGACGCCAGCAACATTTCCCCGCGCTGCTCCAGGGTGAGTTCCGATCCTGCGACGGTCTGCTCCCACGCCCACGCGAGCCGGTCGTACAGGTAGCTGCGCGCCGACCGCAGCAAGCCCTCGGCCCGTCCCAGCTTCGCCTGCGCCGTCGCGCGCTCCCGCAGCGTCGTGGCTGACGCGAACGGCGTCTTGCCCTGCGCCAGCGCGACGAACTCGTCGATCGCGTCGCGCGCCATGCCCAGCGCGACGGCAGGGGCATACGACCCGACAGCCACCATCGCGGGCACCCGGTACAGCGGGTCGTCGTAGAGCGGACCCGGGGTGTGGTCGATGCCGATGCGGAACGTTCGCCGCTCCGGCACGAACAGGTCTTTGACCGACACGTCGTTGGAGTCGGTGCCGCGCATGCCGAGCGTGTCCCAGGTCTTGACGATCTCCGCATCGGACGCGGGGAAGAACGCCGCTCGAACCAGGGGCGCACCGTCGACGAGCATCGGCTCGCCGTCGACCAAGGTCAGCGAAGTAACCCAGATCCAGCTCGCGTCCGAGACGTTCGACGCGAACGGTCGTTGCCCGGACAGCCGCAGCCCGCCGTCGACCGCTTCCCCCTCGAAGGGGAAGGGGAACGACACAGCGAGCGTTGTATCCGGGTCGGCGTAGATCTCCTGCGCGGTCTCGGTCGGCAACCGCGAGCACCACCACGCCGATGACGCGGTCGCCTGGAGCATCCAGCCCGCGGCGCCGTCGTGCCGCGACAACTCCTCCTGGATGCGTGCGTGGGTAACGGGATCCACCTGTAACCCACCGAGGGCGCGCGGAACGTACAGCCGGAACAAGCCGGCCTCGCGCATGGCGTGCACCGACTCGGCCGGCAGCCGCGCGTCCCGGTCAGAGCGCTGCGAGTTCGCCCGCAGGATCGGGGCGAGGTCCCTGGCCACCGAGATCAGGTCCGGTTCGGCGAGCGTGCTCATGCCGACACCTTCTTCCGCGCGATCTTGGGTGCGGATGCCTCGATCTCCCGCAGCACGGCCTCGGTCCACTCGCCGCAGCAGTAGTACCGGTGCTCGGCGATGCGACCGTCGCGCAGTGCGAAGACGTTCGCGATCCGGCACACCAGCGGCTCGTCCGGCGCATGCAGGGTGCCCTCGACTTCGAGGACCACGGTGTCGTCGGTCTGGGTCACCGCGGGCTCGGGCATCGTCCAGGTCCCTTTGCTCGTCCACTCCTCGCGGTACGCCTGCACGATCCTGTCCGGGCCCGCATACTGCACTCGCCAGTCCGGCATCGATCCGTCGTGTACGGCGTCCGGCGTCAGGTGCTGTTCCATCCCGTCCCAGTCGCCGGTGCGCAGGCCGTCCAGGAATCGCTGTACGGCGTTCGGTAGTTCTCGCATGTCCTCTCCTCCTTGTCTCGGAGCGCCCATGCCGGGCCACTCGATTGACAAGGCGGGAAAAATGGCGTCACATCGTGAAAAGTGGCGAAACGGACGATCACCTTGAACGAACAGAGCCCCGTCCTGGTCAGCAGCCTGGTGGGCAGGCAGCGCGAGCTCGCCACCGCGCGCACCGCGGTCGAGGGTGCGCTCGGCGGCTCCGGGGTGCTGGTCGTGGTGACCGGGGAAGCGGGCATCGGCAAGACCCCGCTGGTCGACGAGATCACCGGAACGGTCCCCGCGCGAACGCTGTGGGGCTCCTGCTGGAACGACCCGGGTACGCCCGCGTTCTGGCCATGGACGACCGTGCTCAGGGACTGTGCGGCCGACACGGGAATCGCACTCGAGGATGACCTGGCGCCAGTGACGGGCGTGGCGGCGTCGGTCGACGGCCCGGCGCGGCAACTGCGCCTCAGGCTCTTCGACGGCGTGGCCTCCTACCTCGGCGAAGCCGCGCGGGTGCGGCGGCTCGTGATCGTGCTGGAGGACCTGCACTTCGCCGACGAGGCGTCCCTCGACCTGCTGCGCTTCCTGGCGACAGCGCTGCGCGGCCAGCCGGTCGCGATCCTCGTCACCTACCGTGACCCCGACTCCGAACCCGGGCGGCCGCTGGCGGACGCAGCGACCGACATCCTGCGCAACGCGCGTTCCGTGCCGCTGTACGGGCTCGCGCAGGCCGAGGTCGGCGAGCTGATCGTGGCGACGATCGGAAGCCTGCCGAGCGCCGCGCTCACCGCACGGGTGCGCGAGCGCACTGGCGGCAACCCACTGTTCGTCACTGAGGTCGCCAAGCTGCTCGCGGCCCAGGGAAACCTGGAGGCCGAGCACATCCCGATCCCGCCGAGCGTGCAGCAGGTCATCGCAGACCGGCTCGGTTATCTCAGCGGGGACACCCTCGACCTGCTGGCGCAGGCCTCGGTCGTCGGCCAGACGTTCAGCAGGTCGCTACTGGCCCGGGTGGTGGATACGCCCGCTGGCCGGATCGCAGACCTGCTCGAGGAAGCGATGCTCGCCGGGCTGGTGCGGCCGCGGGCCACGCTCGACCAGTTCGGCTTCACCCACGCGCTGATCCGGGATGTGCTGTACGCGGGGGTACCAGTCGCGGCGCGCCGCACTCGGCACCGGCTGATCGCCGAGGCCATCGAGTCGCTGCACGCCCGCAACCTCGACGACCACGCCGACGAACTGGCCGATCACTACGTCCTCGCGC
>JBOHER010000038.1:0-34683 GCA_050701115.1 Haloechinothrix sp. | reverse complement strand
CGCGTTCGCTCGAAGATTCCCTTGATCACCACATCGCGGATCAGGCCTGCGCGTACGCCGATGACGGAGCCAGTGTCACGGGGAGAGTCGGCGACACCGACGATGACGGTGCCTCCGTCAGCGTTCGCGAAACAGACCACCGCGTCAGCGAGAATCTCCAAAGTGCGTTTGAGAGACGTGTCCTGCTGTTTGAACTCCAGCCGAGCATGTTCCAGCTGCGCAGCGGACATCCCAGCCCGAAGCGCATCAAGAGTAGCGGAGAGATCCGGCATACAACTGAGAGTAGTTTGAGAGACCGTTTCAATCAAACGCTTTCTCAAACCCTGCTCAATCTCCTACCCCCAGGTCACGAATTATGTGTCGCCGGGCTGGTAGCCGACGGCCGGCTACCGCGCCCAGGTTTCCAACCGCCGCACGAACTCCTTGGCGTGCACCGGCCAGGCGTACTCGGCCAGCGCCGCCTCATGCCCGCGCTTGCCCATGCCGACCCGCAGGCCGGGGTCCGCGTGCAGCTTGCGCACCGCGCCGGCGGCCGCCTCGGGGTCGCCGAACGGCACGATGATGCCGGCATCGAAGCGCTCCACGATCTCCGGCGCGGGCGGGGTCGGGGTGCTCACCGTCGGGATGCCGCGGGACATGTACTCGACCGCCTTGGTCGCCCACGAGTTCCGGTAGTTCGCCTCGTCGTGCCGGAGCGAAAGACCGGCCAGCGAGCCCTCGACCAGCTTGAGTGCCTGTTCGTTCGGCATGAACCCGTGCCAGCGGACCGAGCCCTCGGCGTGCGCCCGTTCCAGCAGCGGACGCATCGCGCCATCGGCGTCACCCACCAACTCGACGCGCACGGTGCCCTGCAGCAGCCTGCCCACCTCGATCATTTCCTCGGTACCGCGCGCCCTGGTCAGATGACCAACGTAGATCACCCGCTCATCGCCGGGCGCGGGCACCTGTTCGGGAACATAGGTCGTATTCGGCACGATCGGATGGTCACCACGGAACAGCCCCCGGTAGCCGGTGTCGGCGAGCAGCAGGTGGTAATGCCGCTCCGCGTAGCGCTCGATGGCCTTGGCCAGCCGCGCACCGTGTGGACGCAACCCCGTCGGCAGCCACGGCTTGAGCGTCATCGTCGCCCCGGTGTCCTCGTGCACGTCCCACACCACCGGCGGCAGACCGCGCAGCCTGGCCAAAGCGAACACCAGTTCCGGGTCATGGATCAACACGATGTCCTTGCCAGGGGCGTGTTCGCGCACCGCGGCACGCACCGCGCGCAGGGCGCCCGCCCGCTGCCGCCCCTCGGCGCGCGGCACCGAGAATCCGGTCAGGCCGGGAACATCAGCAGGCAGCGGCACGCCGAAGCGCTCGAACGGAGCGATGTAGGTGACCTGGTGGCCCGCTTCGAGCAGGGCGCGCATCTGTCGGTAGCGGATCCGCGCGTCCTCAGGGTTGTGGACGACGGTGACGACCAGAACGTGCACGGGTCTTGCCCTCCAGCGGGTGTTACGAATTCTCGTCGAGGTAGGCCTTCACGACCGTCTTGGCGTCGTCATCCATACGCAAGACGCCCTTGTCGATCCAGATCGCTCGGTCACAGGTCCTTGTGATCGTCTTCATGCTGTGGCTGACCAGAAAGACGGTGCCTGCTTCCTCACGCATCTCGCGGATCCGCTGTTCGCTCTTCTTGCGAAAGTCGGCGTCGCCGGTGGACAGCGCCTCGTCCACGAGCAGGACGTCGTGGCTCTTCGCGGCAGCGATGGCGAAGCGCAGCCGCGCCCCCATGCCCGACGAGTATGCGCGCATCGGCAGCTTGATGAAATCACCCACGCCGGAGAACTCGACGATGTCGTCGTGCTTCTCCTTTGCCTGCTCCCGGGTCATACCCATGGCAAGGCAGCCAAGCTCGACGTTGCGCTCGCCGGTGAGTCCGTTCATCAGCGCGGCGTTGACGCCCAGGAACGACGGCTGTCCTTGGGCGTACACCGAACCTTGTTCGGCGGGGAGCAAACCGGCGATCGCGCGCATCAGCGTGCTCTTACCCGACCCGTTGCGTCCCACCACACCGATGGCGTCGCCTTCATATGCGGTGAAGGAGACGCCCTTGACGGCATGGACCTCCCGCACCGTCGGCCGCTGCTGCCTGCGCACCATCCGCTGCAGGGCGGTCGCCGCCGTACCCTTGTCGTCACCGCCCGATGCGGTGACGATCCGGTAGACCACATGCAGTTGGTCGACGATGACGGTGGGTCGCCGGTCGGAGTTCACGGCGTCCAGATCCTCAGCCACGGCCATACTTCTCCTCCCTGCGCCAGAAGAAGATGAATCCGCCGATGAGGAACACCAGCGCCCAGCCGGCCGCGAGCCCCCAGGTGTAGGGCATGGGGTTCTGGCCTTCAGCCAGCCACGGATAGGAGATCGGGTTGTGACTGTCGATCAGCGCGTACCGGTACAGGTCGATATAGACCGATGGCGGGTTGACCGACAGCAGCACCTTGATGAACTCGGGGATCGACGGATGCTCGGTGAAGCGCGTCGTCGGATAGAAGATTCCTGAGGTGTAGAACCACACCCGCGAGATGAACGGCAGCAACTGATTGATGTCCGCGCTCTGCGCCCCGATGCGGGCCATGGTCAGGCTGATGCCGATGTTGAACAGCATCTGCAGGATCATGGCGGGGATCACCAGCAGCCACAGCAAGGTCAGCGGCTCGCCGGTGACCTTGATGATGACGAACAGGGCAGCCATCGAGATCAACAGCTGCTTGAACTCCACCAGCACGAACGACAGCGGCAGTACCGCACGGGGAAAGTGCAGCGCCCGGACCAGCTGCAGGTTGCCGCTGATCGACTTCGCGCCGTTGTTCAGCGACCGCTGGGTGAATGTGAACACGAAGACACCAGTGACCAGGAAGGCCACGAAGTTCTCCACGCCCCGGCTGGTGCCGAGCAGCACCCCGAACAGGAAGAAGTAGACCGCGGCATTCAGCAGCGGGGTGAGCACCTGCCACAGCTGGCCGAGCCGCGACGCAGAATACGTCGACGTGGTCCGGGCGGAGGCGTAGGCCATGATGAAATGCCTGCGCTGCCAGAGCTGCTGGACGTACGCGGGCAGCGACGGGCGCGCTGTGGTGCGGGTCAGACCGTAGCGCGCAGCGAGCGCCTCCACACCCGGCTCATCGGGAGTGCGGGTCACCGTCCACCACCCGAGACATCAGGCGCTGTGTCAAACATGCGCAGCACTTTACGGGGCGGTGACCGGCAGCTTGCGCGGACCCGCACCAGCTGAGTCGCGCGTCATGCCCGGTCATTGACCTGGTAATAGCGACGCGCGATCGCTAGTCGCGCCGCCCGGTAGCGGTCACTCGAGCCGGCCAGCAAGTGCTCGAGAGGGTCGTCGCCGCGCAGCAGATCGGCGTCCAACCGGTCGGTGACCACCAGCGGCGCCTCGCGGTCGCCGGGGGCGGCCGCCCCGTTCAGCTCGTCCACCAGCCGCACCGGCAGCGGGCGCACCGGCCCGGCATCAGCCGACCGGCCAAGCGCACGCCGGGCCAGCGCCGTGCCGCGCGGGCTGAGCACGTTCATGGCTGTCGAGCGCGCCCACACCTCGGCCTGGCGCAGGCTGGAGCGCCGACCGGGCGCATCGGATAGCCCGGTCAGCGCTTCCGCGGCCGCCGCGCTGCCGGTCGGCGGCTCCAGTTGTCCGCAGGCAGCACGCAGTTCCTCGCGCAGCACGGAATCGTGCAGTCGGCGCGCCTGCGCGCGGACGTCGTCGAGTTCGGTCTCGTCGGCGAACAACGCGAACCCGTTGTCCGCGAGCCAGCGGGTCCGGGCGGGCTGGTCGTCGGTACCGGAGGAACGGTTGGGCACGAACAAGGTCGGAATCGCGGCGTAGAGCAACTCGTGCACCGAGTTGTACCCACCAGCCGCGATCGCGGCGTCGAACGCGGCGAGGTAGCGCACCAGCGGGTAGACGCCGCTGAGCTCGACGCACCGGCTGGGATCGGAGATCGGCACCCCGCCCTTGGTCAGCGCGGTGCGGGTGACCGCGATCTGCCAGCCGGGGTCCTCCAGCAGCGCGTTCATCGCGGCGGTGCCGGGGCCCGCGACGTCGTTGAGCACCCCGCTGGACAGCGTGACCAGGGCGGTCGGCCGGTCCGGGTCCAGGCCGAGCTCGGCCGCGGCCTTCTCCCTTGGCAGCGGATCGACATGCTCGGCAAGCGAGATGGGCGGCAGCCGCACCGCGTCATCGCGCACGGCGGTTGCCCCGGTGTCGCCGTCCGAGGCCAGGTCGCCCGGCTCGAGCACGAGGTCGAACAGGGCCGCCGACCGCAGCGGTGTGGTACGCACTCCCGGACGCCAGAAACCGCGCCGCATCCACACGAACCGCACCTCTGGCAAATCCATCCGGGCGCGCAGCAGGCCGTTGTACGGCACCACCCCGTCGAACACCAGCACGTCGACGCCCGCCTCCTCGACGAACGCCCGCACCCGCTCCCGCAGGTACTCCTGCCAGTGGACGTAGGGCATCCAGGCGCGCTCCCGGCTGGGGCAGTATTCGCCGGGAAATCCGTAGTGGCCGATCACCGGAATCGCCCGCGACAACGAGAAGAACACCGGGTCGGCCCGCTTACCGAGGGACAACGCGACCGCCATCTGCCGGGTGAGGTGCCCCATCCCGGTTCCGTTGCTGGTCGCCAGCATCACGCGATCGACACGCACGTCAGGCCCCGTAACCCACGTCCCGGAAGTACCCCACCGCGTCGGCGACCACGTGCACGTCGCCCGCGTGGTTGAACAAGCGCACCTTGCCCTGGTGCCCGATCCTGGTGATCGCCGCGTTCGAGCGAATCTCTCCCGCGGCAAGGTTCAGCGTCGAGGTCGACGGCAGCGCGCTGCCGGAGGCGGGCGTGGGCAGTGCTGCGATCCAGGTCGCCACGGTCGGCTGGACGCCTGCGACGTTGAACGCCACCGCGCTGACCGAGTCCGCACCCAACGCGGGGTTACCCGCGACAGCGAGGTCCCGATGCTCCCCACCGCCAATGGTGCCTGCCAGGACACCCGACCCGTCGCGAGTGTCCAGCAGTCGCACCGGGTCGACCGGGACGAACGCACTGCGGCCGTACGGAGAGAAGTAGCCGACCACGTCAGCGACCAGATCGATCGTCCCGGCTCGGTTGTAGAGCCGCACCCTGCCGTTCGCCCCGATGGGGACCGACACCAGGTTCGGCACGATCTCGCCGGCCCGCAGGTTCACCGAGGACACCGACGGCTCGGCGACACCGACCAGCGGCTTCGGCGTTGCCGCGAGGAAGGTGTCCCGTGACGGAGCGACCCCCGCAAGGTTGAACACGACGCCGGTCGCCCCGGACGGCACGCCACCACGACCGCGCACCAGCAGGTCGATGTGCTTGTCGCTGCCGACCCGTGCCTTCGGGGCGCCGAGCCCGCTTCGGGTGTCCAGAATCCGGGCGGGCGGCAGCGGTTCGAACCCGGCCCCCGTGGTGTCGGCGTACCAGCCGGAGAGGTCGGCGACCACGTCGATCTCGCCGCTGTGGTTGTACACCCGCACGCCGCCCTCGGCACCGACCTTCACCGTGACCTGGTTCGCGCGGATCTCGCCTGCCTCCAGGTTGAGGCTTGCCGTGGTCGGAGGTGCCGCCGCGTCGGCGGGGGTCGGCGTCACCGCGAGGTAGGTCGATCTGGTCGGCTGGACGGCGGCTACGTTGAGCACCACCGCATCGGCATTCGCGGGCACTCCGTTGGTGCCCGCGATCCGTAGGTCGAGGTGGCCGCCCGGGCCGATCCGCGCCGCCGGTGCGCCGATACCCGAGCGGGTGTCGAGCACCCTGACCGGTTGCCGGGCGGTGAATCCGCGCCCGATGCCTCCGGTACTCGCGGGCACCCGCAGACCGGACAGCGTGTTGCCAGCGGAGTCCCGCACACCCGCGATGTGCAGCCGATAGGACCGGTTCGGCAGCAGCTTCCCGGTCGGCGCGACCGTGAGCAGCCCGGTACCGGCGTCGTAGGCCCGCGAGGCCGAGATGGCAACCCCGGTGACGCCGTCGAGAATCCGCACCGTGTCCGCGGTGATCGAGTCCGCCTGCACCGAGCGCGCGAACCACACCTGGAAGTCGCTGCCCCCGGTGAGGTCGCCGGAACGCGGATCGGGGGACATCTGCCGCACCCATGCCCCTCCGGACGCGCCCGGCGCGCTGCCACCGGAGGCCGCCTCCATCCGGTAGCTCCCGGCGGAACCGTGGTAGTTGCCGACCGCGACGTAGTACAGCTCGCCTTGGGTGACCCCAAGACCCACTGTCTCGGGCTCGAACACGAGCCCGTTGTCCAGGTAGGTCAGTACCCGCAGGTCACGGTCCAGCACGACGACGACCGGGTCGATGCCTCTGCCGTCCCGGACATCCGAGGACGGGGGCGAGGGAGTGACCGCGAGATCGAGCCGATCGGAATCCGCGGTCCAGCGGTACCAGGCCCAGTCGTCTCCGGAGGCCAGGGTTGTTGTGCCTAGTTCCAGCGGCGCAGCACCAGCCGGATAGTCGTCTCCGCCGAAGCCGCGGTCGACCGCGGGCGGTCGCGGGTTCGCGACCCACTCACCCAGGGCTGCCGCGGCATCGACCAGGCCCCAGCCGTAGTAGGGATCGATTCCGGGTGGGCCGACGTCGGTTGCCGTGGTACGCAACCGTGCGGCGACCTGGTCGGCGGACATCGATCGCTCCCTGGTCATCACCAGCGCGGCGACGCCGGAGACGAACGGAGCGGAGAACGACGTGCCGGAGTGCCGAACGTAGGCGCTGTCGCCGGCGATCCCTGCGCCCCAGAGCTCAACGCCGGGCGCGGTCAGGTCGATGTGCTCACCGTAGGAGGAGAAGTACGCGAGCTCGCCGCCGTAGCCGGTCGCGCCCACGGCAAGCACATCCGGTACCGCGGCCGGGTAGAGCGGCGTCCCGCTGCCGTTGTTACCCGCAGCGGCGATGACCAGACTGCCCTTGGAGTGCGCGTAGGACACCGCGGACTCCAGCGCCGAGGATGCGCCTGGCCCACCGAGGGACAAGTTGATGACGTCCGCGCCCTGGTCAGCTGCCCAGGTGATGCCCGATGCGATGTGCGAGTCGTAACCTGCGCCGTCCCGATTGAGCACCTTGACCGGCAGGATCTTCGAGGTGCCCGCTACCCCGACGATCCCATCGCCGCCATCCATGTCGGCCGCGGCGATGCTGGCCACGAACGTGCCATGCCCATTGTCGTCAGACGCGTTGGAGCCGCCGCTGACGAAGTTGCGCCCGGTCAGCACCCGGCCGGTCAACTCCTGATGGCTGGCCCGCACCCCGGTGTCCACCACGGCGATGATCAGGTCGCTCGCCCCCGAAGTCACCTGCCAGGCGCGCTGAACCCGGGTCTCGGCGTACTGCGAACGGTTCCACGTGTCGCGGTCGTGCGTTGCGAGAGAATCGGCGGGGTCCACCGAGATGTCCCGCTGGTAGTCCAGGGTGACCGCCGCGACGGCCGTCTCCTTACGAAGACCCTTACGGGCCTGGTCCGGGTCACGCCCGTGCGTCTTCGCGACGACGAAGCCGGTACGGCCGACCGCTTTTCCTCTGCTCAGTCCGTGCCGCCCCAGCGCCCGGCCACGCTCCTGTTCGGAGGCCGATTCGTGAAACCGCACCAGGACCCGGTCCCTGGCGGCCTCGGGCTCGGGATGCTTGTCCGCCGCCGGAACGCCGAACCGGTCCCCGGGTGACACCGTGCCCGTGGCTGGGATAACGCTCGGCTCGATGACCTCCGGCGAGGCCGACGCGGGCAACGCGGTGATCAGCGACGCGAGCAGCGCCGGCGCGACCGCGCCGATGAGTCTCCTGGCGCCGTTCACCGGCCTAGAGCCGTTCGACACCGGCGCCTTCGACCTTGCCCTTGGTGTCGAACAGCAACTTGGCCTGCTTGGCGATGTCGGCCAGGTCGTAGGTGCTGTGCGGCTGCAGCAGGATGGACACGTCCGAGGAGGCCAGCGCACTGGGCAGGTCGTCGACGCGCGGCACCGTATCACCGTTCACCGACCACTCAGGCACGTGCGGGTCGTGGTAGCTGACCTTCGCACCGAACTCCAGCAGTTGGCGGGCCAGCGGCTTGGCAGGCGACTCCCGCTGGTCATGGATGTCGGGCTTGTAGGTCACGCCGAGCAACAAGATCGTGGAGCCGCGCAGCGCCTTGCCGTGGTCGTTGAGCAGATCCTGGGTCCGCCGGACCACGTAGGCTGGCATGCTCTGGTTGATTTCCTGCGCCAGCTCGACGAACCGGAACGGATAGCCCAGCGTCCGCACCTTGTAGGACAGGTAGTTCGGGTCGATCGGGATGCAGTGCCCGCCGACACCGGGGCCCGGGTAGAACGCCTGGAAGCCGAACGGTTTGGTGGACGCACACCGGATGACGTCCCAGATGTCCACGCCGAGCTCCTGGCAGAACTTGGCCATCTCGTTGACCAGCGCGATGTTGATGTGCCGGTAGGTGTTCTCCAGCAGCTTGGCCATCTCGGCCTCCCGGGTGCCGCGAGCGGGCACGACGGTGTCGATGAATCGGCTGTAGAACGCGGCGCAGCGCTCGCTGCACGCCTCGGTGTGGCCACCGACGACCTTCGGGGTGTTGCGCAGTCCGTAGGTCGGGTTGCCCGGGTCGATCCGCTCCGGGGAGAAGGCGAGATTGAAGTCCTCGCCGGCGATAAGGCCGTCCTTCTCGAGGATCGGCCGGATAACCTCATCAGTGGTGCCTGGGTAGGTCGTGGACTCCAGGACCACGAGCATGCCCGGGTGCAGGTGCTCGGCGACGGTGCCGGTCGCGCTCTCTACTGCGCCCAGGTCGGGGCCGCCGTCGCCGGAGAGCGGCGTCGGCACGCAGATCACCGCGGCATCGGCGTCGGCCAGCACAGCGACGTCGGTTGTGGCACGGAAGCCCTGGTCCACCATCGCCTGCACGTCGGCGTCCGACAGGTCGTCGATGTGCGACCGGCCCGAGTTCAGGCCGTCGACGGCGCGGATGTCCAGATCGAGGCCGACCACCGAGTAGCCGGCGTGCACGGCACCTTGGGCCAGCGGCAGGCCGACGTATCCAAGTCCGATGATGACGAGATCCGTGTTAGGCACGAGCGGATGTTACAGCAGGTCTCGGCGCCCTTTGACCAGCCGCCGGGCCACTCGCTGCACGGATCGAACCAGCCATGGTGACCGGAGCTGGTGCCGGAGATGATCCACTTGCGTACGCAGTCGGCGGACCTCGTCCAGCAGCTCCGCGTTCGCCCGCTCGAACTCGAGGTTTCGCTCGCGGGCGACCTTGAGCTTGCGATTGGCCGATCGCGCCTTCCCCCGGAACAACTCGGTCTCGGACCGCGGAACCGGATCCGAATCGGGCGGGCGCCGCAGTTTCCCGTCCTGGTCCAGCGGGTAGAGCCGGGCGTCGTCAACCGTGGTCGTCCGCGCCCCGAAGACCGCGTCGATGACCGTGTCCAGGTCAGCATCCCCCTGCTGCACCTGCATCGCCCTGCTCACCGCGGCGGTCCGTTCCAGCCGGGCCACCGCGCCGGACGGCCCCGACACCACGACCAGGCCGGACACCTCCTCGTCGGCGAGCCTGGTCAGATCCCGCAGGCTGTAGGGGTGTGGCGCCCAGGTCGGGTCGAGGGTGAGCCGGAACGGTACGGGAGCCGAGGTGGCCTCCACCCTGTCGGTGAACCGGACCCGGCCGTCGCCGCGGAAGCGCGCCCGGAGCAACCGCAGGTCGGCCAGCGGGTCGGCGGGCACCGAGCGACGCTCATCGGTCAGCTGGCCCCACGACCCGATCGCGGTGATCCGGACATCACTGAAGCTGCCTGCCAGAATGCGGTCGAAGGCTGCCGCGTTCTGCTCGTAGGTGCCGGCCGCGACGTCCACCACGACGTCGATGAACGGCACCGACCACTGGCCTGATGCGGCTTTGCGCTTCCATCGAGGTTGCGCCATCCGATCGACCTTGAACGGCACGCTGTGCCGCTGGATCGCCTCGCCGGTGGTCATCATCGTCGACGCGCCCAGATGCCAGCTGCGCGAGTCGGGATCGGGAATGAAGACGGCTCCCGCTTGCGCGAGCCGGTATCCGATCTCCGAGTCCTCGGCGTGCACGAGTTCGGTGTCCATCCCGCCCACGTCGTGGTACAGCCGCCGTGGCAACGAAACCGACGCCCCGACCAGCACCCGGAAAGCGTCCGCGCCCGCCGAGCGCAGTCCGTCTGTCTCATCGATGATCCGCTCGACCCACTCATGCGGTGCACTGGCGACGACGTCGAACAGCTCACCGGTGCGTGCTTCGATCCCGGCGCGGTACACCTGGTCCGATGTCAGCTCACCGGGGCGGAAATCCACGAATCTCTTGGCACCCAACAGAACCAGATAGTTGGCGAGGTGGTGCCAGCGCATCTGCGCCTCGATGTGGTCCGGGTAGAGGACCATGTCCGAGTCGAGCCGATGCACGATGTCGCCGACGGCCACACGCACGCCGGTGTTGGTGGCGTGCGCGATGCCCCACCCCCCGGGGGCGCCGGGAACCAGGCGCGTCCGTTGTGGACGGACCTCCGGCAGCCGCAGCGGTGGATCGCTGCCGTCGTCGACGACGATCACGTCGAGCAGGTGATCCGGGTAGGTCTGCGCGGCAAGGCCCGCCAAGGTCAGGTCGAGCTTCTCCTGGCAGTTCCACGCCGGGATGACCACGCTGACCGACAGCGTCGGTTGCCATGTCCCTATCGCCGCGGGCGTGAGCACCGTGTACTCATTGTGTCGGATGCGCGGCTGTCGATCCCTCATACCCGGCCCCCGTCCTCCCGATAGGCTCCCCAAATATGTCTGATCGGCCGTCCATCATTCTCGCCACCAGTAACGGCACGGGGATGGGCCACCTGGCCCGCGAGTCCGCCACCGCGCTCGCGCTCGGCGATCGTGCGGACACTGTGCTCTTCTCGCTCTCGCAGGCGCTGCCGCTGATCAACCAACTAGGCCTCCGCGGCGAATACTGCCCGAGCCATCACCGCAAGTTCCTTTCGGCCGGCCAGTGGCAACTTTATCTCGCCGACCGTATCCGAGCGTTGGCCGATGAGACGAACGCGGACGTCTTCGGCTTCGACGGTGCCTGGCCCTACGCAGGCCTCGCCGTCGCCAGAACGCTGTTGCCGCACGTGGCGTTCGGCTGGATCCGCCGGGGCATGTGGCAACCGGGCAGGAATGAGCGGGCGCTGGCGCACCGACGCATCTTTGACCTCGTACTCGAACCGGGCGATCTGGCCCACACGGCGGATCGGGGGGGCACCGCCGGGCTGCACGACGCGGTGCAGATCCCCCCGGTGACCCTGCTGGAGCAGGTGGAGCGGCTGGGCCGGAACGAATCCGCGAGCCGGCTCGGACTCGACCCGGCCCGCCAGACCGCGCTGGTGACCCTGCGCACCGAGTCGCTCGCGGACGACAGTGCGGCGGCGGCCGCCGTACGGGCGGTGCTCGCCCGGCAGGCCTGGCAGGTCGCGTTGGCCCGGACCCCGCTCACCGCGGGCGAACTGGGGGTCGACAGCGACCGGGTGGTGCCGTTGCGAGGCGTCTTCCCACTGGCCCGCTACTTGTCCGCCTTCGACGTCGCGGTCACCGAAGCCGGCTACAACTCCTTTCACGAGATGCTGCACGCCGGGTTACCGACCGTTTTGGTGCCGACCAGCGCCGCGGTCACCGATGACCAACTCGCCAGGGCCCGGTGGGCGGCTGACCACGGACTGGCCCTGACCGCGCCGGAGGACGCGCCCCGGCTCGTCGCCGATGCGGTCGCCACGCTGCTCGATGCGGACACCCGGCAACGGCTCGCTGCCCGCTGTGCCGAGTTGGCTGCCCCTACCGGAGCGTCCGCCGCCGCCGTCGCACTCCTCGAGCTCGCCAAGGGCTTTGACCGGCACCCGTTCTCCCCGGTGGAGCGAGTACACAGCGTACGGCGGCGACTGCGTCCCCTTGCCACCTCCGTCCTGGGCACGCGCGGGGTGGCGCTCGCAGATCGGGTGTTGGGGCGGTCACCAGCGAAGCAATCCGGACCGGACGGCGGCCCGGTCGTGTTCACCCAGGACATCACCACCGATGCGCTCGCCGGGCCGCAGCGGATCGAGCACCTGCTGCCGGGCTCATCACCTGGTTACCGAGCAGACCGGGAAGCCATCGCGCACCGGTACTACGGCACGCCCGCCGCCCAAGTACCCTGAGTCCAATTGCCCGTCGCCGGAGGGCCGCGACGTTGACCGGCGTCGACCTCCTGACCATGAACACCGGAAGGCCTCATGTCCCTAGTGCTGCACATCACTGGAGCGCGACCGAACTTCCCCAAAGCAGCGCCGGTCATTCGTGCGCTCGATGCCCGCGGGGTCGCCCAGCAGTTGGTGCACACCGGGCAGCACTACGACGAGCGGATGTCGGAGGTCTTCTTCCACCAACTGGGGCTGCCCGAACCGGACATCAACCTCGGTGTGGGCTCCGGCACACACGCCAAGCAGACCGCCGCGGTGATGGTCGCACTCGAGGACCTGCTCATCGCCGAGCAACCCGCGCTGGTGATGGTCTACGGCGACGTCAACTCGACGGCGGCCGCCGCGCTGGTCGCATCCAAGCTGGGCGTGCCGCTGGCGCACGTCGAGGCGGGCCTGCGCAGCTTCGACATGACGATGCCGGAAGAGGTCAACCGCCTGGTCACCGACCGGCTGTCCGACCTGCTGTTCTGCACCAGCCCGGACGCGATCGCGCACCTAGGCAGCGAGGGCGTCGACCCGTACAAGATCCACCTGGTCGGCAACCCAATGATCGACACACTGCTGGCCAACATGGAACGCTTCGACGTCGAGCAAGCGCGGGCCGACCACGAGCTCATCGGCCGCTACGCCGTGGCCACCCTGCACCGGCCGAGCAACGTCGACGACCCGGCCGACGCCGCAGAGTTGGTCAAGGCCATGCACGCGGTCGCGGATCAGCTCAGCGTGCTGCTGCCGCTGCACCCGCGCGGACGCGCGCAGTTGGAGTCAGCGGGCCTGTTCGCGCATCCGAATCTGCGGGTGATCGATCCGCTGGGCTACGTCGAGTTCATGGGACTGGTGCGCGGCGCCGACGCGGTGATCACCGATTCCGGTGGGGTGCAGGAGGAAACGACCATCCTGGGCGTGCCCTGCCTGACGCTGCGCGCCAACACCGAGCGGCCGGTGACCATCACACACGGCACCAACCAGTTGGTCACCCGGGACGCGTTGCCGCAGGCCGTCGCCCGGGTGCTGGACGCGGGCCGGGCCGAGAGCTGGCCGGTCCCGCCGTTGTGGGACGGCAAGGCGGGCGAGCGCATCGCCGACGTGGTCGCCAACTTCCTCGGGGCGTAGCCGATGGCCGCGGTGACGTCCACGTCACGGGCCAATGCCCTTGACGCGCCCGAAGCCGGGCAGGCCAAGGGGTTTCGGCCCGACGTCGAGGGGCTGCGCGCGGTCGCCGTCGGCCTGGTGCTGCTCTATCACGCAGGCCTGCCCTTCGTTCCCGGCGGCTTCGTCGGGGTAGACGTCTTCTTCGTGATCTCCGGCTTTCTCATCACCGGCCTGCTGGTCAAGGAACTGCAGCGAACCGGCACCGTCTCGCTGGCCGGGTTCTACGCCCGCCGAGCCAAACGACTGCTGCCAGCCGCCGCCGTGGTGCTGGCCACCACGGCCGCGCTGACCTTCCTGTTTCTCCCGCGGATTCGCTGGTCGGAGATCGGCGGCGACATCATGGCCGCCGCGCTGTACTTCGTGAACTGGCGGCTGGCCGACCGGTCGGTGGACTACCTCGCCGAGGACAGCGAGGCATCCCCGGTCCAGCATTTCTGGTCGCTGGCCGTCGAGGAGCAGTTCTACTTCGGGTGGCCCCTGCTGTTGCTGCTCGCCGCGTGGTGGGCCCGCCGCAAGGGCCGGTCGCTTGGCACCGAGTTGTGGATCGGGCTGGCCATCATCGCCGTGCCCTCGCTGGCCTATTCGATCTTCAAGACCAGCGCCGAGCCCGCGGTCTCGTTCTTCACCACCACCACCCGCATGTGGGAACTGGCCATCGGTGCCGCGGTCGCACTCGGCCTCACCACCCTGGCCCGGCTGCCGCGAACCATCGCGATCGTGCTGGGCTGGTCAGGGCTGGTCGCGATCGTGGCCTCCGCCCTGGTGTACTCGACCAGTTCGGCGTGGCCCGGCTATGCAGCACTGCTGCCCACCCTGGGCACCGCCGCGGTGATCGCGGCAGGCTCGTCGGCAGGCCCGGCGGGCCCGGTCGCCATCCTGGGCACCGGAGCGTTCCAGTGGGTGGGCGGACTGTCCTACTCGCTGTACCTGTGGCACTGGCCGATGATCGTCGCGGCGTCCGCCTATTGGGGTGAGCTGAGCCCCAAGCGCGGCCTCGCGGTGGTCGTGCTGTCTGTGCTGCCCGCCTGGCTGACGCTGAAGTTCGTGGAGAACCCGGTGCGGTTCTCCAGCACCACCTTCCGGCTACCCCGGGCGTCCCTGCGGCTGGGCGCGGTGCTCACCGTCACCGGGGTGCTGGCCGGGCTCGCGCTGGTCGGGGTGACCGCCAAACTCACCAGTGGCGACCTTTCCAACGCCCATGGCGCCCTCGTGCTCGGGTCGAACCCTGCGGCGTACCGGCCGGTCGATCAGTCCGAAGGCATCACGCCCGATCCGTTGCTGGCCACCGAGGATGTTCCCGACGCCTACGACCGGGGTTGCCAGGTCGAGGAGGACGCCGCAGAGCCGGTGTCCTGCGACTTCGGCGACACCGGCAGCGAGACCACGCTGGCGCTGGTCGGCGACTCGAAAGCATTGCAGTGGATTTCGGCGCTGGACGCCATCGGCGAGAAACGCGGCTGGCGGATCCGGACGTTCACCAAGTCGGCGTGCTCGTTCACCTCGGCCACCGTCACCTCGGTGGGCGGCGGGGTGTACCCGAGCTGTACGGCGTGGAACGACGCCGTGGTCGAGAAACTGCTGGCGGATCCGCCGACGGCGATCCTCACCTCGGCGGGCCGGGAGAAGGCCCTCAACGACCCCATGGACCTGAAGGCCGGGCAGAGCGTCGACGCCATGGTCGCCGGGCTGAGCGACCGGTGGCGACGTCTGACCGAGGCAGGCATCCCGGTCGGGGTGCTGCGGGACAATCCGGCGCCCCCTGACGAGTACCGGCCGGTGTACGAGTGCGTGGACGACCACCGGGACGAGCTCACGGCCTGCACGTTCCCGCGCACGGAGGCCGAACACCTTGGCGGCGGCGATGCCCAGCTCGCGGCGGCCAGAGGGATGACCGACGTCGAGCTGATCGACCTCAACGACTACCTCTGCCCCGGTGATCAATGCCCGCCGGTCATCGGCAATGTACTGGTCTACCGCCAGGGGTCGCACCTCACTCGCACCTATGTCGATACGCTCGCGCCGCGACTCGAGGAACAGTTGGCACCTTTCGTCAAGAGGGCCTGAGGGAGGCAAACGCGTGATCGGCATGCTCGGAAAGAAGGCCCTCGCGGTGCTGGCGATTGCCACACTGGTGGTCGCGGCCAGCACCACCGCGGCAGTCCTTGAGGCCTATTGGTTGGCGATCGGCGGACTCGGTGTGCTTCAGGTGGCCGTGCTCGCCCTGCTGTTGCGGCCATCCCGCCCGGCATCCTCGGCCGAGGGCCTCGATGTGTTGAGCGCCCGGATCATGGCGGCGGTGGAAACCGAGCGGTTGGACGCGATCGACCGGCATCGGGAAGTCCTTGAGGCGCTCGGACGCGGTGTCACACCCGCGAACGAGCGATGAGCTTCTCGATTCGCTCGGCGTAGTCGGCGGCCGCGTGCGCGCTGGCGACATGGTCGCGGCCCGCCTCGACCTGCCGTCGATACAGTTCGGGTTGGGCGTGGTAGCGGGACACCGTGTCGACCACTTCCTCCGCTGAGCAGTACACCGCTGCCGGTCCGAAGGTGTCTCGGAATCGTTCCGGCAGCACCACGACGGCCCCGCTGGCCAGCGCGGTGGCCAGCAGATCCACCGGCGGGAACCGCGACTGGCCGCTGGGGAAGTACACGAAGAAGTCGAGCTGATAAAGGAACGCCCGCAGCGTCATCTGATTGCGGGGGTAGACCAGCCAGGCCGGGGGGGCGGTGCGCTGTCCCAACACCTTCGCCGCCACCTCGGCGCCGCCGAGGATGCGCACGTCGAGTTCGTCGGCGACCGGGTAAGCGGCGGCGAGCTCGTCCGGATTGTCCGGCCACGTCACCGACGTGTCCGCCGCGTAGCGGCCGATGACCGGTCGCACGGCGCGCCGCCGGGCCCGCGGGGTGGCCCACCGGTCCAGCCGGACCGGCGCGCCCAGGGTGTCCCAGCGGGGCTCGCCGCCGAACAGCGCCCGCGCGTGGTCGGTGCACGACTCCTCGTCATAGCGCGACGGAACCTCTGGGTAGTCCGGTCGGCTCAGGGATGCGGCCAGCACGACCTGCTCGACCTTGAGTGCGGCCGGATCGGCCTGCGGGAACTGCAGCACCGCCGGATCGCGGACCAGCACCAGATCGGCGCTGACCTCGTCGTCCAGGGTGAGCCGATCGACGGTGCCCGCGTTGACCAGCCGCTGGATCTGGACGTCCAGGTGCTTGCGTCTCGCCGTCATCCTGCCGACCGCTTCGGCCTGCACGATCCCGACCACAAGACCGCGTTCGCGCAATGTGGCGATCTCCTCCAGCGCGCCATCGTGTGGGGCAGCGTGCGGCATCCAGTCGTCGACGAGCAGCACATCATAGTGCTGCCGCGCCTGCGGAGCATCGGCGATCCGCTTCAGATAGGACGCGGGCGCCGGAAATGGTCGCGCGGTCAGCACCCTGGGCAGATAGGGGTCGGCACCACCGCGGATTTCCCGGTGCCACTCCCGATAGGCGGCCTGATACGCGATACGCGCGGGCGCCGACCAGCCGAGCATGAAGTCCGCGCGGGACAGCGAGGACTGCCGCAGCCGGGTAACCGCCAGCGGCTCCTTGACATCGCGGATGCGCCGCTTGAACACGGTCTCCAACCGGAAGGCGAACTCGAAGTCGGCACTCTTGCGTACCGAGTCGAAGTAGCCGATCGTGGCCAGCACCGGTTCCTTCCGGAACAACAGCGAGGACGCGTTGACCCGCTGAGCCGGGTACCCGAGCCACTGGTGGCTGAGATCGTCGTGCGCCCGCACGGCAACGCTGCGGCTGGCGAGCACCTCCGGGTCACTGAGCAACGGTGCCACTTGGTGTTCGACACGCCGGGGATGTGACCAGTCGTCGGAGTCCTGGAAGGTCACGAACTCGCCGCGCGCATGGTCCAGCCCGGCATTGCGGGCAAGGTAGGTGCCACCGTTGACGGCCTGCCGGAGCACCGTGACCCGCGGATCGAGGTCCGCGCACGCGTCCAGCTTGTCGGCGAAGCCGGCACCCGACGCATCGTCGACGATGATCAGTTCGAGGTTCGTCCAGGTCTGTTCCAGGATGGATCGCACGGCGTGCGACAGCGCCTCGTCCGGCCGGTAGGCAGACATGATCACCGAAACCAATGGACCGTCCGCGACGGTACCGCGCGGGCTGGCGGACAACCGGTCGAACGGGGTGGGGCCCTCGGCCAGCAGCTCGATCGGCTCCAGGCCGGCCCGCAGCACCGGTCCGTTGAGCACGGCGAGCCAGGACTCGATGTCGCCGTGGCCGGGCCTGAGGAAGGGGCTGGCCAGGTCTGCGCGCAGGTACTCGGCGACGACGTCCGGGAGCCGGGTCAGCGCAAGCACTACCGCGTCGGCGCGCCCGAACTTTCCCTCGAGGACGAGCAGCTGGGCGTAGACCGATTGCTGGTTGGCGTCGAAGGCGTCGGCCCCGGAGTGGTCGAACACCGCATCGAAGATGCCCAGGGCGTGCGTCCGGTCCGCGTCGTCGCTGCTCTGTGCGGCCATCACCCTGGCAAGGCTCAACAGCCAACCCTGGTGCGCGGCGTCATCCCGGATCGGCTGCGGCAGGGCTCGCTCGACCGCCACCGATCGGATGAGGTCGGCGTAACCGAGCCGACCGCCGGTAGCCAGGTGAGCGAGGACATCCCGGGCGGCCACCGATCTGGTCCTCAGCACCGGCCCGATCAGGCATTCCGGATCACGGGTCTCGGCGCGCATCGCGTAGCTCTCAACCACGTTCACGGCCCGCAGCCTACGTGGCCCGTGCGGGGCGGATGAGGACAAGGGCCATACACTGACCGAGCCTGGACCTAGCCCTCGGGGAGATGAAGCACCACGATGAGCGACCGTGTCGGTTTCGTGAGACGAGCCAGGAGGACGCTCGGCAGGGTCCGGCGTGGCGTACGCCACCGCGTGCTTGGCCGCAAACGGAGCCGCCGCAACGAACTGTTGGCGAAGCTGGACTCCTACCAGGCGCCGCAGCCGACACCCGCGCTGCCCGGGGTGCGCGCCGCCGTCGCCGGTGGCGAGCGGCTGAGGGCAGGGCTCGCCTGGGAATGGTCGCAGGTCGAGCTCGCTGCCGGAACGTGGCGAGAAGCGCTGAGCGACAACACGGTCGACCTCGTGCTGCTCGAAATGGTTGGCGGTGCGATATACGGCTGGGGCGCGAACAACGACACGGAACCGCGGGAACTGATCGGCTGGGCTCGCGGCAACGACGTCCCGGTGCTGACGTGGGTGACCGACGGCTCGGAGGATCCCGACTCGGCCGCGCCATGGATCGACGGGGTCAGCCAGGTGTTCCTTGACAACGCGAGCGCGCTCGACAAATGGCGGGCCCGCTGGCCGGAAGCCCCCGTGGAGGTCCTTCCCCCGGCCGCCCAACCCCGACTGCACAACCCGAGGATCGGCGGGCCTGCTCGGCGCCGCCAGCCGGCGGCAGGCGTGCTCTACCACGGTCAGTCGCCCGCCGAAGACACGCTCGGCACGTTCGACTCGAGCAAGCTGGACGTCTGGGCCGCCGACGCGCGGGCGGAAGCCGCACTGGAGAACTCCGGCCTGCGCTCATCGGCGATGTATGGCAAGCGCCTGTCGCCCGTCTCCTCGGCACTGTCTCGGTATCCGGTGTTCGCCGAGCTCGGATCGTCCGCAGAACCGTCATGGGTTGCTGTCGAGGCTGGCTGCGCCCAGATCCCCGTCATCACCGAAGCAAGCGCGATCAGCCGCATTCCGGAGGACCTTCGGGAGCACGTGACCGCGGCCGAGAACCCCGACGAATTCAAGCTGGATGTCGCGGCTCGGCTCTGGCAGACCGAGCTGCGGGACCGGGAGGGTGTGCGGCTCGCGCGGGCCGTGCACGCGCGCCACACCTTCCGCCGCCGGGTGGACGAGATCACCAGGGCTGCCGGGGTGAGCGTAACCCGGCCTGGCCGGACCGTATCGGCGATCGTGCCGACCAACCGGCCGCACCAGCTGGACAACGTGTTCACCAACATCGCCAGGCAGGCCCACGCCGCCGATGCCGGCGTCGAACTGGTCCTCGTCCTGCACGGGCTTGACCTGCGCACGACTGAAGTCGAGGCGCGCGCCAAGGACGCGGGCGTCGACAACATCACGGTGATCGAGGCGGAGTCCTCCTGTACGCTCGGCGCCTGCATGAACCTCGGCGTGGACGCGGCAGCGGGTGCGTTCATCGCGAAGATGGACGACGACAACTTCTACGGGCGGCACTATCTGACCGATCTGGTCGCCGCATTCGACTACACAGATGCGGGCATCGTCGGGAAGTGGGCGCACTACGTCTGGCTCCGATCAACCGGCGCGGTCATCCTGCGCACCGCCTACGCCGAACACCGGTACGAGCGGTTGGTGCAGGGTGGCTCGATCGTCTTCGCCGCCGATGTGGTCCGCGACCTTCGCTTCGGCGATCTGCCGCGCGCGGTCGACACCGACATCCTCAATCGCGCTCACGAGGCCGGGATCGAGACCTATGCCGGCGACCGGTTCAACTATGTCAGCGTCCGCGGTGCTGACCGTCATGCACACACGTGGACGATCGGCGAAACTGCGCTGATGAACAGGGCGGGCAGCTTGGTTTTCTACGGCGATCCACGTGCACATGTCGACATCTGACCAGACAGGGGTGCCACGATGAATCTCCGGACGCTGGTCCGCAAAGTCAAGCCGATCGCGCGTCGCGATGAGCTCATCACCGACCTCCGCGCCAAGCTGGCTAAGGCCCACACGGAGGCCAGACGTCGCGAGCAGGAATTGATCAAGCTCCGGCAGCAGGACCATGGCCGACCGTCGTTCTACTACAAGCACCGAGAAGCGTTGCGGGCCAAGAAACTCGCTGCCCGGTACGGACGGAGACATCCGATCTGGGCTGTGAACGGCAAGCTCGCCGGATACGAGTTCGCGCGCACTCACGGCATCCCCGTCCCGCGGATCTACGGCCAGCATGCCGACCCAGGAGAGATCGACTGGCAGGCCTTGCCCGACGAGTTCGTGATCAAGACCTTGCACGGCGCCTCCGGAGCCGGGGTGCTGCCGCTGATCAGGGAAGACGGGCACTACCAGGATCTGCTTGGACACAACAGCGTGCTCACCGGCGATGAGATCGTTGCGTTGCTGCGGACCAGAATCGATGAGGGACGCGCCAGCGCGAGCCTGCTCATCGAGGAACTGCTGCACTCGCCCTACGCGGATGACCGCATCGTTCCGCTCGACGTCAAGATCTACTCGTTCTACGGCACGGTCGGTATGATCATGGTCCGCGACGCCAACGGCAGCCGCGACCATCACGAGGTGCGCGCCCGCTATTTCGATCCGAGTGGCGAAGACCTGCGCGATGTCATGTCGCACGTCGGCATCGATCCGTCCCTGCCCGGTCCGCTCCATCTGCACGAGCTCGTCGACGCCGCGGAGCGGCTATCGGCCGCCCTACCGGTGCCGTTCGTCCGTCTCGACTTCTACGAGAAGAACGACGGCATCATCTTCGGCGAGATCACCCCCAGCCCGGGCGGCAGCCAACTGCCCCGAGCCGATATGGATCGCAAGCTCGGCGAACTCTGGGAGGACGCGGAGGCCCGCATCCGGACCCAACACATCGAGGCCGGGGTGCTCGACCTCCGGCACGGCGCGTTGGAGCCGAACTGACCGGCTAGGCCTTGGGCTGGGCCTCGCTCCGCAACCGCTGGTAGATCTCCGCGTACCGCCGGCCGTTGGCCGACCACTGTCGCTCCGCGATGACCCACTCGCGGGCGTTCTCCGCCATGGCAGCCCTGTCTTGCGGATCCGCGCGCAACTCGGCCAGCACGTCGGCCAGCGCGGTCGCGTCGCCCGCCGGGAAGTACCGGCCACGCTCACCTTCGCCGGTGATCTCGCGCAACGCCTCGAGGTCGGAAGTGACCAGGGGGATGCCCGCGGACATCGCCTCGAAGGGCTTGAGCGGGGTGACCAGCCGCGCCGCCCGCTCGTTGACCCGGGGGATCACGAACACGTCGAGCAGCGCGTAGTAGTCGAGTACTTCGTCGTGCGGGACCTTGCCGGTGAAGATCACCGAGCTGCCCGCTTCCCGCTCCTGCGCCAGCTTCTCGAGTTTGTCCCGGCGCTTGCCGTCACCGACGATCAGCGCGGTCGCCTTGATACCCCTGCTCCGCAACTCCACCGCGGCCTCGATCAGCGCCTCCTGACCCTCGCGGTAATGATCGAGATTGCTGACATAACCGAAGGTGAAGGAGTCCGCGAGGCCATAACGATCGACCAGCGCGGACGACCGCGCCCTGGGTTGGAACGCCTCGACGTTCACGCCGTTGGGCACGACGAAGACCTTCTCGGCGGGGATACCCCTGGCCACGATCTCGCCGCGCATCGATTCGCTCAGCGTGACGACCGCGTCGGCCTCCGCCATGCACCGATTCTCGGTGTCCACCCGCCTGCGGTAGGTCTCCGACCGCTCGGACCACTCGGTGTGGGATGTCCACAGTGACTCGAAGAAGCCCCGCACCTCGTAGACGACCGGGATCGAGAAGTGCCTGCCGAGCGCCAATCCCACCAGTGCCGATTCGTAACCGCGGTGCCCGGAGTGGGCGTGGATGACGGCGGGTGCTTCCTCCCGAACGACCTCGGCCGCGGCGTCGACATAGTCCTGCAGGTACTGATCCCAGGGCCCGTCGAAGTCATAGTCGGGTCCCGGATCGAGCCGGCGGTACCGGACACCGGCGATCTCCTCTTCCACCGGGAAATCGGTGATGCCGACCTGCCGGGGGAAGCCGAGGGCGGTGACGGCCACCGGGTCGAGGCCCGCGCTGCGCTGACCTTCCACGCTGTACTTGGACCGCACGCTGTAGCCGCTCTGCCGGTGCGGCAGCGAGATCTTGAGCAGGTGCAGGATCTTGTTCGGCGATGCGGGTGTCAGGGCCTCCGGCTCGCCCACGACCTCGGGCCGCCAGTCCTCGGACGTCTCGCGCCACCTGCCGTGCAAGATCGCCTCGCGTGTGCGCGCCGTCGGGTTGTCCTCGATGCGGGTGTGCATGCGGGTCGCTTCCAGCTGCAGGCTCATCGCGCCCGCCTTGTTGAACGTCGCGCGCGCCTGCTTCAGGAAGGCCGGATCACCCGCGTACCGGTGCAGGTTCTGCTCGGCCAACTCCACCGCCTCGGCGTGCCTGCGCTGACCGGTGAGCTCCGACAGCGTGACGATGAGCTGCTGCGCGGCCCGCTCACCGCTCGACCGGGGGGCGCGCCACCTGTCGCGCAGAGTCCTCAGCGCGATGCGAGCCCTCCTCGCCACCGCTCGGGGTTTGGCCGCCGGGGTGTTCTGCTTGTCGTCGACACCGTCGCTCACGGGGGCAGATCCTACGTTGCCCGAATCAGCCGTTCAGGAAACCCCTCGGCAGGAGGGTGCTGATCGTGCCTTGATTATGAATCACCACGGCCGACCCGCCGACGTGCTTCACATAGACCTTGATCCGGAAACTGCGGCTGCATTCCGGTGCGGTGCTGATCGGCACCGAGCCACTGGCGAAGATCATGCGATGGTGCACGTCCTTGCTGATGTACGTGGTGCGCGCACGCACCGTGGTCACCCGGCAGTAGCCCGACCCCACCGTCTCCCGCTGGGCTACCACCACGCGGGTCAGCACCCTCGATCCCGACTTGTTGACCTTGCCTTCGCACAGCCGATTGCCGGTGACCGGGTCGGTGCTGCCCTCCACTGCGGTGCACGAAGTCAGCCAGGCATCGCCGGTGACGGCCACCGAATCGTCGATCGGCGGTGCGTGCCACTCGAGCACAGCGGCGTCATACGCGGAGCCACCGGAGAGCACCTTCGACGGCGAGGTCGGCGTGAACCCGTGGTCGGCGGCCGGGCTGGCGGGTGCGGTCGCCCGCAGGTAGGACTTGCTGCCAACGGTGAAGATGTTGGAGCTGGTCCGCACACCGGATGGCCGAGGCCTACCGCTGACCAGCCTCATCCAGCAGTGGTAGTTGCCGGGGACGGTGGCGGTGAAGATGTAGCGGGGGCGAAACGACATCGACTTCCCGCGTAGCACGTTCTGGCTGCCAAGGATCTTGTTGTTGCCCGCGTTGCTGCCTGCGGGCGCGCAGTAGATCGTGTACGTCCCGACCAGCACATCGTCTGATGCGCTGGCCGGCATACTGATGTCGAGCCTGCCGCCGATCTGGCGCTTTTCGTTCGGGATTACGGTAGTGAAGTTGACCTCGAAAATCGTCCCGCTGTCCCGCTGATAGGCCTTGAACACCCGCGACCGGTTGATCGAACTGTCGGTCGATTCGGTCAGCACGGCGTGCGCAGCAGGAGCGTCAACCAGGGTGCAGGCCAGCAACAGTGAGAAGGCGATGGCGAGCAGGCGAGCAGGGCGCACGACGTTCCCTGAAGTTCGGAGGGCCGATGCCCTTCCGTCGGGCGGTGATCTCGCTACGTTACAGCGGTCACCCTAACGGCCGCGCGGTCAGCGGCCCTTTCGCCGCACTGCTCGGCGCACCGCGGTGGGCAGCCACAACACGGCTCGCCCGGCGCGCCAGGTCCGGCTCGCGCGGAGCTCGGCGAACTTGCGCTCGGCGCGTTCCGCCCGCCGCTCGGCCGACTTGGCCCTGGCCGCTGCCCGCTCCCCGTCCCGTCTCGCCTGCTTCAGGTCGGCCGCCATCCGGCGGTACAGCTCTCGATGCGACCGCGCCGCGTACTTGCGGGCCTTGTCCAGCTCGACGTCGGCCAACCGCACGCCGCGTGGCTTGTCCTGCTCGGCGGCGGTCATGACTTGCGCCAGTAGACGCCGGTCCAATCGATCTTCTCGATCGGGTCGGTGATCCCGCGGCGGGTGCGAAAGTCCTCGATCGCGCGAGCGCACGCCGGGACGGCACCGAAGTCGTCGACGATGACGAATCCGCCGGGGCTGACCTTGTCGTAGAGGCTGTCCAGCGCCACCATCGTCGATCCGTACATGTCGCCGTCCAGACGCAGCACCGCCAACCGCTCGATGGGCGCCTCGGGCAGGGTGTCCTCGAACCAGCCGGGCAGGAAGCGCACTTGATCGTCCAGCAGGTTGTACCGCCGGAAGTTCTCCCGCACCTGTTCCTGCGAGATGGCCAGCTCGTCCATCGTGTAGTGCTGATCGCCCGCGTCTTCGGGGTAGCGCTCCGCGTCAGGTTTCGGCAGGCCCTGGAACGAGTCGGCGACCCAGACCACCCGGTCGGAGACCTCGTGCGCGGCCAGGACCGCGCGCATGTAGATGGTGGAGCCGCCGCGCCACGCGCCGGTCTCGATCAGATCGCCGGGGACGCTGTCCGCGAGCACGGTCTCTACACAGCTGCGGACGTTCGCCAGCCTGCGCAAGCCGATCATGGTCTCGGCGTCCGCGGGCCAATCCCGGCCTTCTTCCCGCTTCGCGGCATCGAACGTACCGCCTTCCATGATGCGCACGCTCTTGCGTCCGAGCTCGGCGCGCAGCATGTCCCACAGGTAAGCGGGATAGGACCCGGTCGGCAGGGTCACGGTGGTGTTGGTGCCCTCGAAGCCGTAGCGGGTCAGCACAGCCGCCATCAGGTCGAGGTAGCGGTCGCGAGCGGTTCGGTCAGCCACGGCGGTGCAGCTTAGTCCACGCTTGAGGGCACGCACTGGGCCCGGGGTGAACGGGATCGTCTCGATGTCGGGCATGCGGCCGAACACCCCGCTGCGACCATCCTCGAACGCTCGGGCAACGATGTCCTCGAAGGTGCCGAGCAACTCGGGAAAGTCCTGCTTGATGCGGCGCCGCAAGCGGTTCAGGAACGGTGCGAGGTCGGCGATCACATCATCCGCGGTGGCATCGAAGTGGCGCCGTCCGAAGTGGATCCGGTTGCGGCACATGTAGTAGAGGTAGTACGCGGACGGCAGCACCTCGGTGGAGCGTTTGTAGTGCCAGATCCGGGTATCGGTGGTGACGACGGTGCGCCAACCCGCCCGCTGTGCGCGCACGCAGTAGTCGGTTTCCTCGAAGTACAGGAAGTACTCCTCGGGCAACATGCCCAGCTCGCGGATCAGCTCGGTGCGCAGCAGGATGCACGCACCGGACACGAAACCGACGTCCCGCACGCCGGACTCGACGACCTCGCTGTCCAATCGGCCGGAGTCGCGGAGCGGCGTCGCGCCCCACCGCTTCGCGTCGACCTTGCCACCGTTGGACGCGATCCGCGGCGGGTTGGATCCGCCGTGCACGATGCGACAACCGACCACACCCGCGTCCGGATGCGCGTCGGCGGCCTCGACCAGAGCCGACAGGGTGCCCTGATCGGCGACGGCGTCCGGGTTGATCAGCCACACGAAGTCCGGCTGCTGCTGGAGCGCCCAGGTGATTCCGACGTTGTTGCCGCCCGCATAGCCCAGGTTGCCGCCCGAGGCGACCACTGTGACCTCTGGGTCGAGTTCCCTGCGCAGTGCGTCGGTGGTCGGCCCGTGCTCAGCGTTGTCCACCACCAGAATGCGCTGGTCGCCGAAGTCGCCTGCCCGCAGTGAGCGAACACATCGGACGGTGTCGTCGACGTGGCGGTAGTTCAGGACGACGGTGACAACCCGCACGGGGGAGGTCATGGGCCGCTCAGTCGTTCTTCCGGCGGCGGGCAATGTGCCGGACGGCGGTCAATGGGCTCGCCAGCTTCCGTACGGCCGCTCCTGTCCGGTACGTGGTGCTACCGCGCAGCGCTTTCAGTTTGGCCTCGAGTTCCGCGCTCTTGCCACGCTCGCTCTCCAGTTCCTTCTTGAGCGAATCGCGACGGCCGAGGGAGTGCTTGAGCTTGGTCCGCATCGTTTCCAGCCGCTTGCTCATCTCGCGGCGCTCCTGATCGAGTCGCTCGCGCATCGCAGCCAACTGGCCTGTCTCGCTCGACGGGCGGACCAGCATGACGTACTGGTAGGTGCGGGCATCGTCGCCGAGTTCGGCGAGGGCGTCCCACACGGCTTCCGGCAGTTCGATCTTCCGGTGCGACTGGGGTGTCTGCGCGGTGGTGCGCAGGGTGCGGTGGATTCGGGTGACCAGGTACCCGGTCGACTCCAACAGGGAGGTGATGCTGTGCCGGGTGAACCAGCGCAGGTGCGTCTCGTCGAGCAGTCCGGTCGCGGTGTAGCTGAAATGTCCGGAGATCAACTCTGCGATCAGGGACTCGTGCGCGACGTTGGGCACGCTGATCACCAGAAAGCCATCGGAGGCGATGACGCCGTCTTCTTGCAGCGTGCTGAGCAGGTCTTGCGGACGGACCAAATGCTCGAGCACGTCGGCCAGGATCACCACGTCGTAGGGTGCGTCCGGCAGTGCGGATGTCCAGCCCGGCTTGAGCAGGTCGACCTCGAAGGTCTTGGTCACGCCCGCCTCGCGGGCCTCGGCCAACGCGCTGGGGTCCGCGTCGATGCAGGTGACGTCGCGCCCGTCCTCGTGCGCAAGGACCCGTGACACCACTCCGGGTCCCGACCCGATGTCGAGAACCCGCTTACCTCCCTCGCGGGCGAATCGGTACACCGCGGCGGCCGTGTTGTTCTGAGCGTTCGGGTCGAACTGATAGGAGTACTTGGACACGTCGAGCCTCGTGTTCGGTCGCGCAGCGGCGATACGCCAGGTCACCGGGAATCCTAGGGCCGGGGCTCGCCGGGCCCGCGGACACGTCGTTTTTACCGGGAACGCTAACCGGATACGAAGAGAAGGCCTGGAAATGGGGCGGTCTGTGACATCGGCTCCCCTGAATTCTCGTCAGCTCCCGGGCCGATGTCAGCTGGTCAGCTGCCGCCAGCGGGCGAAGCCGTCCTCGGCCTGGTCACCAAGAGCACGCCAGGCGTCGTGCCCGCGGTCGGCCAGGACCTCGTCGAGAGCGCGCAGCCGCTTGCGGTCGCTGCTCTTGAACGAGTCGCGAGCCGCGAGCGGGTCGGTGATCAGCGAGGAGAGGAACGCCGCGTCGTAGGCGTGCCGGTCGCGGTCGCGATTGTCGGCCCGGTAGGCCGCCGCCTTGAGCATCAACGCGCCCAGCGGCGACGGCACCGGGACGTCGACCACCGCCTGGTCCCCGGGCACAAACCGGTGCAGCAGCCATCGCCCGTTCGCCTCGACCGGCTCGAACCCCAGCCGCCGTACCGCACGGACACATTCACCGACCGCGCCGCGAGCCGTGATCAGATCGGCCAGCAGATCGATGTCGTTACTCGCACGCGTGGCGACCCGCCTGGCGGCCAGGCCGTGCAGCATCACCATCTGCCCGCCGACGAGCACCCAGCCTCGGGGCGACAGATCCTCGGCCAGGTCCAAGATCGCGTCCCATAGTCCGTCCAGCTCTGGGTTCAGCGGCGGCAGCACGCAGCTACCCAACCGCGGCTGCGCGATCACGCGGACGCCCCCTGCTCGATCAACCTGACGAGCACGTCGTGACCGGCGCGATGGGTGCGCGGATCCCGCGACTAGCGCAGAAGTCATGCGTTTCCGCGTGAGTTCAGTTTCTTGATGCGGAGAAACCCGCCTCGCGTACGCCGCAGCGCAACACCGCGATGATCGGCTGCGACCATGGGGGGTCGATCACGCGAACAGGAGTAAATGATGCCGCAGCCGCCATTCCGCATCAGCTGCTGCATGTGCGTTCCCCGAGCTGCCGGGAGCGCTGGCCCACGAGAGGTGCGCGGTCGTCAAGTACGACACCACCGCGGCCATCCCCGCCCCGGCGAGCATCCCGACCACGGTGCGCCGCGCGGTCCGCGCGACCAGCCCGGTCGCCCGCACCGAGAACAACGTAAACGTTGACGACCAGCGAAACACCGGCCGGAAGGTCTCCAGCAGCGTGCGCCACGAATCAGGTAGGGTCAGGCCTTGAAGCATCGACGGGAACTTTCCTCTGCGGACAGTTGTGAGACCGTCGATGCTTCTTCACGTTCTACGGAAAGATCATCACAACACGCCGAGCAAGATCATCATCACCCGAACAGCCCAGCGCAGCAACACAGGCCGCCGGACCGAGACCTCAAACTGCGAAACTCGAGAACCGGATGTTCCGAACGTAAGACATGGACAGCTCAGGGCTACGGATTCCGCCCACCGTCGTGCATAATCCCTCGGACGAGTGACGCGCTCGTACACGACCTGCCGCACATAGGTGCCCTCGAGGGTGGGACGTGGGAAACGAGGGCGGCAGGGAGGAACGCAGATGAGCGAGGAAATTCAGCACGGCAGACGAGCGATGCTGGCTCGCGGTGGTGCGGTGCTGGCAGGTCTGGCGGGTGCCGGTGCCGTTGGCGCGGTTCTGGCTCCCGCGGCGAGCGCGGCACCTGGTGATCCGGTGAATCAGGGCGAGCTCAACAACGCTGGTGCCAGCAAGACCGACCTCACCAGCACGGCTGCCCAGGGCACTCTGGAGTTGACGAACACCAGCCCGGCGAACGCCGCGCCGTTGCGGCTGGCGCCGGTCGCCAACCCCAGCGTGCTGCCGAACTCGGAGTCGCGCAGTGGGGACCTGTTCAACTACTCGGGCGACCTAGCCGTCACTCACGCGGGTGCCGAATCGGGTCTCACCGAGCCGATCGTCGGTTTCGCCTACACCACGGCCAACGCGAACATGCTGGTGCCGATCACCCCGGAGCGGGTGCTGGACACCCGCTCCTCGGCGGGCCGCTCAAATATCGTCAACCCCGGCAGCGCCCTCGACTCCCAGGGTCGGCTGAAGGCAGGCCGGACGATCAAGATTCGCCTCGACGGCCTGGTGGTGTTCGGCACCGCAGTGAACTGCAACGTCACCGTGGTCAGCCCGCTGAGTGCTGGATTCGCCACTCTGCTCCCCGAAGACCCGGGCGGTGCCCCCGGAACCGCGACGGTGAACTACGTCGCGGGCCAGGTTGTCGGCAACTTCGCTGTGTCCGGCATCGGCTTCCTGGACGGGGACATCAGCGATTACGTCTACCTGTACACGCACGCCACGACGCACCTCGTTCTGGATGCGACCGGGTTCGCCGTGGGCCACCCCGCACAGGTGAACATCGCTGGCGCGGCCGTGCAGGGCCAGCAGGACGACGCCACGACTGAGCGGCAGCGGAAGGCCGCCGCGTACATCGCGGCGCAGCGCGCAGGCAAGTAATGGTGCTAGGGGCTGGGCGACTTCCTCGCCCAGCACCAGCCGCCATGCTCGTGCACATCGATGTAATCGGGGTGGGTACGCACCAGAACCTCAAAGACCTTGCGCACCTGCGGCGTGGTGCGCTCCTCCTCCGGCAGCGCCTTGACCCAATCCGTCTTGCGCATGGACGGCGAGCCGCCCAGCGTCCAGTCGAGGTCGTCGAAGAGCACCCATCCGCCCGGTGCGAGTAGCCGATCGACGAGCAGGAATCCGAACCCGGAGACGTCCCAGGTGTGGCCGCCGTCGATGTAGGCGAAATCGAAGCGCGGCAAGGGATCCTGTTCGAGCAGCCTCATCAGCTCCCAGGTGTAGGAGCTTCCCGCGAACACCGGGGTCACGCGGAAAGTCAGTCCGATCTTGTCGAGCAGTTCGTGGATGTTCGGCTTCCGTTTTCACGCGTCCGCGCGGTCCAGGATAAGGTCACTGCGCTAAAGTCGCGCTGTTCATGACATAACTCGCGATACTCGCAGAGATCGTAAAAGGTGGAGGTATGGGCTTTCATGTGTTGACCCGAAGGATCGGACGGGTCGAATGGCGTGATGAGCTGATCGCCAAGCAGAAGGCCTCTCTGCTTGCCGCGCAGGCCGAAGTGCGGGCACTGCGGGCCAAGCAGGAGAAGTCGGCCACCCAGCGAGGCAGGGTCAATCGGCCGTCCTTCTTCTTCAAGCACCACGAGGCCCGCCGAGTCGGCGAGTTGCTCCCGGTACACGCCTCAAGGGACACCATCTGGCAGGTCAACCCGAAACACGCCGCTTACGATTTCGCCGGCAGCCACGGCATTCGAACACCCCGGATCTTTGGTCATTTCCCGGATGCCGCCTCGATCGAATGGGATGCGCTGCCCGACCGGTTCGTGCTCAAGACGTGTGACGGTTGGTCAGCGACCGGGGTGGTGCCGCTGGTGCAGGATGGCGGCACCTACCGCGACCTGCTCGGCGAGAACGGTACGGTCACCCGGGATGACGTGGCCGAGATGCTGCGGCGCCGGGCTGCGACCGGCGAGGTCAGTGCCGAACTGTTCGCCGAGGAACTACTGACGTCCCCATACCCCGACCGGCCGGGTCTCGCTCTGGACATCAAGATCTATTGCTTCTACGGCACCGTGGGCATGATGATGGTCCGCAACGCCAACGGCAGTCGGGGCCATGACCAGCTTCGGGTGCGGTACTTCGATCCCGACGGCACGGATCTCGGCGATGCCATGCTGCATCTGGAGACCGATTCCACACTGCCCGAGCCGCTCTTCCGAGAGCAGTTGGTCGAGGCCGCTGCTCGATTGTCCGCGGCCCTGCCGACTCCGTTCGTACGCCTGGATTTCTACGAGCAGACCGACGGGATCGTGTTCGGGGAGATCACGCCCAGTCCTGGCGGGAAGCAGCTTGCACGACCCGACATCGACATCAAGCTCGGCAAACTCTGGGAGGACGCAGAAGCTCGCCTACGGGCGGAGATCATCGCATCCGGCGCTCTCGAACCACGACACGGCGAGACGAACCGCGCACCGCTGCCCGTGTAGCGGCCGGCCTCACATGCAGGGCTGACTTGGCAGGCCGCCTGCGTGGCCGAGGACGCGATCGATGAACCAGCGCTCCCCGAACCGGCGCATCGTGTAGTCGAGCGACCAGTCGGTGCACGATTCACCCTCAGGACCCAAGCCCGGAGCCTGAATGCTGGTGAAGGTCAGATGCAGTTGCACAGCGTCCACGCCCATCCGAACGACGTCGTGTATCGCGAAGTTGAAGTCATAGCTGGTGGAGACGCCAGCGGCGAACTCGTCGTACCGGCTGCGCTGCTGAGCGGCCGGAGAGAGCTGGTCCCAGGCCAAGCTGTAGTCGGCACTGTTGATCCCGGTGAAATAGTCGGCCAGCGTCCAGGCGATGCCCTCGGCCGCCTGGTCGGCGTCGTCGGGGATTGTGGGAGTTCCGGCAGGCCCGAACGGGTCGTCGCATCCCGGGTCGGGCTGTGCCTGGGGATTGCGCCGCCAATGGTCGAGTTGCGGCTCGACCTCATCGCCGGCGACCGCCCACGCGATGCCCTCGGCGTAAACGTGGCGTGCCACCACCACGCCGAGTACGTCGCCGTCGAGATCGAGCAGCGGTCCGCCACTGTTCCCGGGATTAAGGGCGGCGTCGGTCTGGATCAATCCTTGCTCCAGCCCGCTGATCACGCCCTGTGTCAACGACATCGGGTTGCCCTCGGGGAACCCGATGGCTGCTACCGGGTCCCCGACTCTGGGTGGGGTCTCGGCGAAGACGAAGCGGTACCCGTCGATGCGGCGGGAGGTTTCCAGCAGCGCAACGTCCAGCGCGGGGTCGAAACCGATGATCCGCCCGGTGGTGACCGATTCGCCAACGGTCACAGCGACAGTGGTGGCGTCCGCGACCACGTGCGCGGCCGTGGCGACCAACCCGTCTTCGATCAGGAAACCGGTGCCAGACCCACCCCCGTCGCACGAGATCGCCTCGATCTCCGCCACTCCGGAACCGGTGCGATCGAACGCCGCGCTGAATCCAGCGGCAGTAGGTACCGGGTCGGAAGTCGGCGCAGCAATTCTGGTAGGGGAGGCAGGAGCAACAACCGTCTGATCAGTCCCCACCTCGCGGTCAACATCCCTGGACATCGTGAGAGCGGCGCCGACCCCAGCACCGACACCGACCACGGCAAGAAGGACCACGACGACAGCGATGAGGTGGCGGCGAGAACGGGCAGGCCGATAAGGCGGCGGCAGCGTCACCTGCACGGGGTGCTCATGATCGTGACCGAGAGGTTGAGCCACGTCGATCCTGGACCCGCATAACCGACAGAACTTCCAGTCCTCGCCGATCGGAAGCCCACAGCTTTGACAGAAGGTGGCCATGCCGCCCCTCCCAAAGGGGGGTCGATGATGCCTGCTGCTCGGCCGATGCCGTTCAGTGTTCAAGGGTACCCGGGACAATCACCAATCGGGGCATTCTTGTTGACAGCAAGGGCACCGCCGGTACTCAGTCGACTGTGCCCGGCATCAACGCCGCCCCCGTCACCTCGATGTCACCAATATCGGGACTGCCCCGGGTGGACCACCAGCTTGCCGCCCAGTTCTGGGGATCAACGACCCAAAGCTCGCCATGAAGGTCCACGCGATCGTTGGCGGCACGCCCGCATACCGCCGAGGCTACTTGCACGGCACGACTACTACGCTGCGTTCCTGATCAAGCGAACAAGCGCATCTAGGCTCCTCAGATCGGCCAGCACTGCACTTGCGCCTGCCGCCCGGAGATCGTCGCTTGTGCTCTTGCCGCTCGCTACTCCGATGACTCGCACCCCGGCGGTAGTTCCCGCCTGGACGTCGTTCGGTGTGTCACCAATTAGCACGGTATGGCCGTTGTCGAACCGGCTGCCGGTCCGCTCCATCGCCCGCCGCGCAGCGATGGCGACCAGTGCCGGGCGGCTGGGCGTCATCGTCACCGTAGGCGCTGCTATCCAGGTCCAGGTACCGGTGAAGGCCGAAGACCTCGAGCTTGATGCGGGCTACCTCGCGGAGGTTGCCGGTCACGACACCCTGGTGAATCGTCGGGTCGGCCGCCAACGTCTCGAGCGTGTCCTTCGTGCCACGGAGAGCGCGCCCGGTGGTAGCCAGCTCGGCGCGAGCGTTCTCATACCCCTGGACGAGGGCCGTAGCCAGGTTCTCAATGGCCCCATCTGTCGGCTCGATATCGTTGATACGTAGCGACTCAGCCATGATGTCGAGTTCCGTCCGGCCCGAAATCTTGGCTAACTTCTCCAGGGGCTTCCCGGTGGCGGCCGGGAATGCCCGGTCGTAGATGGCTCGCCCAACGCCCCGCGTTTCAATCAGGGTGTGGTCGACGTCCCACAAGACCAGCGTGCGGGGTGTTTCAGTGAGCGCGGCCATGCGCCAGAGTTTGCCATCCCGTGACGGACCGATCGCGGCGCGATACCATCTGGCCTGGTCACGGCCTTGGCGGGAGGGTCCGGAAACGGCATGAACGGCGATTTGGCGCGCCTGGTGGGCGAACGGGTTCGGTTCTACCGGACCACCGTCCACAAGACCAAGACAGTTGTGGCCGGACTGACCGGGAACACGCCGGACTACCTCTATCAAATCGAACGAGGGCAGAAGCTGCCGACGATCGCAGTCCTTGCCCAACTGTCCGAGGTCTTAGGCGCGGAGCCGGGCGACCTACTGGCGCCCGGGCCGGCCGCCGCCCGGCACCGCACCACCGGGACGGCCGCTGACGCCCTGACCGGTCCGCAGCTCCGCCGAACCGAGCCGCTTCCGTTGTCCGACGTTCATAACGAGGTCCTTAAGGCGTGGCAAACCTGGCAGACCTCGCCGCAGCGCTACAGCATTCTGACCGCCGAACTGCCCGGTCTGATCGCCGACACGGAGACGATCCTCCGCGGCACGGTGCAGCGGGACCGGCGCGCTGCCCAGGCTTGCGCCGCCGACCTGTACGGCCTGCTCCGGACTGTCACTAAGCGCATTGGCCGGGTGGACCTGTCGCTCGTGGCGGCTGACCGAGCGGTACGGGCGGCTGAAGCCGCTGACGATCCGGTTCGGTTGGCGGGAGCCCACTGGAACCTCACGCAGGTCCTGTTGGCGGATGGTCAGCCCGACGGTGCCGAAGACGTCGCCATGCACGCCGTTGAGGACCTCGGCACCGCTGGCGGATCGAACCGGTGAGCGCAACACCTGTTGGACGGCCTTCGGTCCGACCAACGTCGCTATGTACGCCGTCAGCATCGAGGTCGCAACTGGCGAGGCAGTTGAAGGACTGCGCCTGGCCGAGCAGGTGGAGCATGACCGGTCACCGTCGATTGAACGCCGGGTGGCCTTCCTGCTCGATCAGGCCAAGGGCTACCAGCAACGCCGCGACTACGCCAGCGCCCTCTTGCTATTGCAGACAGCCGAAGCCGAAGCGCCCGAAGACATGCGCTACCGACCCGCTGCCCACCAGATCTTGCGGGCCGTCACCGAGCGGGGACGTCGCTCGGTCGCACAGCAGGCGGTCCGGCTGGCTTGCCGTGCCGGCCTGCCGCTGTAGATCAACCCGAACGCTCAGGCCACCCGAACTGACAGTTCGGGTC
>JBOHER010000037.1:0-2175 GCA_050701115.1 Haloechinothrix sp. | reverse complement strand
GTCGGCCACAGGTGGCGGACCACGTTCGCGCGGGCTGCTGGCATCAGCGTCCGAAGCCTCAACTCGCTGGAATCAGGTGATCCAGGCGTGGGCCAGTCCATCCTGTTCGCCGTAGGTCGCGCCCTGCCCAACTGGACCGAGGACACGCCCAAGATGATCCTCGAAGGCGGCCCGATCCCATCGACGGCAACGGACGAGGCGCCGCCGGAGTGGGAGCCGCGGGACGAGTGGGAACGCACCCTCGCCGCGGACTTCCCCGACATGTCGCGCAAGCGGCAAGCCGAGCTGTTCCGCATGCACCGCAAGGACAACGAGAGCAGGAAGCGTGGCGAATGGAGCACACAGAGTGTTACAGGAACCGACGACTAGCCGCCCGAATGTCGCAATTACGCGACAACGGCATAGCACGTAGGCCGCCCGACTAGTGACCAGGAGTAAGACATGAAGCCATGTTGGTTACTTCCCTGCTTCTCGGCCTTGTGGTCGCCGTCATGGCCCTGTACGGGCTCCGCAAGCTCCACCGTCGTGTCCGGGACGACGCCGGCGCGTTCGAGGCGTTCCTCGACGAGCACCCGCGGCTACGCGCACCGGCCGCCCTGCGTCTGGTCACCGCGACCGAGAGCGCTCCGACCGCTGATCCGAGCCTCCGCCGCGCCGCACTCGGCGGTGCCGTTGCCGCGGCCCTCGCCGCCGGCGGAGCCGTCCTCATCTCGTGGACCGGCCCGGAGCACCGGGACGCGCTGCCAGGCCCAGATCAAGAGCTCGAGTTCACCCGCAGTCAGCGAAGCGCCATCGACGCCCCCACCCCCACCAGGCGCAAGACCATCACCATCCACCGCCCCTCGGCAGAGACGAGCGCCCGGGCAACGATCAGGACAACCGAGGGACAACGTCCCACCTCGGCGCCCGCGGCGCGCACGCCGACCACTACCACGACGACGACCGGACAACCACCGAGACAGCAGCAACCACGACCACGACGCCTGAGCAGGACGCCCAGGACGAGCCAGATGGCGACACCGACACTGGTCGGCCGCCCGCCCTCGTCGAACTGCCCCAACCCGCGATGGGCCGACGATGAGCGGAGGCTGAGCCGTGGCCTGGCCTGAGAAGCTGGCGAGCGGCCGATACCGCGGCCGGTACCGCGACCGCCAGGGCAAGACGCTCTCGCTCCCGCACACCTACACCCAGCCGGCCGAGGCCGAGCGCGAGGCGACGCTCAAGGAGGACGCCGTCCGACGGCGGCCCGCGGCCAAAGCACGCGCTCGAAGGATGACGTGGGGGGAGTGGTGCGACGAATGGCTCGCCGACCACCGCGCCGTCGAACCCGGCACCCAGTCGCGCGACGCCACGCGGCTGAACCGCCACATCCGTCCCTACTGGGACGATGTGCCGCTGCGGGACATCGACCGCGAGGCGGTAGCCGGGTGGTGCCGGGTCGTCGCGGCCACCCCCCGGTACGGCAAGCCGAAGCCGGGGGAGAAGCCGGTACCGCTCGCACCCCGCACCGTGCTCAAGATCGCGACCGTGTTCTCGGCGTCCATGACGGCCGCGGTCGTCGCCGGCAAGATCGACGCCTCACCCTGCACGCACCTGCGGCTGGACCAGCCGGCGGCCAGCGATGAGCACTTCCTTACCCGGGACGAGTTCGCGCGGCTGAGCGCGGAGGCCGACGAGCTCACCCGCATGATCGCCGAGTTCGGTGTCGGCACCGGACTGCGGTGGGGTGAGATCGCTGGAATGCACCGGGACCGCCTGGACACCACGCGCCGCCGCATCCTGGTTCAGGAGGTGTTCGACAAGGACAACAACGAGATCAAGCCCTACCCGAAGGGCCGGGCCCGGCGAGGTGTTCCGATCACTGCGGAGCTGGCCGCGAAGCTGGGCGCGTGGATGGAGGCACACCCGCCGGTCCGGTGCAGCGCTCGGCACCGCGACGGTAAGGCGTGCAACGGTGCGCTGCTGTTCCCCAGCAAGGTGGGCACGGCACTGCACTACCAGAACTTCCGGCGCCGCCACTGGGATCCGGCGGTCGAGAAGGCCGGCCTGGGCGGCGTGACCCCGCACGACACGAGGCACACCTACGCCTCCTGGCTCATCCAGGACGGCGTGACGATCGAGCAGCTGTCGAAGCTACTCGGGCACAAGGCGATCTCGACGACTCAGCGGTACGCC
>JBOHER010000036.1:0-5026 GCA_050701115.1 Haloechinothrix sp. | reverse complement strand
CCACCGCTCCGCCGGCTCGACCGTGACCAGGTCGTCATCGAGGACCGTCCACGACTCGACCCCCGTGACCGGCATCACCAGCCACTGCACCCGCACGCCCATGCCTTCTGGCCGGCCAGCACAGTGGCCGAGTCGAGAATGTCTACCGCCTCGGCGGCGCCATGTGGGGGACGTCAGACACACCCTCCAGATAACGCGTCGCCGACGCGCTCACGCGGCCTCGTCAGCGACGTCGACGACACCCGGCTCCCGGCTCCCGATAATGGTGCCCTCCAGGATGCCGTTGCTCACGCGAGTCTGGTGCCAGGCGAGGATGCCGTCCCAGTGGGATCGCACCATGCGCACGAACTTCTTGATCGGCTCCAGCCGCGAGCGGACCGCACCTCGGCACCAGCGGGCCAGGTAGGCCTCGGCCAGCTCGGGCGGCTGGCCGTAGAAGCCGTCGAAGTCCCACCGCCACCGGTAGGCGCGGGCGGTGGCCAGCCGCGACGAGGGCCGCGTCAGCCACGCCAACGTCTCGGTCTGACGCTCGCTGAGCCGCTCGGGCCGTTTCAGCCACACGTACTTGCTGCCCGCCAGCTCAGGGTGGCTGCGCCGCTCGGCCTTGCGTACGTCGTCCACCGCGGTGTTCAGCGCAGCGATCACGTGGTAGCGGTCGAAGGTGATCTCCGCGCCGCCCAGATGGTCGGTGACGCCGCGGATGAACGCCGGGCTCATGTCACAGCACACGCTGGTGACCTGCGCGGGGTCGCCGCCGTGAGCGGCCAGGTCGGCCACGAAACGCCCGACGGTGGCGGCGTCGCGGTCCTCGGTGGCAAACATCACCCGGGGCGTGTCCAGATCCATGAACAGCGTCACGTAGTCCTGACCCCGTCGCGCGGAGGTCTCGTCCACCCCCACCCTGGTGACCTCGGACAAGTCCAGCTCCGCGCGTGCCTTGTCGACGTAGTGCTCCAGCACCCGCCAGATGCGGGTGTCGTGCTCACCGACCATGCGCGCGATCGCCGCCACCGGCATGTGCGGGGAGAACTCGAGCAGCAACGCCTCGAAAAGCAGCGTGAACCCGCTGCTCGGCCGCGCCCACGGCACGGCCACCTGGCGCACACCGTGCTCGGGGCAGCCGACCCTGGGCACCCGGGCGTGCAGGTGGGCCTGGTGCTGGAAGAAGTCCAGATGCCGCCACGTCTTTGCCTCGGTGTCATGCACCGGACACGCCGGCTCGTCGCCCTCCGGGCAGGCGAACCGGGAGCCGCGCGGGAAGTCGATGTGCACATCCAGCCTGCCCTGTCCGGGGTCGAACGCGGCGTCGGTCACCCGCCACGGCTCGGTGACCCCCAACGCGGCCTGAAACACCTCAAGCTTGTCCACAATCCACGCCTTCGCTCGGTCCCGGAAGTGATTCCAGGACCGTAACTGCACCGGCGTCAGAACCCCGAAACCCACTCCGTTCAGCGAGGAGCCGGAAATATGATCAGCACCGGCTGCCCATTCAGCCCACGACCCCCGGGTGCTTGCCACACCGCGGGGGTCAACCACTGTTACAGGGGTGAAGCTTCGCAACCTCGACCACACCCGCGCAAACCAGCGACGCTCAGCGAGACGGAATCAACCTTCAGGGGTGCCCCGGGGTTTCCGGACAGGGAGGCCTGTAGGCTTCCTCGTTTGAAAGGTGGGTGTATGTCAGCTAAGCGTGGGACTAGGAGGTTCTCTCCTGAGTTTCGGGGAGAGGCGGTGAAGTTGGTGATCGAGACGTCGCGTCCGATCGCGCGGGTGGCGCGCGAGCTCGGCATCAATGAGGGCACGTTGGGTAACTGGGGTGTGTCACGAACGCGGAAAGGAACCGGTATGTAGGCAGGGTTTCTGACCGTGGTGCTGTGCAGGAGATGAAGGGTGCTGGCCCTTCGGCGTCGCCCTGTGGGGGGAGGCGTCAAACCGCCTCATGCTGCGTTGGTTGAAGACCGTCGTGGTGAGCGATGAGGAAAAGGCGCACGAGATGTGTCAGGTGGGGACCGGGAAGGCGAGCGCAAGCGAACCGTTGATGACGTGTCGAGACCAGTAGATGGCATCGAAACCGGGGCATCCCAGTAGTCCCGGGACGAGCCTGGCGGGTGCCCGCTTATTGGCCAGGTGGTGTCCGGCATGAAGACGGCGCGAGTCCGGTCTGCGGCTTCTGCACGGAACGTGAGAAGGCAGGTGCTGATATGGCCGCGTTCACCGATGGTGGACCGGCGAGAGGGAGCACGTCGAACAGCCGAAACTGGAGACGTTGAGTACCGATGCTGCACCTGCTGGCGGACCGGCCTGTAGTAGCGGCGAAGCGCCTGTAATGGGCGTGGAGCGAAGGGGCTGGGTCATCGATGGAATGTTCGCACGAGCAACTGAGGCCGGTTCGGCCTTGGGAGGAGTCGCGTGAGCAGGTCAAGTTCTTCGAACAAGTCGTTTGCCATACCGAAGAGTCTGGTGTGGGAGGCGTATCAGCGTGTCGCGGCCAACAAGGGGGCCGCGGGGGTGGACGGTCAGTCCATCGAGGAGTTCGAAACTGATCTTCGTGACAACTTGTACAAGATCTGGAATCGGATGTCCTCGGGCAGCTACTTCCCGCCCCCGGTGATGGCGGTGGAGATACCGAAGTCGCACGGCGAGGGGACACGGGTTCTCGGGGTGCCGACCGTGGCGGACAGGATCGCGCAGACAGTGGTGGCGTTGCAGTTGGAAGCCCGCGTGGAGTCGATCTTCCATGACGATTCCTACGGGTACCGGCCGCAGCGTTCGGCGCTGGATGCGGTCGAGGTCTGTCGGACGCGGTGCCAGAGGAAGGACTGGGTCATCGATCTTGATGTCGCCAAGTTCTTCGACTCCGTGGATCACGATCTGATCGTCAAGGCGGTGGAGGCCAACACCGACCAGGCGTGGGTGGTGCTGTATGTCAAGCGGTGGCTGCAAGCGCCGCTGGCACTGCCTGATGGCACCGTGCGCGAGCGGGACCGTGGGACCCCGCAGGGGTCGGCGGTCTCGCCCGTGCTGGCCAACCTGTTCCTGCACTATGCGTTCGACGCGTGGATGGAACGCGAGTTCCCGTCCGTGGAGTTCGAACGTTACGCAGACGATGCGGTGGTGCACTGTGTGACCGAGAAGCAGGCCCGCTACGTGTTGGCGCGGCTTGCCGATCGGATGGATGAGGTCGGGCTGCGGTTGCATCCCGACAGGACCAAGATCGTGTACTGCAAGGACGACAACCGGCGTGGCTCGTCCGAGCACACGTCGTTCGTCTTCCTTGGGTTCAAGTTCTGCCGCCGGACCGTGCGAACCAGACGCGGTGTGCTGTTCACGGGGTTTGCCCCGGCGATCAGCCCGGAGGCGCTCAAGGCGATCAGCGGTCAGGTCCGCCGATGGCGGCTGCACAGACGCACACGACACGAACTGGACGACCTCGCCGCTTGGATCAACCCGATCGTGCGAGGCTGGATCAACTACTACGGCCGGTTCTACCGGTCGATGTTGCATCCCCTCCTCAAGCGCATCAACGCCTACCTGGTGCGCTGGGCTCGGAACAAGTACCGACGGCTGGCATCGTTCAAGAAGGTCAAGGTGTGGTGGTTCGCGGTTGTCGACCGACAATCCGACCTGTTCGCTCACTGGCGCTTGACGGCCACGTTCGAATGGATCCGATGACAAGAGCGGTGTGAACCGAGAGGTTCACGCACCGTTCTGTGGGAGCCGGGGGGTGCGATTCCCCCCGGCTACCCGACTGAACAGGTATCGCCGGGAGCATGCGGGTGAGGAGCCGCCGTTGGATGTGCACGGGCGGGCGCGTCTTCGCGAGTTGGAGCGTGAGATGCGCGAGGTCCGGATGGAGAACGAGTTCCTGAAAAAAGCCGCAGCGTACTTCGCCCAGAGTCGCCAGTGAGCGACAAGTTCGAGTTTATCGACGGGCTGAAGTACGCGTATCCGATTGTGAGGATGTGCATGTGGTTGTCGGTGTCGAAGTCGGGGTTCTACGAGTGGCGTGGGCGGCCGATGTCGGCGACGGCGGAACGTCGGGAGGTGCTGAAGGTCAAGATCGCCGAGATCTTCGACGAGTCGGACGAGACCTACGGCTATCGGCGGGTGCATGCCGAGTTGGGGCGTCAGGGCGTGCCGGCCGGGTTGGAGCTGGTGAGGGCGTTGATGCGCGAGTTGGAGCTGGTGGCGTGCCAGCCGCGTCCGTGGCGGCACAGCCTCACCGAGGGCGGCGACGCCGGCAGGGTGCCTGATCTTGTCGCCGGGGACTTCACCGCCGACGCGCCCGGTCAGAAGCTTGTGGGTGACGTCACCTACATTCCGACGTGGGAGGGCTGGCTTTTTCTGGCGACGGTGTTGGATTGTCACACCAAGGCGGTGGTCGGTTATGCGATGGACGACCATTACAGGACGCCGCTGATCAGTGCGGCGATTGACGCCGCTGTTGCCAGTGGCATTGTCGGCGCGGGGTCGGTGTTCCATTCCGACCGTGGGAGCAACTACATGTCGTACGAGTTCGCCGTGAAGTTGGGTTCTCTAGGGATCAACCAGTCGGTGGGACGCACCGGTGTGTGCTACGACAATGCGATGGCAGAGTCGTTCTTCGGCGTGCTGAAGACGGAGCGTGTGTATCGTACGCAGTATCCGACTCGGGCGCATGCGAAGAGCGATATTGCCAGGTACATTGAGGGGCGCTACAATACTCGACGTCTGCATTCGGCTCTGGGATACAGGACGCCAGCAGAGGCTTACGAGGCGTACATCAGCGGACAGCAGGCAGCTTGATACAGATGCCAGGATCACAAACAAGCTGTCCGGAAAACGCGGGGCTGCCCATTCCCCGAGGACATAGAACGAGGCGGTCAAGACCCTGCAGGCCGACCTGCTCAACGCCCAGCAGCGCGCCGCCCGACTCGCCGCCCGCGTGCATCAACTCGAACAGCGCCTCTCCGAAGCGCTCGGCGAGCAGGCATGGCGCCAGTCCGGCCTCGGCGCTCCCGACGACATCGACCAACTCAAGCACCAG
>JBOHER010000035.1:0-9531 GCA_050701115.1 Haloechinothrix sp. | reverse complement strand
GTGGTGTGCTGCGGATCCGGCGGCGTCGGCAAGACCACCACGTCGGCCGCACTCGCCCTACGCGCCGCCGAACGTGGACGCCAGACCGTGGTGCTGACCATCGATCCGGCCCGCCGGCTGGCCCAGGCGCTTGGCCTGCGCAGCCTTGGCAACCATCCGCAACAGGTGACGTTTCCCGGGTTCGATCCGAAAGGCGAGCTGTGGGCCATGATGCTGGACATGCGCCGCACCTTCGACGACATGGTGCTGGCGCACGCCGGCCCGGAAAGGGCGCAGCAGCTGCTGGCCAACCCCTTCTACCAGACCATCTCCACTTCGTTCTCCGGAACGCAGGAGTACATGGCGATGGAGAAGCTCGGCCAGCTCGCCGCATCGGGCGACTGGGATCTGATCATCGTCGACACCCCGCCCAGCAGGTCGGCGCTGGACTTCCTCGATGCCCCGGGCAGGCTGTCCAGCGCTCTGGACGGTCGCATGATCAAGTTGCTCACCGGTCCGGCGCGGGCGGGCGGCTGGGGCATCCGGAAGGTGGTCTCGGCCGGATTCGGCATGTTCGCCAAGGCGGTGTCGACGATCATCGGCGGCCAGCTGCTTGCCGACGCATCCGCGTTCATGCAGGCCTTCGACACCATGTTCGGCGGGTTCCGCGAGCGGGCGACCAAGACCGCGGAACTTTTGCGTTCTCAAGGCACCGCGTTCGTAGTGGTGGCCGCGCCTGAGCCGGACGCGCTGCGCGAGGCCAGTTACTTCGTCGACCGGTTGTCCGAGGAGGGCATGCCACTGAGCGGGCTCGTAGCGAACCGCACCCACCCTGTGCTCGCGACCCTGTCGGCTACCAGGGCGATCGCCGCGGCGGACTCACTCGACAAGGGCAATGACGCACCGCTGGCCGCGGCCGTACTGCGCCTGCACGCCGACCGGGTCGCGTTGGCCGACCGGGAGAAACGGCTGCTCGCTCGCTTCACCCGAGCCCATCCCGGCGTTCCGGTGGTCCGAGTACCGGCGCTCCCCAGCGACGTGCACGACCTCGATGGCCTGCGCGAAATCGGCGAACGGCTAGCCAACGGCTCCTAACACACCAACTGGCGGCCAGCGGGTCAGCTCACCCGAGCAGGTTGGTCGTCGATGCTGCGGTGCTCCCGGCGTGCGGCGTCCAGTAGTTCGTACCAGGACTCGACCTCAGGTCTGCGGCGCAGCAATGCACGCCGCTCACGTTCGGTCATGCCACCCCACACTCCGAAGCTGATCCGGTTGTCCAGAGCTTCCGCCAGGCATTCCGTCCTGACCGGGCAGCCCATACACACCAGCTTGGCCTTGTTCTGCTCAGCGCCGCGCACGAACAACCCGTCCGGATCGGCGTCCCGGCAGGATGCAGCCGCGCGCCAACCTGTGGTGTCCATTACCCCCAGCTCCCTCACTGGTCTGACGACCAGACCCCAGGCCCCGAAGAGACGTCCCTCGAGCCCGCGCCCTGGTCTCCGCTGTCTCACGACTTCCTCGACTGGCACTCCCCGGCGCCATTCGTAAGACGTTGACGGACTGTAGAGGTAATCGGTTCCCTCGCCAAGACCAGGTGGTCGTATTTTCCCGATCGACCCCCGATCAGGTCACGTAACACTCACACCCACCGCGTACCCTCGACAGCGTGCGCAAGGCGGATGGGTTGCTCAAGCTGGTGGGTCTGTGCATGCTTGCCGGGGTGCTGCTGGCAGGGGTGATGTTCCCGGTCGTCGGCGGCCTCGGAGTGGCGTCCAACCAGGCGAGCGCAACGGTGGACAACACGTCCTCCGAACTGGCGAACATCCCGCCACCCCTGGTGACGACGATCACCGACCGCAAGGGCAAGGCCATCGCCACCCTGTACAACCAGTTCCGCATTCCCACCGCGAGCGATCAGATCTCCGACGCGATGAAATGGGCGATCATCTCGATCGAGGATCGGCGCTTCTACGAGCACAACGGGGTGGACTGGAAGGGCACCATGCGTGCCGCGATCAGCAACACCAGCGGCGCCGACACCCAGGGCGCTTCCACGCTCACCCAGCAGTACGTGAAGAACTACCTGATCAACGTCGTCTACGACGGCGACACCACCGCGGACAAGATCGGGCGCAAGAAGGCGCAAGAACAATCCATCGCGCGCAAGCTCAAGGAAGCACGGATCGCCATCCAACTCGAGACCAAGATGGACAAGGATCAGATCCTGACCGGCTACCTCAATGTGGTCGAGTTCTCTCGGCGGATCTTCGGCGTTGGCGCCGCGGCGCGCGCCTACTTCGGTGTCAAGGCCGAGGACCTGACCGTCACACAGGCCGCACTGTTGGCAGGCATGGTGAACAACCCAGGCATGCTGGACCCCTGGAACCATCCCGAGCGCGCCAAGGATCGTCGCAATCTGGTGATAGATCAGATGGTGCTCAACCGGAAGCTGGACGCTTCGGACGCCGAGCGGCTCAAGAAGGAACCGCTCGGTGTGCTGCCCGACGGCCCGAACAAGCCCGCCGCGAACTGCGTCGGCGCTGGGCCGGAGCACGGTTTCTTCTGCCAGTACGTCGAGGACTACCTGATCGAAGCGGGGATGGACAAGGACGACCTGTACCGCAACGGCTACACGATCAAGACCACGTTGGACCGGAAGGCGAACGAGCACGCGAAGGACTCGGCCGAGAAACAGGTCCCTAAGACGGCCGAGCACGTCGCCAACACGCTCTCCCTGGTGAAGCCGGGCGAGAAGCGTCATGAAGTGGTCGCGCTCGTCGCGAACAAGGACTACGGCACCGACAGCAACAAGGACGGGACCCAGACCACCTACGCCTTGCCGTCCGGCATCTACAACACTCAGGGCGCAGGGTCGGTGTACAAGACCTTCACCGCCGCAGCCGCGCTGGATGAAGGTGTCCTAGGGATCTACGACACCATGTCGACCCCGTCGTTCTACGAATCGAACGTCTTCCTCGGCGGGCCGGAGCGCTGCACGCCCATCTCCGGAACGTACAAGTACTGCCTCGGTAACTCCGAAGGCTCGAACTATCCGTCGCGCATGACGCTGCAAAAGGCCCTCGCTTCCTCGCCCAACACCGGTTTCGTCATTCTCGAGGAAAAGGCGGGAATGGACGCTGTGGTCGAGATGGCGAGCAAGCTTGGCATGCGCAAGACCATGGCGTCGAACGGGAGCGGTCGCACTCCCGATCCCGAGGCCGACGAAGTGCTGCACCGGCAGAGTCAACTTGACCTGTACGGCCAGAAGGACAATTGGGCTGGTACGGGTGCGTTCACCCTCGGTTTCAGCCCGCTGAGCGGACTGGAACTGGCCAATGTGGGTGCGACAATCATGAGCGGTGGCGTGTGGTGCCCACCGACCCCGATCGTTGAGGTTCGGGACCGGCACGGCGAGAAGGTCAAGATCAAGGAAAAGTCGTGCGAGCAGGCTGTCCCCGAGGGTCTCGCGAACACCCTCGCGGTCGGTATGAGCAAGGACGACACCGAAGGGACCGCGCGAGCCGCGGCCTCGCAGGTCGGCTGGGATCGCGCGGTGATCGGCAAGACTGGGACCACGCAGCTGAACCGATCAGCCACCTTCCTCGGCGCGACCCCACAGCTTGCCGGCGCCGGCATGGTGTTCGTGTGGGGCGGCGACACCAACCAAGGCCTGTGCGACGGCGGTGTCGGCAACGTCTACACCTGCGGTAACGGGAACATGTTCGGTGGCAAGACACCGGCCCGCACGTGGTTCGGCGCGATGACCGAGATCCTCGAGGGCGAACCGAAGCTGCCGCTGCCCAACGCCGACCCGAAGTACGAACGCAGGTAGGACGGCGTGAACCCGATCACGCCTGCGGCGGCGGCTCAGACCAGGTCGAGCACGTATCCTGTTCATTCGTGAGCACAGCCAAGGAAAACCGGACCCTCGACGCGCTGCGCAAGGCGGCTACGGCCACCGTGGCGCTCGGCGCAGCGACCGTCGGCTACGCGTCGCTGATCGAGCGCAAGCACTGGACGTTGCGGGCGGCCGAGATCCCGGTGCTCGCTCGCGACGCTCGCCCCGTCAGGGTGCTGCACATCTCCGACCTGCACATGCTGCCCGGACACAAGTCCAAGCAGCGTTGGGTTGCCGCGCTGGCCGACCTCGAACCGGATCTCGTGGTCAACACCGGCGACAACCTCTCACACCGGCATGCCGTGCCTGCCGTGCTGCGCGCACTCGGTCCGCTGCTGGATGTTCCCGGCCTGTTCGTCTTCGGCAGCAACGACTACTACGGTCCCAAGCCGAAGAACCCCGGGCGCTACCTCATGCCGCAGGGCAGGAAGAAGCAAATTCACGGCCCCGAACTGCCCTGGCAGGACCTCAGGGCCGCGTTCATCGAGCGCGGCTGGCTCGACGCCACGCACACCACGCACACCATCACCGTCGCCGACCAGCCGATCTACGTCGCCGGAGTCGACGATCCACACCTGTACCGCGACCGCTACGCCACGATCGCCGGGAGACCGGACGTGACGGCCGCATTGCGGCTCGGCCTGAGTCACTCCCCCGAACCGCGCGTGCTCGACCGCTTCGCCGCCGACGGCTACGACCTCGTGCTCGCCGGGCACACCCACGGCGGACAACTGCGCATCCCCGGGTTCGGCGCACTCGTCACCAACTGCGAACTCGACCGGTCGCGTGCGCGCGGCGCGTCCCGCTGGGGCGCCGACATGTGGCTGCACGTTTCCGCAGGTCTAGGGACCTCCCCGTTCGCCCCGGTGCGGTTCGCCTGCCCGCCCGAGGCCAGCCTGCTCACCCTCGTTCCCCGAGGTCTCAAGCAGCCACCGCAGCGGGTACTAGCCCGGTTCAAGGCGCGGAGCAACGTCCGTTAGACTTCACCACGGCCCGATTCAGCAAGCCTCGGGGTGTGGCGCAGCTTGGTAGCGTGCCTCGTTCGGGTCGAGGAGGTCGTGGGTTCAAATCCCGCCACCCCGACGGATCGACGGAGCGGCCTGCGTTCGCGGAACGCGCGAACCCAGGTCGCTCCGTTGTCGTACTGGGGGAGCGACTCCCCCAAGCCCCCTATGGTGCGGGCCCCTTACGTGGGCCGAGCCCCCAATACCCATACGGTGCGGGTTTCTTGCGGCCTGGCACGATCGGGGGGTGACGACTTCCCGGCCCGCCCCGGTAGTGCCCGACCGGCTCTTCGACGACGAGCGGACCGAAGCGCGCTGGCGTGCCCGCTTCACCGCACCGCGGGTGTCCGCCCCGGGCTGGGCGATCGACGCTCCCGCGGCGAGCCTGTACGTCTCCAACGCCACCGGCGTGTGGGAGGTTTACGCCTGGGACCGCGCCAACGACCAGCACCGCAAGGTCACCGAGCGGCCGAACGGCACCCTACACGCCGCGCTGCCGCCCGACGGTGAGTCGATCTGGTGGTTCAACGACACCGACGGCGACGAGTTCGGTTCCTGGGTACGCGAGCCGTTCGTCGCCGACGGCACCGCCCCGGGAAAGGCGCTGACCGACGTTCCGGACGGATACCCGGCCGGGCTGCAGATCGGCCATCGGGTCACCGCGGTCGGTGTCTCCACCGACGATGGCAGCACGCTGTACGCGAGCTCGAACGGTACGACCCGCGCCTGCTACGCCAGCAGCGACGACGCGGGCGTGTCTGCCCTCTCCCGCGATGAGCGCCTGCTCGCGATCTCGCATTCTGAGCACGGCGACTCTCGCCACCCCGCACTGCGCGTTCTGTCCACAACGGACTACAGCACGATCGCGGACAAGTGGGATGGCGCAGGCAAGGGGCTGGAGGCGCTCGAGTTCTCGCCCATCGCAGGCGATTCCCGGTTGCTCGTCCTGCATGAGCGTCACGGCCGGGAAGAGCTGCTGATCTGGAACATCGACTCCGACGCCGAAACCGAGATAGCCCTTGACCTGCCGGGCGAGGTTTCGGCAACCTGGTATCCGCAAGCCGAAGCACTGCTGGTGCTGCACTTCCACTCCGGCCGCAGTTCCTTGCACCGCTACGACTTATCCACAGGCGAACTGTGCACTGTGGATACTCCGCCGGGGCGGATCGGCGGCGCGGGCGTACGCCCCGATGGGACCGTCGAATACTCCTGGTCCTGCGCGCAGACGCCACCCATGGTCCGCGCCCGGAACGCCGACGGCACGGATCGGGTGCTGCTGGAACCCCCCGGTGAGCGTGCGCCGGATTCGGTTCCCCTGACTGATGCATTCGTCGACGGCGTCGGTGGCCGGATTCACGCGCTGGTGTCACGTCCGGCCGACGCTCCCGAAGGACCGCTGCCGACCGTGTTCACCCTGCACGGCGGCCCGCACGCGGCCGACGAAGACAGGTTCTCGCCGTACCGGGCGGTCTGGCTGGACGCCGGTTTCGCCGTGGTAGAGGTCAACTATCGAGGCTCGACCGGGTACGGCTCGGCATGGCGGGATGCCATCGAGGGCAGGCCTGGTCTCACCGAACTCAATGACGTCGCCGCGGTTCATGATTGGGCAGTACATAGTGCACTGTCCAAAGCAGATGCCTGCATCGTCAACGGAGCGTCCTGGGGTGGCTACCTCACCCTGCTCGCACTGGGCACCCAGCCGGAGCGATGGGCAGCAGGCATCGCAGGTGTCCCGGTCGCCGACTATGTCGCGGCCTATGCGGACGAAATGGAGCAATTGCGTTCCTTCGACCGAGCGCTGTTCGGCGGGTCGCCAGAGGAGGTGCCTGCCGTGTACCGGGAGTGCTCCCCCATCACCTACGTCGACGCGGTGCGCGCCCCCGCCCTGGTACTGGCCGGGGACAACGATCCCCGATGCCCGATCCGCCAGATCGAGAACTACCTGGAACGGCTTGCCGACCGTGGCGCGGTCTACGAGTTCTACCGCTACGACGCAGGGCACGGCTCCCTTGTGGTGGCCGAGACGATCAAGCAGACCGCGATCGAGGTGCACTTCGCGCAACGGGCCATCGGCCTGCGCTGAATGTCGGCGGGCTCCCGTAGCGTGCCCACCGGCGGTGATCGCCAGGTCACTGACGTCGACATCATGGGGGCTGAACGTGCGATGCTTGATACACGCCACGGGAGGTGAGTCATGACCGCCGCGCGCAAGGATCTCGGGTCGTGGACAGTGCAGAACGTGCTCGCGCTACCCGAGGACGGCGCACGCTACGAACTGGTCGACGGGGCGCTGATCATGAATCCGCCGCCTAGCCCCCGTCATCAGGATCTGTCCTTCCGGTTACACACGATGCTGAGGGACGCGGCCCATTCGGTGGGAGCACAAGTACGTATCTGGGAGGGCGTCGGTGTACGGCTGGCTGGTGATCAGCTGCTCATACCGGACCTGACCGTGGCCACGTCTGACCTGAGTAAGTCATCGCAGCTACTGATCGAACCCCCCGCCGTGCGCCTCGTTGTCGAGATCGTGTCGCCCGGCTCACGCACCCGCGATCGCACGGAAAAGCCGTACCTGTACGCAGAGGCGGGCATTCCGCATTTCTGGCGGATCGAAACCGAAGACTACCGCGGCCGAACCAAACCGCTGCCGTTGATCATCACTCACGAACTCGTCGGGCTCGGCGAGTACGAGGTCACCCGGATTGTTGGAGCGGGTGAGATCCTCTCCGCGACCGAGCCGATCCCGATAAAACTCGACCCGGCGACGCTGCGGGTAACGTGACCCGCTAGGGCCGTTGCCTCTCGGCGAAATCCACGACCTGTGCACCGATCAGGCGTAGCGTCGCCTCCACCTTCTCGTCGCTGGCACCCCCGGACTCGTCGAACTTGGTCTCCACCGAGTTCACCGCGGCCCCGAGCGGGGTCGGCCAGCCCCGCAATGCGTGCACGGTGGTGCGCAGTTGGTTCAGCGTGGTCACCGCCGCCTGCCAGCCGAACGCCACCGCGATCGTGCCCACCGCGCGACCCTCGAGATAGGGGCGCTCGGCGTGGTGCAGGTCCTCGACGTAGTCAAGGGCGTTCTTCACCAGGCCGGACAAGCCCCCGTGATAACCGGGCGAGACGACGATGAGCCCATCGGCGACACGGATGGCCTCGACCAGTTCGTTGGCCTCCGCCGACCGCTCAGCGATGGCGATGTCATAGAAGGGAAGCACCAGGCGGGCTCCGGTGATCGCGGTGGTGGTGGCACCTGCCTCCGCCGCACCGTCCAGCGCGATGCGCAACGCCTGCTCGGACTGTGAACCCTCGCGAAGCGAACCGCCGATTCCCACCACGTTGATCGCCATCGTCACCATTCTCCTCGTCGCGGCCCATGCCGCACGCCACCTCCCCAGTCCAATACGACCTCAAGCCCGAGTACGACCTCAAGCAGTACGACCTCAAGCACAGTACGACCTCCAGCCGGGTCGAGGTCCAGGCCCAGTGGCAAGGCTCGCACTCGATGCGGGAGACTGCCGGTATCTGGCTGTTCGAGGAGGAGCAATGCCGACGCTGTCCGAGCGGGTACCCATCACCGTCCAAGCGGCCGCCCTGCGCGCCGCTTTCGCCCTACCGAAGCGTGCCCGCCGCCGTCTCGCCGGCCCGCCGATCCGGATGGATGGTCAAGAGCTGGCCCTGGACGCTCAGCTGCTGCTCCGCATGCTCAAGCTCTCCGGAACCACCCTGGCGGGCGCGGGAAGCCCCGCGGTGGTGCGCGCCCGGCTGGAAGCCTCGGCGAGCATGGTGGCGGATCGCACCCTCGGTGATGTGGCCACCCGCGAACTGCGAATCCCCACGGCAACTGGATCGATCGGCGCCCGCCTGTACCTGCCCGCCCGGCTGGAACAGCCTGCGCCGATGCTGGTCTTCTACCATGGCGGCGGCTTCGTACTCGGCAGCATGGACAGCCATGACAACACCGCGCGGTTCCTTGCCGTGTACGCGGGCGTGCGGGTGCTCTCTGTGGACTATCGCCTCGCACCCGAACACCCCTTCCCGGCGGGATGCGAGGACGCGCTGGCCGCCTTCGATTACGCGCACGCTAATGCCGAGGCGCTCGGCGTCGATCCCGCCAGAATCGCGGTTGGCGGCGACAGCGCGGGCGGCAACCTCAGCGCCGTCGTCGCCCAGCAGGCGACCCAGCGTGGCGGACCCGCACCCGCGTTCCAACTGTTGATCTACCCGGTGGTGGATTACAGCGCGCGCAGGCGCTCACGTGAGCTGTTCGGTGAGGGTTTCTTCCTCACCAGCGCCGAGCTGGACTGGTTCGAAGGCCACTACGTACCCGAGGGCATCGATCTCACCCATCCCCAACTGTCACCGCTACTCACCGAGGACCTGTCCGGCCTACCGCCCGCTTATCTGGTTACCGCGGGGTTCGATCCGTTGCGGGACGAGGGGGAGGAGTACGCGCACGCTATGCGTAAGGCGGGCGTCCCGGTCGCGCTGAACCGCCAGGCGGACCTCATCCACGGCTTCGTGAACTTCCTCGGGGTCGGCAGGCGATTCCGGGACGCCACCCTGGAGATTGCCGCCGCGCTCCGTACCGGTCTCGCCCTTACCGTACAAAACTAGTCCGCATTAAAGCTGGAATCCGGCGTGGAGGTTACC
>JBOHER010000034.1:0-9964 GCA_050701115.1 Haloechinothrix sp. | reverse complement strand
GGCCGGGTTGCGCAGCGAGCCGCCCATGTCGCTGCCGTCGGCCAGCGGCTGCATCCCGGCGGCCAGCGCGGCCGCCGCGCCACCACTGCTGCCGCCCGCGCTCTTGCTCGGGTCGTAGGGGTTGCGGGTCGCTCCGAATACAGGGTTGAACGTGTGCGAGCCCGCCCCGAACTCCGGCACGTTCGTCTTGCCGATCGTGATCGCTCCTGCGGCACGGACCCTGGCCACGATCAGCTCGTCGGCGTCCGGCACGTGGTCCCGCATCGCCTGGGAACCGAAGGTCGTCCGGATGCCCGCGGTCAGGTGGGTGTCCTTGTGCGCCACCGGCAATCCGTGCAACGAACCCACCTCCTCGCCCCTGGCCAGACGCTCGTCCGCTGCGGCGGCCTCGGCCAGCGCCCGCTCGGGCACGAGGGACACGATCGCGTTGATCTCCGGGTTGACCCGTTCGATCCGGTCCAGGTGCGCCCGCACGACCTCGCGGACCGAGACGTCGCGCCGCCGGACGGCGGCGGCCATCTCGCGTGCCGTCAGATAACAGATATCGGTGCTCACGGGTTCTCCCTGCTGGTGCGGAAAAGCTTGGGGCTGCGCGGGTCACTCGAGCGAGATGCCCTTGGTTTCCTTCAGGGTGATGGCGGTCAGGAAACTGACTCCGAGCAGGGCGATCGAGTAGACGATGAACAGGTCGGGCGTGCCGCGGCTGGCCAGCCAGGTCTGCAGGTACGGCGCGGTGCCGCCGGTGAGCGCCACGGCGATCGAATAGGGAAAGGCGAATCCGGTCGCCCGCACCCGGGTGGGGAACTGCTCGGCCATCACCGCGGGCACGATCGACGTGACGGACGCGTGGATGAACAGCGCGATCGACATCGCCACCCCGAGTTGCCACGCCTGGTCACCGATCAGCCCGTTGAGCGGGAAACTCACCGCGCCGAGCGCCAGGGGGAAGAAGTACAGGTTGGGCTTGCGTCCCCAGCGATCGGACAACGCTCCCCACAACGGAAGGGCGACGACGAAGACCAGGTTCGCCACGACACCCGCCCACAGCGCCTGCTGGGGGTCGACACCCTTCACGCTGATCGCGTACCCCGTGGCCGACACCGCCCAGGTGTAGTAGGCGACGGTTCCGCCGACGGTCAGCCCGATCACACGCAGCGCCGCGGCGCGGTTCTCCCAGATCCCGCGCAGCAGCGACGGGTGGCTACCGGCCGCCTCCTCCTGCTGCTGCTCCTTACGGAAGGCGTGCGACTCGTGCAGGCTGCGCCGCAGGTAGATCGCGTAGACGCCGAGTACGCCGCCGATGAGGAATGGCACCCGCCAGCCCCAGGCCGCCATGTCCGCCTTGCCGAGCAGACTGGACAGCCCGGCCGCGAGCAGCGTGGCGGTGAGCACCCCGGAGGTCACCGCGATGTACATGCTGCTCGCCCACAGCCCACGTCGGCGCGGTGGAGCCATCTCGGCCAGATATGTGTGCGAGCCCCCAATCTCCCCGCCGAGACCGAAGCCCTGCCCCAGCCGGGCGAGCAGGAGCACCGCCGAGGCGAACACCCCGACACTGGCGTACGTCGGTGCCACCCCGATGAGCAGGCTGCCCGCGGCGGTGACCACCATCGCGGTCGTCATCGCCACTCGGCGGCCGTGCCGGTCGGCGAGCCACCCGAAGAACAGCCCGCCAAGCGGACGCATGAGGAAGCCGACCGCGAACACCGCCAGCGTCGCCAGCAGGGCGGACAGCGGGTTCTGCGGGTTGAAGAACTGGGAGGCGAAGAACGGCGCGAAGATCGCGTAGGCAACCCAGTCGTACCACTCGAGCGCGTTGCCCACACCCGCACCGACGATCACGCGGCGCCGTTCGGCCCTCGTCATCGTCGCCTGGGCGGTGCCCAGGGGAGCAGTTGTCGTGGCCGTATCGGTCGACGGAAGGGTTGCCATGCGCGTTCTCCTTGTGCGGTACGTCACCAGGACAGGTCCACAGCATCCAGCGGGTGATGGTTGCGGACAAGAGCTGTTGCCAAAGTGACGGAATCAGCCGAAAATGCGGCGCATGACGTCAAAGGCGAGCGCCACCCTCGATGAGCTGGACCGCCGGATCGTCGCCGCCCTGCAGGTCGACGGCCGGGCGTCCTGGCGCAAGATCGCCGCGGTGCTCAGGGAGCCGGAGCGAACGGTCGCCCGCCACGGCGGGCGCCTGATCGACGAACGGCTGGTCGTGGTCACCGGCCTGGCCCTTATCGCCCACAGCGAGCCGGTGATCGTCGACCTGCGTTGCACACCAGGCACGATCCGGATCGCGGCGAACTCCCTGGCCCGGCGACCCGAGTCCACCTTCACCTATGTCGTGACCGGCCTGGCCGACTGCGTCGCCGAGATGTGGTGCCCCGTCGACCGGCTATCCAGCCTGCTTATGGACGAACTACCCGGCACACCCGGATTGGCCCGCGTGAGTACCCATCCGTTGCTGCGCTACTACCGGACCGTGCACGAGTGGCAGCCGGGTGTGCTCACCCCGGAGGAGGTCGACCGGCTGTCGCCCGGTCACCCGGCCAAACCCGCCACCATGGGCGGCGAACCCATGCGACTGTCCCCCGACGAACGGACCATCCTGCGCGCGCTCGCCCGGGACGGTCGGCTCACCCACGAGGAACTGGCCCGGCTCGCCGACGTCTCCGAAGCGACCGCACGACGACGCCTCGAAGCGCTCCGCGCGGCCGGGCGAATCTTCTTCCGGGCGGTGGTGGAGCCCGGGCTGCTCGGCCTGCCCGTCGAGGCACTGCTGTGGATACGGACCCCGCCCGAGGCTGTCGACACCGTGGGCGAGCGCATCATCGAATCGCCGCTGGTACGGTACGCCGCCGCGATCATGGGCCCGCACCAGCTGCTGGTCGATGTCACGCTGCCCAGCAGGTCCGCCTTGCACGAGTTCGTCACCCGGTCGTCCTGGCTGGACAAGGTGAGCGCCATCGAAACCTCGCTGGTCGTGGACGCGCTCAAGCGCAGCGCGGTACTCACCGGATCCCATCGGACCAACGAGTTCAACCCCATGTGATGGCAGCGACGGGGTTCGGCAACTGAGGAGAAGTCAGCTGGACGACAGCCGTGCACGGGCAACCCGGATGAGGCACACCCACCCCCGATCAGCGGACGCGGCCGACGTCCCACCCCACCTAGAATCGAGGTGATCAACCGGGAGGGCGCGGTGGGCGGATTTGGTATTGATCTCGGCACTGCCAACACCGTGGTTGGCCGGCCAGAACTCGGCATAGTCCTCAATGAACCGTCGGTCATGCTGACCAGGACGACAGACCCGTATCGCGCCATTCTGGTCGGCAAAGAGGCACGCGAACTGATCGGCCGCACCCCCGCCGGATTCGAGACGGTACGACCCATGCGCCACGGCGTGATCGTCGACCTCGAGTCCGCGAGGGCGTTCGTCGTGGCGGTCATCCGCAAGATCGCGTCCCGCTGGCGGTCCGGGCTGCGACCACGGGCGGTCATCGCCGTTCCCGCCGGCGCCACCGCACTGGAACGCCGTGCCCTGCTGGAAGTCGCGCACGAGGCGGGACTGCGCAAGGTGGCCCTGATCCCCGAGCCGGTGGCCGGTGCACTCGGCTCCGGAATCAACCCGCTGGAACAGCGCGCGCACCTTGTGGTCGATCTCGGCGGCGGCACCGCGGAGATCACCGGATTCTGTTTCGGCGGCATCCTGACCCACCGCAGCTGCCGCGTCGCAGGCGACGAACTCACCAATGCGCTGTACCAGCACCTGCGGAACGAGCATCAGATCGTGGTCGGCGAACTCACCGCGGAGGATCTCAAGGTCCGCCTGCGCGAGGACGACGACAACCAGCCGCTCGTCGTCGAGGGCCGCGACGCCGCCACCGGCCGCGCGAGGCTGGTCACGCTGGAAACCGAGGAGGTCGTGGACGCGCTCCGGCCGACCACGACAGAGATCGTGCACACGCTCACCGCCTGTCTCGAAGACCTGCCAGCACAGGCGGTCGGCGACGTCATGTCCGAAGGTCTGCTCGCCATGGGCGGCGGGTCGATGCTGCGCGGGTTCACCCAGCTGCTCGAGGAGTCCTTCGGGTTCCCGGTTAAAACGGCGGACCGGCCGCTCACCTGTGTCGCAGAGGGCGCGACGACCTGCCTGGTCCACCCCGAGGTGCTGGCCGCATACGGAAGTTAGCGGTTCGCCAGGTAGTGCTCGAGGATCTCCTTCACCACCGGCCCTGACGTGGCCGAGCCGTAGCCTCCGCCGCGCACGAACACCGACACCACGACACCCGGCTTGTCGAAGGGCGCGACCGCGGAGAACCACGCGTGCGTTTCGCCGTTCGGTGAGCTCGGGTCCTGCGCTGTTCCGGTCTTGGTCCCGATGGTCACCGGGAGCTCGGCCAACTGCCCGCCCGTTCCCGCTTCGGCGGAAGCGATCATTCCTTCGCGCACCGCGCCGAGCTTGCCCGCGAACGGCAGCCGGGTGGGGTCGGTCCGCTCCAGTCGGGTGACCTCTGCCGATCCGTAGGAGTGTCCGAGCGCGGGCGTCACCAGCCGTCCCGTCGCGATCCCCGCGGTCCACCGAGCCAACTGGAGCGGGGTGGCAGTGATCGCGCCCTGCCCGATGCCCATCAGCACGGCGGATCCGGGGTACCACGTCCCGCCGATCTGCCGGACCGACTCCGGAGTGCCGAGGAAGCCGGCGGCCTCGCCGGGCAGGTCGATCCCGGTCGGCTCGCCGACACCGAGCTGTTTGGCGACATTGGCCACCTTCTCCGGGCCGAGCGCTGCCGCCAGCTTGTAGAAATAGACGTTGTCCGACCACTGGATGGCCTGAATCAGGTTGTGCGGGCCCATCGGACGCCAGTTGGCGAAGGTGTGGCCGCCGAACGTGAACGCAGCGCCGGTCGGGATCACCCGGCTGGGTGGAATCGCCTGGTACTTGGCGTTCGCCGCGGCCACGACGATCTTGAACGTCGAGCCCGGCGGCGCGGCCACCTGGGTGACGTGATTGAACAGCGGCAGGCCCGGCGCCCTCGCCTGCGCTCTCAGGGCAGCGATGTCAACGGGCGGGCGGTAGATGTTGTTGTCGTAGGCAGGTACGGTCGCCATCGCCCGGATCTTGCCGGTGCGGGCGTCCATCACGACCGCGGCGCCGAGGTCGCCGCCACTGGTTTTCACCGCGTCGGCCAGTGCCCTGGTCGCCACCTGCTGCAGGGCCAGGTCGAGGTTGAGCCGAAGATCCGCACCGGGCACCGGGTCCACCCGCTCGGCGGCAGCTACCGGGCGGCCCACCGGATCCACATATACGCACTGACGGCCGTCGGTGCCGCGCAGGATCTCGTCGTACTGTCGCTCGAGACCCGCCTTCCCGACCGTCGAACCCAGCGCCAGGTTCGGCCACCGTTTCATGTCTTCCGGGCTCGCCACACCCACGAATCCCAGCATCGGACCGAGCAGCCGACCATGCGGATAGTCGCGGGTTTGTGCGGGAGCAACCAGCACGCCGGGTAGCTCGGCGTCGACGACCCGCCGCGCGACCGCAGTCGAGACCCTGCCGACCGCGACGTTCAGCTCCTGCCCGCGGCGGGCGAGCGCCGCACGCAACTCCTTCGGCGACTGGTCGAGCACCGATGCCAGTTGTTTCCTGGCGATCGCGTCACCCTCGGGGAACAACCCGGGGACAACATGTACCTGGTAGTCCTTCGTGGTGGCCACCAGCGGCTTGCCGCGCCGGTCGGTGATGATCCCGCGTTCGGCGGGCAGCCGGACGCATCGGGTCATCTGGTGTTCGCCGAGCACCCGCAGGTCGTCGCCTCGCGCGGATTGCACGTGCCAGGCGAATAAGGACATCGACGCGAGGTACACGCTCAGCGCGAGTGCCCCGGTCCGAACCCATCGGGGGTGCCTGCGGCGGCGTGGCGGCGGCGCCCACAGCGGCCGGTCCAACCCGTCCCTGCGCGCGGCCAGCACCAACCCGAGCGCCATCAGATGCACGATCGCCGTGGTGCCGCCGTAGCTGAACAACGGGATAGGCAGTCCGGTGTGTGGCAGCAGCGTGAGGTTGGCGCCGATCGACACCACGGCGTGCAGCCCGAACAGCGCCGCTACACCGGCGGGGATCAGGGCGGATTCGCGGCTGCGGGCGGTCCTGGCGACCAGCGCACACCGCCAGACCAGCACCAGGACGGCGGCGATAACGGCCACCCCGGCGAGCAGGCCCCAGCCGTGCACCAGGCTGGCGAAGGCCAGGTCGTGCTCACGCTCTGGCAGGTAGCTGGCCCGCAGGTCATACAGCGGCTCACGAGCCCGGCCGAACAGCCCGCCGCCGCCGATGGCGATCTCCGCCTGCAGCGCAGCCCACCCCGGACCGCTGGCGTCCCGGGCCCCGGTGAGGAAGGCGTGCACCCTGCCCAGTTGGTAGGGGCGCAGGATGACGACCGCCAACGGCAGCGCGGCTGCCGCCAGCCCGAACAGCGGGAGCAACGGCAGCAACGGCACCCGGGCGAGCACCAGCATGAGGCCGGCCGCCGCGGCGAGCACCAGTGCGGTGGACAGGTTCGGCTGCAGGGCGACGAGCAGGACCGGCACGCCTGCCACCACCAGCGCGAGCAGGAAACGACCCATCGTGTAGCCGCGGGCGAGGATGTTGGCCAAGGCGAGGATCACCGCGACCTTGGCCAGATCCGAGGGCTGCGCGGTGAACACCCCCAGATCGAGCCACCGTTGGGCGCCGTTCACGGTGAACCCGGCGACCGGGACCGCCAGCAGCGCGACCAGCGCGACGGCATAGAAGCCCCAGCCGAACGCGGGCAGATCACGCAGCCGGAGGCGGGCGACGACCAGCATCAGGCACAGCCCGACGAGCACGATTGCGCCGTGCCGCACGGCAAGAGAGCTCATCCCCAGCGACAGCAGATTGAGCAGGCCGAGACCCACCAGGACGCCGATGGCGGTGAACATCCACGGGTCGGCGGTGCGCTGTTCATGCTGCATGAGCGCACCTCTCAGCAGTGAGCCCCGCCGGATGACACCAACAGCGGCGCCGATGCGGCGCGCGCGGGAGCTTCGGTGACGGCCATGATCGCCAGGGCGGTGCCGTCCGGGAGGTCCGGCCGGCTGATGCCGTACACCTGCCGCCACCCGGCTTGGGCGGTCATCGACACACCCTGCCGGGTGACGACCTTGCCGGAGCAGCGGTCGACTACCTGAAGCGACCAGCTCACCTGGCGCGGGGTGCCTGCTGACCGCAGATGCACATCGACCCGGACCGGGCACGGTTTCCCGGCGGTGCAGCCACCTTCGGTGCGTTCGATGGTGACCTTGGTGATCGGCGGAGCCTGCTTCGGCGCGGGCCGCTTGACCGCCCGCGGGTTCACCCCCGACTTCGCAGGCCCCGCTGTGACCTCTCGGGAGCCGGACTGCTGCTGTTCTGGCGGTGACACGGGCGTGAGCTGCCGGGACGGCTCGTTCGGGGTGAGGATCGCCGCCCAGCCACGCTCCAGTTCGCTCCACGCGCGCGGCACTGCCCACCAGCCGAGCGCACCGAGCAGCAGCACGACCAGTCCAATGAGGACAGCCTTGCGGGGTCGGAACATGCGCTTGCGGTGCCAGGCCCGGCGACTGGACGGACGCCAGCCGGGCGGCGCGAGCACAGCGGCCCTGGGCACCACCAATGGCACGGGGAGCACCGGGTCCTCGTGCTTGATCACAAAGGGGTCACGATCTGGCGGCGGCTGATGTCCCTTGATCGCCGCGACCAAGGCGGCGAGTTCCCGCCGGGTGCGACAAATCGGCTGCTCGTCGCCTGCGCCAAGGATTTCCGTGATCGCGGCCCGCACTCGTTCCGTCAGGTCGGTGACATCGGAACCGGCCCCGTCGATGTGGCCGGCGAGAATGGCGGATTCCGCACGTCGGCGTGCGCCGCTCCGCCGAGTGTTCACGATCAGCCTGCGGATGAGCGAGGCTGACGCAGCGGCTGCCACGCGCCACTGCTCGGCCCCCTGGACAGGTGGGTTGCTCTCCGTTGGGGCGCCGGAGTGTGCGGGCGCCAGGCTGAGCGCTCCGGCCGCGGACACGGTGGCCGAGCGATCGTCGATGCGGCCGGGGCACTGCTCGTTCCGGCGCAGCTCCTCGAGTGCGTCGGCCAGGTCCAGCGCGAGCAGCCCGGCCTGGCCGGGCGTCAAGGTGGCGACGGCGAGTAATCGGCACAGCGCAACGCCGCCGCCGTCCGTGGTCGGCTCGGTTGTGCCGCCGACCCGCTCCTGCGGCGGCTCCTCGGCACTGGTTCGCTGGTGCACTGCGAGTTCGCCCATCGCGAGTCCTTGCGAGGAGATGTGGTGATCCACCCCATTGTCCACCTGAACGCCCGCCGAAGATCAGGCCCGATCGGGCCTAAATGGACATTGCGGAGGGTCACCGGTGGCAGCTGGGCGAGAACCTGCCGGGGCACGTCACGAAACGAGTTGGTCCAAGGTGAGCCGAACGGTGAACGGCTCGGTGGTCACGAATGTTCGCGATACAGCTCCACCATCCTGGTAGCCGAACTCACCCGCCAGATGGCAGGGGATCAATGAAACCGTGTCGGTGAGATCGACGATCCAGTAGTACGGGATGCCCGCGTCGGCATACTCGCCGCGTTTCGCGACGTAGTCCGTGCGACGCGAACCCGGCGACACGATCTCCACCACGACCGCTACTTCGGACGCCCGCAGTATTCCGCCTTCGTTACGTACTCGTTGTCTTGCGTCGCGTTGAGCGATCACCAGGTCCGGCCGACGGGAGAAGCCAGGCTGGTCGGGCGGAACCAGCTCGAGATCGAGGTCGACATCTTGGATCACCTCGAGATCGGACGGCAGCTGCGGCCGCAATTGGAAGGCCAACTCCATCGACGCGACATTGTGATCCGGAGCAGGGCTCGGCGACATCAACAGGCGACCTTCCAGGAGCTCTGTGTAACCCGTCTCGACCTCACCGAGCGCGGCGTACTCGGCGACGGTCAGCAAGTGGAACGGAGGTTGGGGAAGGGCTGTCACAACGGCTCCTCACGTCGGCGACCAGTATCGCACTGCACGCGCCTGCTCGAAGTGCAGCACGCCGCGACCGTAGTAGTTGGTCCCCGGCACTGGCAGTGGACAGCCGCGACGATGTGAGGCGATCCCGTCTCTGAGGCGTCATGACGTCGGCAGGGAGATCGCCGGAGGTACTGACTCGACCGTTGCGCTGACGCCTCAGCCAGTGGGAGGCATGGGCGGCGAGGGCAACTCCGGCGGGGCACCGAAGAGATCGAAGTACGTGCCGCCCGCGACGAGCAGTCCGATCGCGCCGAGCGCGACGCCGCCCAGGGCCAAGGCCTTCACCCACGTTCGGGAATCAGCTCGCCGAGCGTGGGCAGCGAGCAGCACGCCGCCGACGAAGACTGCGATCAGACCGAAAAGGCCGTTGACGACGGCTGCCATGTCCCAGGGAGCACCGAAGAAAGCCTCGATCTGATCGCCGCCACCGCCGATGCCGACCTCGATCTGGCCGGCGATCTCCTCTCGGGCGCGCAGCATGTCGCTGAGCGAGTTGCCGGTGACCGAACTGAGCCCGAGGCCCGCACTGACAACGGCGGCGGCGCCCGGCACGGCGCCTGCGCTGTGCCCTGAGCCCTCGGCAGACGATGAGCCGGCGTCGACAGAAACGTTGCGGTCGGCGACCTCTTCATGCTCCCCGCCGGTCTTGCTGTCAGTGGTCACGGAGTCCCGCGCGTCGTTGGAAGCCATTGCACCGCAAGGTACGGAACGTGACCTGAAAGCACTGTAAAGCGATCCGATCGGACGACTCAACGTGCTCGCTCTGACCGATTGACATCCTCTCCGCCGTAAACGGCGGGGATTCCCACGCGGCTACGCCGCGTCTGGGGTGGTTCCTGCTTCATCACCCGCAGCCTCCCCGGGGGGAGGGCTTATGTGGGCTCCACAGGCGTTTC
>JBOHER010000033.1:0-5944 GCA_050701115.1 Haloechinothrix sp. | reverse complement strand
GCGCACCTCCAGGGCGCGGGTCGCGGTATTGACGGTGTAGAGGCGCTTGGCCGCCCAGGTATAGGCGTCGTCGTGTGGCACCACGTTCAGCAGCAGGAAGATGTCGCTGCCGTCGTCCGGGGCGAGCACGACGCCACGCCAGAAGCCGGTGACGCGGATGGTCCGCATCCGCGAGTCGCGTGCCTTGTCCACCGACTCCAGGTGCAGGCCCTTGTCCGCGTACAGCTCGGCGATCGCGAGCTGCTGGAACTTCGCCATCGCCTTGCGCACCCCGGCCTTGACCTGCTTCTCCAACAGGTCGTAGTTCTCCCAGAAGGTGTTGGCGAAGGCAAGTTGCGGCATCGGCGATCCCTCAGTTCTTCGTGAGTCGCTGAGCCACCAACTGAATGTCGCTGAGCAGCCCGGCGGGTGGCTGGTCGAGTTCGAGGGCGTGCTGGTGGATGGTGATGCCCACGTGCTTGACCCGGTGGGAACCGTGCGGGGCGTTGCCCTTGGCGTAGACGAGGTGGCCTTCCGGCAGGTTCAGCGCCGTGCAGTAGGCCAGCATCTGGTAGAGATCGGCGTCGGGAAAGCCCTCGGGCTTCTCGGCTTTGTACTTCGCGTCGGCCACCGCGATCGGGGCGCCGTCCTCGGCGTAGCGGACGAAGTCGGGAATCATGCGGATGGCGTCGCGCTCGTCGAGGTGGTGCGTGGCCTGCACGGCGCAGTGGCCGCCGCGCCCGCTGAGTGCCTCGCGCAGGGCCGTGGTGACGAAGTCTTCGAAGATCTTGGCCATGTCGAACAGGAAGCCGTTCACGGTGACGTCGCCGGGCCGGTGCTCGATGGACGCGTTGCGCAGGACGAGATCGGCAAGGTGCAGCGCGTGGTGATACCGGGTGTTCAGCCTGCTGGCTCGCCAATCCGGAAGGGGGTGGCCGCGCGGGATCGGGGTCGCCTCTGCCAAGTCGCGGCGCAGCCGGAGAAGCCGCCCGCGCACGTCGCCGGGGACCCTCTCTGGCATGCGGAGGAGTACTTCGCAGGCGCTGCGCAGCAGCCGATTCTCGGCGATGTCGCAGGTGTACTCGTCGTGCGCGATCTCCAACGGGATGAGCCTGCCGTGCTGCCTGCGGACCTGCTCGTCGTGGCGGATGCGGCCACGCATGACCAGCGCCGTCTCCTCGAGTTCGCGATAGCCCCTGAGCAACCCCTGACGAAGCGCTTGCTCCGCCGGTCGCGCGAACAGCCGAGCGAACGCGGGCAGCAGCTCCCGTTCCTCGTCCACCCGCACGTGCTCGTCGCGCCATCCCTTCGGGCCGCGGCTGTAGCCGAGCAGGAAGAGCAGGCGGGAGACGGGAATCTTGGGAATGATCCGGACGGTGACCGCGCTGCCGCCGGGTGGGTGCACCGTCGCCACACCGACCGTGCCCTTGGCCCGCAGCCGCCACCGTCCGGCGCCATCCGGGTCCGGTGTCGCGTCGAGGACGCCGGACCCCGCGAGGGCACGCCCCGCGATGTCGTCGAGCGGCACCGACAGCGGCGCGCCGTGCTCGGCAAGCTCGATGACCGTCATGCGGGGTTCGGCTCGCCGGTTCCTGGCGGGGGCGCTGGGGCCTGCGCGGCGGCGCGCAGCGAACGCAGCCCGTAGCGGTGCTCGACGTTGACGCCTTCGCCGTAGTGGTGTTCCTCCAGCAGTGGGAAGATCTTCGTACGCCACGTTCGCTCCAGTCCGCCGTCGCGGTAGACACCCTGCTTCATCAGGTAGGAGGGTCCGACCTGGAAGTCCGGATCGTCGATGCGCGAGTTCAGCGCGTCGAGCAGGTCGGCGGGCTCAGGGTCGTGGCCCTCCCGCTTCAGCCAGCGGCGCAGCAGTCCCTTGGCCGGCTCGATCCGGGGGGCCAGTTCGACGAAGGAGAAGCGGCGGCGCATCGCGGCGTCCACGAGGGCGATGGAGCGGTCGGCGGTGTTCATGGTGCCGATGACGAACAGGTTCGGCGGCAACGCGAAATCGTCGCCGGAGTAGGTCAGCCGCACCGACTTGTTGCGGTACTCCAGCAGGAAGTACAGCTCGCCGAACACTTTGGCCAGGTTGGCCCGGTTGATCTCGTCGATAACGAGGAAGTGCGGGATGTGCCGGTTGCCTTCCCGCGCGGCGAGGTTGGCGAGTTCGCGCAGGGGGCCGTCGGTGATCCGGAAGGCGACCTCGCGGGTCCGCGGATCCTCCTGGGGCCGGAAGCCTTCGAAGAAGTCCTCATAGGAATACGAGGGGTGAAACTGCACCAGCTTGACCTGTTCCGGGCCGCTGCCGAGGTATTCCGCGATCTTGAGCGCCAGGTAGGTCTTGCCGGTGCCGGGTGGGCCGTAGAGCACGAGCTGGCGATCGTCCCAGAGCAGGTCTCGTACTTCCCGTAACCACCCGACGTCGTGGATCAGCAGCTCGTCCGCGAGCTCGGCGGTTGGCTCGGGCAGCTCCAACTCGCGGCGGGCCACGAGCGCGGCGACTTCCGCACTGGAGTCGCCTGCCGATTCCTCGGCCTCGTCGGCCAATTCCTCGTCGCTGCGCCCGAGCCCGGCGACCAGTCCCTCGACGGCGGTGAGGTCGACGACGTCGTGCTGGATGGACAGTTTCTGTTGCAGCTCTTCGGGCAGCTCGTGGTAGGGGTACTTGGCGCTCTGCCATTCCACGGGGCGCCGCAGGTTCGACCGGCCGCCCTCGGAGGCGACGTGCTGGGCTTCGCCGGTGATCTCCCCGACGTAGAGCTGGCCGCCCGAGATGGTGCAGACCGTGTCGCCCGGTTTCATTTTCGACAGGAACACGTGCAGCTCGTCGACCAGCCGAGTCCGCTGGTTGTAGGTGAGGTTGCCCTCGTAGTCCTCCTCCACGAAGCTGCGCAACTCGTCTTTGCTGACGCCCTCCTCGACACCCGCGCGCAGGAGCCCAGCCGCCAGGCTCACCCGCTCTTCCGGTAACCACAGCCGCTGGACCAGGTCGAGACCGGACACGTTCGACCCGCGCACCAACCACGTCCGGTTCGGCCCGTGCCACTGCGCCTTGATGAAGTCGTCCAGCGGATGCCCGTCAGCGGTCTTCCATTCGAGCCAGCCGTTGGAGCTGCGTCCGAGCAGGATCGCTGCCGCCGACGAAGGGGAATTGCAGGCGATGTCCTCGGTCGTCTCCAGGTACCCCGGCCGGGTCGACGACTCCACGATCTGGCCGTCGGCGACGAGGCGCTCCCGAAGCCGGAGCGCCGACGGGTGATTCCTGGGAAAAGAAGCCATGATCTCCGACCGCACGGGCGACCCGGCGCGCACCAGGAACTTCTGACTGCCGTTGATGCCCTTCTCGTCAAGCAACCGGCCATGCGCGACGGGGCCGTCGAAGGGCAGGCGGAGCCGGAATTCGGGATAGGTGTCAGGCATCAGGCCCCTCGGTATCTGCGCTGCTGGTGGCTGCGGGGTGGCGGGGACCGTGGTCAGGAGGCGGGGTGAGGGTGGATGTGTAGTTCTCGCCGTCGACGAGCGGGGTGGTGAGGCCGACCCCCGCAGCCGCCATCCGGTCGTACTCGGCCAGGATGAGGTCCTTCGTGCGATAGGTGCCGTATTTGGCCTCATCCTTGCGCTTGACGATCGGGAACGTGTCGAGAATGTAGTCGGCGTCGTCGCGAGAGATCCCGTAGAGATGGAAGAACAGCGCATCCAGTTCGGCCCGGATGACCGCACGCCGGTTCTCGTCCCAGCGGAACGGCGCGCCGGAGTCGCCGAGGTCGCGGGCGAAGGGCGCCATGTCGTGGGCCGTGTAGGTGAGCTCGATGATTCGCTGGGTGATGAACGGGGTGTGCGACTCCATCGTATTCGGCGCGGGGACGGCGAGTTGTCTCCAGACAAAGAAGGCCATGCTGGTCCCGCCAATCTTCTGGCGGGCTACGAAGTCAAATACAAGTGAACCCTGCAAACTGATGAGGGCGGCGCTGAGTTCCTCGGACACACGCGGCAACTCCAGGAGAAACTTGTGCCCGACCCCAGTTCTCGGGAGGAAGCCAGGAATCGCTGTTCGCTCGTCTGTCGATCGGCAGATGTCTCGCCAGCCGAGGAGCCAGTCGCGGTCCCAGCCCTTGGTAGCGAGGCGGGTGGTGACGCCTGCTTCCATGATCTTGTGTTCGTCTTTGTCAACCCTGCCGGTCGGCACGTCTTCTTCGGACACCCAGTAGCGCGGTAGGACGACGACGGTGGGGTCCTGTTTCTCTGCCAGCGGGAGGTCGTGGGTGACGCCGTCCTGGTCGTAGGTGGCCCACCGGTGGTCGTAGTGGTGCAGCATCTTCGCCTCGTACAGCGGCAGCATGCGCTTGGTGGCCCTGGTGAAAACGTTGCCGGAGAGGGTCCAGCCGTCGGCTTCCAGTTCCTCGCGGGTATGGAACAGGTGGGAGTCGTTGGACATGTGAAACATCGTCATGAACGACACGCCCCAGGGGTTGCTGCCGCCGCGGCCGTGCTCGTCGGGCTCCTTGATGAGGACGGGGACGCGGCGGTAGATGCCGAGGGTGATCTCGGCGTCTCGTCGGGAGCGGAACACCGGGCAGGTGCCCGTGTTGGGGTTGAGGAGCGTGATCTCCTCAGGGGTGAGAGCGAACGCCTTGCCGGCGTCATCGAGTTCCGCGGGGTCGTGCAGGAAGAAGGCGAAGCTCGCGGCCGGCTCGCGCAGCGCCCGGCCGACGAGGGACAGGATGCAGAACTTGAAGGAGCGGTGCACGCCGGGGAAGAGCGGTGAGGCGTTCTCGAAGTCGTAGAGCGCGGCAAGGGAACCGTGCTGGACGAGGTCTTTGAAGAAGTACTGGGTGGTGGCGTCGGTAGCGATACCGGTGGGGACGATCACGCCCATGCGGCCGTGCGACCCGGTCAGTGTGCGATCGGTTTCGGAGAACACCGCGTAGGTGTTGATATCACCACGACCCGTCAACGGGTAGCGGCCGCCGTTGCGGAGGAAGTGGCTTTCGCCTTCCGCCTTCCGCTTCGCCGTCTCGAAATCCTGGTACAGCTCGCGCCGATCAGGGTCCTGTTTGAGTGCCGCGATGAGGGTCTTGCGTGCGGCGGCGTTCCTCGCGGTGGCGATCTGCGCGTCGCGCTGCGCGAAGAACTCCTGCTCCTGCAGCTTGATGCGCTCCCAAGGCGGGTTGCCCAGGACGCAGTCGAAGCCGCCCGCCCAGCCGCTCGCCTCGTCAACTCCGGCGCCGGTCTCCGGGACGGTGAACACGTCGGGAAACTCCAGGTGCCAGTGGAAAAAGCGGTACTGGCCGCGCAGGTGGGCGATTTGGTCGTGGGTGCGTTGCGGTGCCGCGTCGGCTTCGGGGTCGTGGAGGTCGCGGAACACGTCCTCGGTGATCGCGAGCGGTGCGTCGGGAGTCTTGCGCCACAGGAACGCGGCGCACCAGGCGTCGGCAACATGCAGGGCACGCACGTACTCCGCCGACTCGGCGAAGTCGCGGTACGCGGACTTCTGGCGGCGTACCTCGGCCAGGGTGTCCGCCGACGCGCTGGTGATCCGGCGCAGACCGGTGGCGAACACGGTGTTCGCCACCTTCGTTTCGGTGTCGAGGTCGAACAGCCCGCGCTGACCGTGGCGCTCCAGCTTGTTCTGCCGCTCCAACGCCTTGGCGAACTTCTTGTGGTCGCCCTCGATCGGCTTGAACGCCTCGTCCGGGATTCCGCCGCGCAGCAGTGCCGGGGCCGCGCCGATCAACGCGTTGCCGCACTTGACGTGCGCGTCGAGGAAGCCCAGCGGTTTGCCCGGTTCCAGGGCCTCCAACCACAGGGAGACCTTGGCCAGCTCGACGGCCATCGGGTTGAGGTCGACGCCGTAGATGCAGCGGCCAACTATCTGCCGGAGCGCGCGCCGGTATTCCGCAGCCGAGGGCGTACCGTTCGCCTGCAGCCTCGCGACGTGGGATGCGAGCCTGCGCGCAGCGGCGAGTAG
>JBOHER010000032.1:0-11679 GCA_050701115.1 Haloechinothrix sp. | reverse complement strand
TGTCGTCGAACCGCTCCCGGTCGGCCGCCGACTGGATGCGCTCCTTGGTCGGCTCGTTGCCGTAGGTGATCAGGTACGGCTTGACCGCGCGGAAGGCCTCGAAGAAGGGCTCCATGTCGACATAGAGGTCCTTCATCACCGGCAGGCCCTTGATCGGCGCGATGCTGATGGTGGTCGGCTTGCGCTCTGCCTTTCCCGCCCCCCGTTTCGCCAGCAGGTCCTTGATCAGCACCTTGCATGCCAAGCGGTTGATCCCGTTGATCTGCATCGCGTCGGAGCCGCAGATGCCGTGCGCGCAGGAGCGGCGGAACGCGAGCGTGCCGTCCACGTAGCTCTTGATGTTGATCAGCAAGTTCAGCACGCGGTCGGTGGGCAGCGCCGGTACGTCGTAGGACTCCCAGTGCGGATCCGAGTCGATCTCCGGGTTGAACCGGAGGATCTTCACCGTGACGGTGACCGAGCCTTCCGGCGCCGGGATCTCCGAGGTGTCGTGCGTGGTGGGTTCGGCGGTAGCGGTCATATCAGTACTTGCGCTCCATCGGCTCGTACCGGGTGAACACAACGGGCTTGTAATCCAGCCGGAGGTCGGAAAGGAAACCGGTCAGGCCCAGCGGTGCGTCGGGGTCATCGTGCTCGGGCAGGACCTTGTAGCACATCGAGTGCCGCATGAAGTTCACGTCGTCGCGGTTCGGGTAGTCCTCGCGAGCGTGGCCGCCGCGGGACTCCTTGCGGGCCAGCGCGGTGGTGACAAGGGCTTCGGCCAGGTCGAGCAGGAAGCCCAACTCGATGGCTTCGAGCAGGTCGGTGTTGTACCGCTTGCCTTTGTCCTGGATGGCCACCCTGCGGTAGCGCTCCTTGAGCGCCTGCACGTCCGTCAGCGCCTGCTTGAGGGTGTCCTCGGTGCGGTACACCGCCGCGTTGGCGTCCATCGTCTGCTGCAGCGCGGTGCGGATGTCGGCCACCCGCTCGCCGCCGGTGGCGGCGTGCAGCCGCTCGACCATTCCGGAGACCAGCGTGGCGGGGTCATCCGGCAGGTCGACGTGGTCGACCTGCGCCGCGTACTCGGCGGCGGCGATGCCCGCCCGCTTGCCGAAGACGTTGATGTCCAGCAGCGAGTTGGTGCCAAGGCGGTTGGAGCCGTGCACCGAGACGCAGGCCACCTCGCCTGCGGCATACAGGCCGGGGATGACGTTGTCGTTGTCCCGCAGCGCCTCGCCGCGCACGTTGGTGGGGATGCCTCCCATCGCGTAGTGCGCGGTCGGATACACCGGCACCGGCTCGGTCACCGGGTCGATGCCCAGGTAGGTGCGGGCGAACTCGGTGATGTCCGGCAGCTTGGACTCGAGCACCTCGGCACCGAGGTGAGTGCAGTCCAGCAGCACGTAGTCCTTGTTCGGTCCCGCGCCACGGCCTTCGAGCACCTCGAGCACCATCGACCTGGCCACGATGTCGCGCGGCGCGAGGTCCTTGATGGTCGGGGCATAGCGCTCCATGAACCGCTCGCCGTCGACGTTGCGCAGGATGGCGCCTTCACCGCGGGCACCCTCGGTGAGCAGGATGCCCAGGCCCGCCAGGCCGGTCGGGTGGAACTGGTAGAACTCCATGTCCTCAAGCGGCAGGCCCTTGCGGAAGTAGATGCCCATACCGTCGCCGGTCAGGGTGTGCGCGTTCGACGTGGTCTTGAAGACCTTGCCGAAACCGCCGGTGGCGAACACGATCGACTTGGCCTGGAACACGTGGATCTCGCCGGTGGCCAGTTCGTAGGCGATCGCGCCGGTGGCGACCGGGCCGTTCTCCGTTTCGCTCAGGGCGATGTCCAGCACGTAGAACTCGTTGAAGAACTCGATGCCGTGCTTGACGCAGTTCTGGTACAGCGTCTGAAGGATCATGTGACCGGTGCGGTCCGCGGCATAGCAGGCCCGCCGCACCGCGGCCTTGCCGTGGTCGCGGGTGTGCCCGCCGAACCGACGCTGGTCGATCTTGCCCTCGGGTGTCCGGTTGAACGGCAGGCCCATCTTCTCCAGGTCGAGCACCGCGTCGATGGCCTCCTTGGCCATGATCTCGGCGGCGTCCTGGTCGGTCAGGTAGTCACCACCCTTGACGGTGTCGAAGGTGTGCCATTCCCAGTTGTCTTCCTCGACGTTGGCCAGCGCGGCACACATGCCGCCCTGGGCCGCTCCGGTGTGGGATCGCGTCGGGTAGAGCTTGGTGAGCACCGCGGTGCGGGGGCTTTTCGCGCCTGCCTCTGCACTGGCTGCGATGGCCGCGCGCATGCCCGCACCACCCGCCCCCACGATCACCACGTCGTACTTGTGGAACTGCATGATGGACTCCAGTGATCAGTCGGCGGGCATGTTCGGGTCGAAGGTGAAGATCACCAACGTGCCCACGGCCAGGATGAGCAGCATCGAGGTGTACAGCACCATCTTCAGCCAGAACCGCGTGGTGTCCTTGCGGGCGTAGTCGTCGATGATCGTGCGCAGTCCGTTGCCGCCGTGCAGCTGAGCCAGCCACAGCATGGACAGGTCCCAGAGCTGCCAGAACGGCGACGCCCAGCGGCCTGCGACGAAGCCCCAGTTGATCCGGTGCACTCCGCCGTCGAGGATGTTCATGATGAACAGGTGCCCGAGCACCAGGATGACCAGCGCGAGTCCGGACAGGCGCATGAACAGCCAGCTGTAGAGCTCGAAGTTGCTGCGCCGGGCGGCGGGCCTGCGCGGGGAGCGCGGCGTGGCCAGTGCGAGGGTTTCGCTCGACATGATCAGTTACCCCCGAACATCGTGCTGACGGCGCGCTCGAGCATGTAGTAGGTGCCCGGGATCATCACGACTACCCAGACCCCCAGGAGCGTCCAGAGCATCTGACGCTGGTAGCGCGGTCCCTTGGACCAGAAGTCGACCAGCACGACCCGGATGCCGTTGAGCGCGTGGTAGAGCACGGCGCCGACCAGTCCGACCTCGAGGAGGTTCACCAGCGGGGACTTGTAGGTCTCGATGACCTCGTTGTAGGTACTCGGCGAAACCCGCACCAACGCGGTGTCGAGTACGTGTACAAAGAGGAAGAAGAACGTGAGCACGCCGGTGATGCGGTGCGCGACCCAGGACCACATGCCTGGGTCGCCGAGGTAGAGCGTTCCGCTCCGGCGTGAGGCACCCGCCCGATCGCTCGTCCCCATGGGACTCGCCGTGGTGGACATCGGTGAACGGCCTCCAACGTCGCTGGTGGTGTCGCCCGGCCGACCGGGGACCAGCGGGTTCACACCGGGTCCGTCCATCTGGGACGGCGGCGCATGCCGGTCCAAAGTCAACGTGGGCCTTGATAGACGGATGCTAGACCTGCCCGTTTCGCGCGGCCCAACGTCGGCCTGCCGGGTGTGATCGACCAGACAAGGACACGGCGACGGAGTGCTACCGAAACCGGTCGAATCGCTCACCGTCCGTCGCCGTCGGGTCGTCGCGACCGGTCCTGGACCAACGATTCGGTTACGTGGCCTCCCCGAGCCGGGCGACCAGCGTGTCCTCCGTCGCATTCGCGGGTACCGTTCGGCCGTCAAGCCCGGCCCCGGGAAGCGACGGGGGCCGGGTGTTCTCGGGTGTACCGCCCCCGATCGGGGCGGGGAGGGAGATACGCGGTGCGTCGGACACGTGGAATGCGGCTCGCTATCGGAGCGCTCGCGCTGGGGTTGGTCCTCGCCGCCTGTGCCAAGGATTCCGGCCAAGGTGGGACGGGTGCTCAGGACGACAACGCGGAAGGCTGCGAGACGGTCGCGCCGCCGCCTGCCGCGGCAGCGACGACGACCCAGGCCCGGGAAGGCGAACAGGTCGACGGCAGCGAGCTCAATGTCGGTCTGGCCTACGACATCGGCGGGCGCGGTGACGCTTCGTTCAACGACGCCGCGGCGGCCGGGATCGACCTGGCCAAGGATCAGCTCGGGGTCGCCGACATCAAGGAACTGAGCGCGGGTGCGAACGAGAGCGAGGCGGACAAGCAGACCCGGCTGCGCCAGCTCGCCGACGGCGGCAGCAATGTGATCATCGGCGTCGGGTTCGCCTACTCCGAGGCGGTGGCGGCGGTCGCACCGAAGTTCCCGGACGTCAGGTTCGCCGTGGTGGACGGCTTCATCGAGGATCCGTCCGACAATGTCACCTTGCTCACCTTCGCCGAGCATGAGGGCTCCTACCTGGTCGGCGTGATCGCGGCGCTGAAGAGCAAGAGCTGCAATATCGGCTTCGTGGGTGGGGTGCGCGTCCCGCTGATCCAGAAGTTCGAGGCCGGGTTCGAGGCCGGCGTCACAGCGGTCGCGCCGGACGCCACGGTCGAGTCGACCTATCTCACCGAGGCGGGCGACATCACCGGCTTCCAGGACGCTCCCAAGGGCGAGGTCGCGACCAAGGGACTGATCAACGACAAGGGCGTCGACGTGGTCTACCACGCGGCGGGCGCATCGGGTAAGGGCGTGTTCGCCGCGGCCAAGGCCGCGGACGTCCTGGCGATCGGTGTGGACTCCGATCAGTACCACCAGAAGACCGTCGCCGAGTACCAGGACGTGATCATTTCGTCCATGCTCAAGCGGGTCGACGTGGCGGTGATGGACTTTCTGACGGCGGTGGCCAAAGACGACTTGTCCGGGCTGCCAGAGGTGTTCGACCTGAAGGTGGACGGCGTCGGATACGCCACGTCCGGCGGCAAGATCGACGACGTCACCGGCACGGTCGACGCGTATAAGCAGCAGATCATCGACGGTGAGATCACGGTGCCGGACAAGTAGTCATGAGCGAACCGGACCATGCGGGCCCGGCGTCGGTGGTACTGACCGGGATCACCAAGCGGTTCCCGGGAGTTGTGGCCAACAGCGACGTGCACCTCACCGTCCACGGCGGCGAGGTGCACGCGCTTTGCGGCGAGAACGGCGCGGGTAAATCCACCCTGATGAAGATCCTCTACGGCATGCAGCAGCCGGACGAGGGCACCCTCGAGGTCAACGGCGAGCCGGTGAGATTCCGCTCGCCCGCCGACGCGATCAGGGCCGGCATCGGCATGGTGCATCAGCACTTCATGCTGGCCGACAACCTCACCGTGCTGGAGAACGTGGTGCTCGGCGCCGAGTCCCGGCACGGTATCGGCGCCAAGGCTCGGCACCGGGTTGCCGAGCTGGCCACCTCGACCGGGCTGGATGTCGACCCCGGCGTACCGGTCGAACGGCTGGGCGTGGCCGACCGTCAGCGGGTGGAGATCCTCAAGGTGCTCTACCGCGGCGCCCGGATCGTCATTCTCGATGAGCCGACCGCCGTGCTGGTGCCGCAGGAGGTCGACGAACTGTTCGCCACGCTGCGTTCGATGAAGGCCGAGGGCTACACGTTCCTGTTCATCTCGCACAAGCTGGACGAGGTCCGAGCGATCGCCGACCGGGTGACTGTAATCAGGCGCGGTACCACGGTGGGCACCGTCGAGCCCGGGACAGTCAGCACCCGTCAGCTCGCCGAGATGATGGTCGGCAGTGAGCTGCCCAGTCCGGCGACCCGGACGCCGACGGTCACCGAGGACGAGGTGCTCCGGATCGAGGGGCTGACGGTGCGCACCCCGGATGGCCGTCCCTTGCTCACCTCCATCGCGCTGGTGGTGCGCGCGGGGGAGGTGCTCGGCATCGCCGGGGTGGAAGGCAACGGGCAGACCGAGCTGGTCGAAACCATTATGGGCATCCGGCGGGCGTCGGCAGGCCGGATCCTGCTGGCCGGCCGCAACCTCACCCGCGCGGGCACCCTGGCCCGGCGGGAAGCGGGCATCGGCTACATTCCCGAGGACCGCACCCGGCATGGCCTGCTGCTCAGCCAACCGTTGTGGGCCAACCGAATCCTCGGCTATCAGACCCGGCGGCCCGCATCCCGGGGGCAGTTGCTCGACATCCCGGGTGCGCGCGCAGATACCGAGCGGATCATCGCGGAGTTCGACGTACGCACCCCGGGCATCGACGTGGCAGCCGCCGCGTTGTCCGGCGGCAACCAGCAGAAACTGATTGTCGGCCGGGAGCTGTCCGGTGACCCGGTGCTGCTGATCGCTTCGCACCCCACCCGCGGCGTCGACGTCGGTGCGCAGGCGGCCATCTGGGATCAGATCAGGACCGCCCGTGCCAGCGGCCTGGCCGTGCTGCTGGTCTCGGCCGACCTGGACGAGCTGATCGGGCTGTCCGACACCATCACTGTGATGCTGCGTGGCGAGCTGGTCGCCCAAGCCGATCCGGCCAGTGTCACGCCGGAGGACCTTGGGTGCGCGATGACCGGCGCGGGCGAGGTGGATGAGGCGGGACGCCTGGTGGTCGAAGGGGGTGCGCAGTGATCGCCAAGCTGCGGTCCTCGGTGCTGGCGCCCGCGCTGGCGATCGCCTTCTCCGCCCTGTTGTGCGCGGTGGCGCTGCTGATCTCCGGGGCGAATCCGGCGCAGGCGTTGGCCACCATGGTCGGCCAGGTCGGTGAGGGCACCATCGCGGTCGACATCGTGAACAGTGCGGCCGTCTACACGCTGGCCGCCCTGGCCGCAGCAATCGGGTTCCAGATGAACCTGCTTAACATCGGCATCGAGGGTCAGTACCGGATCGCCGCCCTGGTCGCGGCCATCGCGGGTGGCGCGATCGCGCTGCCGCCGGTGTTGCACGCCGTGGTGATCATCCTGGTCGCGATGCTGGCCGGCGCGGCGTGGGTGGCGGTGCCCGCGATCCTCAAGGTCACCCGGGGTGTGCACGAGGTGATCTCCACGATCATGCTCAACGCGCTCGCGTTCGGGTTGGCCGCATACCTGATTCGCCGGGACAATTTCGGGATCCTGATCGGCAACAACGTCTCCACCGAGCCGATACCGCCATCCGGGCACGTGCCCGGTGTCTCGTTCGGCGACAGCGGAACGGTCTTCGGCCTGGTCCTGCTGGCGGTTGCCGCCGCGGCCGGCTACGGATTCCTGATGAACCGCACGCGGTTCGGTTTCGAGCTTCGGGCATCCGGCGAGTCACCTACCGCCGCGTCTGCGGGCGGGGTCAACGCGAAGCGGATGATCGTGGTCGCCCTGCTGCTGTCCGGGGCGGTGGCCGGACTGGTGGCCATGCCCGAGCTGCTCGGCCGCGACCACGCCTACACGTTGAACTTCACCCAGGGCTACGGATTCGCAGGCTTGGCCATCGCACTGCTCGGCCGCAACCATCCGGTTGGCATCGGGTTCGGCGCGCTGCTGTGGGCGTTCCTGGACAAATCGGCGCTGGCGCTGGACAACATCGGGGTGCCGAGGGAGATCGCGACGATCATGCAGGGCTCCATTGTCATCTCGGTGGTCATCGCATACGCGGTGGTGCGCAGGATCGAGCTGGCCGCCGAGCAGCGCAGGGTGGGCCGGGTGCTGGCCGGGACGGAACCCGTTGCCGCGAGCGCGGGAGGTGAGCGGTGATGGTGAGCAGTCCCGCTGTCGAACCGACCGCCATGACCATGCCGGTGCCGCAGCGCAAGCGGAAGCTGCCGGGGTGGGCGGTGTTCGCGATCGGGGTGGTCGCGGTGGTCGGCATTCTGGCAACCACGTCGTACCTGACCGGCAGGCCCGCGCTGACCTCGTCGTCGACCATGCAGACCACGGTCCTGCTGGCCATGCCGATCCTGCTCGCCGGGCTCGGCGGTGTGTGGTCGGAACGCGCAGGCGTGATCAACATCGGCCTCGAGGGGATGATGATCCTCGGTACCTGGGGGGCAGCCTGGGGCGGTTTGACCTGGGGGCCGTGGGCGGCGGTGCTGTTCGGCGCGCTGTTCGGCGCGCTCGGCGGCCTGCTGCACGCCGCGGCAACGGTGACCTTCGGCGTCAACCACATCGTCTCCGGGGTGGCGATCAACCTGCTCGGTCTCGGGGTCACCAAGTACCTTTCGACCTTGATCTTCTTCCCGCTGTCGGAGAATCCGCGCGAGTCACCCCCGATCGAGCGGTTCGGCACGTTCTCCGCACAGCCGTTGTCCGACTGGCTCGGCCGGTTGGAACAGGGCCAGCGGGTGGTCATCTCCGACGTCGCGGGCATCCTGCGCGGCCTGATCACCGGCGTGTCGCCGTTGGTCATCCTGGCGTTCCTGCTGGTAGTGGCCAGCTACCTGGTGCTGTGGCACACCAGGTTCGGGCTGCGGCTGCGCTCCGCGGGCGAGAATCCGGTCGCGGCCGAGTCGCTTGGCGTGAACGTGTATGTGTACAAGTACATCGCGGTCACCGCGTCGGGAGCGCTGGCCGGGCTCGGCGGGGCCGCATTGGTGCTCGGCTCCAACCCGTCGATCTACTCCGAGGGCCAGACCAACGGGCGCGGGTTCATCGGGCTCGCCGCGATGATCTTCGGCAACTGGCGGCCGGGCGGCATGCTGGCGGGCGCCGGGTTGTTCGGCTATGCCGACGGTTTGCGGCTGTCCGCGGGTTCGCAGACCGTGCACGCCCTGCTGTACGCGGCGGTCATCGCGGTGGGCATCGCGGTGGTCTGGCAGTTGGCGCTTCGCCGGTGGCTGCTCGCGGGCGCCGCGGGGCTGGTCGCGGTCGCGGTGTACTGGCTGTACTACGTGACCGACGAGTTGCCGCGTGAGTTCCTGCCCTACACCCCGCACCTGATCACGCTGGTCGTGCTGGCACTGGCCGCGCAGCGGCTTCGGCCGCCCGCGCGGATCGGCATGGTGTACCGGCGAGGTGAGGAGTGAACGCGCCCGCGCCCGCGCCTGCGCCGGACTGGCCTGCTCTGCGGCGGGCCGCTGCTGCCGCCGCCGACAGTGCCTACTGCCCGTACTCCGGGCTGCGGGTCGGGGCTGCGGGTCTGGCCGACGATGGGCGGATCGTGCTCGGCTGCAACGTGGAAAACGCCTCCTATGGGCTCGCGCTTTGCGCGGAGTGCACCATGGTTGGCCAGTTGCGGCTGACCGGTGGCGGCAGACTGCTGGCGGTCTCCTGCCGCAGCGGCGACGGCGAACTGCTCATGCCCTGCGGGCGCTGTCGCCAACTGCTCTACGAACTTGGTGGACCGGACTGCCTGCTGGACACACCACGTGGGGTGCTGCCCATGAGTGCGGTGTTGCCGGATGCCTTCGGCCCGCATGACCTGCCCACAGGGAGCTGAAAGACGCTATGAGTGCATCAGGCGCGCTGAATGGCCCTTTCAGTGCATTGGACGCACTGAAGGGGCCATTCAGTGCGGTGGACGTCATCATCGCCAAGCGGGATGGTGCGCGGTTGACCGATGAGCAGATCGACTGGGTCGTCGACGCCTACACCAGGGGAGTGGTGGCCGAGGAGCAGATGGCTGCCTTGGCCATGGCGATCTGCCTGCGTGGCATGGACAGCGCGGAGACCGCCCGCTGGACCTCCGCGATGATCGACTCCGGTGAGCGGCTCGCGCTGCACGCCGGGCGGCCGACGGTGGACAAGCACTCGACCGGCGGGGTGGGTGACAAGATCACGTTGGTGCTCGCGCCGCTGGTCGCGGCCTGTGGTGCCGCCGTACCCCAGTTGTCCGGGCGCGGGTTGGGACACACCGGGGGCACGCTGGACAAGCTGGAGTCCATCCCGGGCTGGCGGGCCGAGTTGTCCACATCGGACATTACTGCGCAGTTGGCTGAGGTCGGAGCGGTCGTCGCGGCCACAACGGAGAGCCTCACTCCCGCGGATCGCAAGCTGTACGCGTTGCGCGATGTCACCGGCACCGTGGAGTCCATCCCGCTGATCGCCAGTTCGATCATGAGCAAGAAGATCGCCTGCGGGCCGGATGCCGTTGTGCTCGACGTCAAAGTCGGTTCGGGCGCGTTCATGAAGTCCGCCGACCAGGCGCGCGAGCTCGCCCGGACCATGATCGCCATCGGGGACGGCCACGGGGTGTCGACCACGGCGGTGCTCACCGACATGTCGACGCCGTTGGGCCGCGCCGCGGGCAACGCCGTGGAGGTGGCCGAGGCCGTCGAGGTGCTGCGCGGCGGCGGTCCGCGGGACGTGGTCGAGCTGACCGTGATGCTGGCCGGAGAGATGCTGTCCCTGGTGGGCTTGTCCACCGTGGATCCGGCGGCGATGCTGGCATCCGGTGCTGCCTACGAGGTGTGGTGCCGGATGATCCGGGCCCAAGGCGGCGACCCCGATGCCGAGCTGCCCAGGCCGAAGCACGTGCACCTGCTGCAGGCCGACCGCGACGGGGTCCTGTCCTCAGTGGACGCGTTCGCGGTGGGGACGGCGGTATGGCGGCTGGGTGCGGGCCGGACCCAGCCAGGTGAGGCCGTACAGCACGCGGCGGGAATCCGGTTACTGGCAGTCGAAGGCGAACGGGTGCATGCCGGGCAGCCGCTGGCCGAACTGCGCACCGACACCCCACAGGCGATACCCAGAGCCCTCGACGCGCTCAAGGCTGGCGTCGTGATCGCCGATGAGGAGCCCGCGCCGAGGCCTCTGGTGATCGACACGTTGCGCGGATAGTCCCCTCACGCTCAGGCGTCCGCGGTCTCCTCGGCCTGCTCTTCCTTCTTGGAGCCGTTGCGCGCGCGGGAGCTGCTGTTGCGGGCGCGCCGTGGCTGCCTCGGCGGCGGGGCTGGCTGCACGATCTGCTGTTGCTGAGGTCCGCCACCCAGCATGAGTTCGGCAAAGGTCGCCATGGCCTCGTCCAACTGGCCACCGATGCGACGCTCGGACTCCTCGTTGCTCTTACGCACCAGGGAACTCAGTAACTCGTTGTCCGGGCGCTTGGCGATCGCGCCTTCCACAGTGGACAACCGGGCCTTGAGTACACCGTCGAGGTCGCCGACCCGGGATGCGATGCTCTCCTCCACCTTGCTCAGGCGTTTGGTTGTCTCGTTGAGGCGGTCATCGACCTGGTCGAGCTTGTCCGAAATGGACCCGATGCGCTCGGAGGAGTCCAGCAGCTGAGTAGCTTCGCGCACCTCGTCGCGGATCGTGTCGGTGGCCGCGGTGATCCGGTCCTTGCTGGCTGCGTCCAACTCGTCGGCGCGCTGCTTGGTCTCGGCATCGACAGCCGCGATGCGGTCCCGCAGCGTGCTCTCGGCGGACTCGACCCGCTCGCGGAGCGCGTTCTCCGCGGTCTCGACGCGCTCGCGCACCGGACCGTGCACCGCGCTGGGGACACTCTCCAGTCGACTGTCCTGTTTGTCCAGATGCACGTCAAGTTCATCCAGCCTGCGGTGGATGTTCTGCAGTTTGTCCTCGAGGCCGTCCATCCGGCCTGCCACGCCTTCGAACCGGCCTGCTACGCCGTCAAGGCGACCGCCCAGCTCGGCGAAGGGTTTGGCGAGCTTGTCCACAAGGGAGTCGACCGACCGTGCGACAGCCGCGATGGCGTTGTCCTGTGCTTCGAGGCGGGACATGGCCTCGTCCAGCCGTTCGGCCAGCACGCTCATCTCGGTGCGGTCGGGCAGTTCCGAGAGTCGCTTGCGGACGGCGCCGAGCGACTCGACCGGCGACAGCCGAGCATAGATATCGTCGAGGGCGTCAAAGATCTGCTGCTGCTCGCTCTCCCGAATCTCGGCGGCACGCACGAGCATGTTGCGCATCCGGTCGAATGACGGGGCGGTGTTTGATTCCTGCGTCACGGCGTTGACCTTCGGTCGCACGGGCGGGGAGTGCGTGTGAGCTTATCCATACCGCAGTGACCGTCGTTACCACCCCCGTCGGATCTGTGCTACCCCAGGTCAAC
>JBOHER010000031.1:0-10334 GCA_050701115.1 Haloechinothrix sp. | reverse complement strand
GGCCTGGCTCAGTTGCACGCCCCGCACGTGTCCGTCGCCGTCGAAGTGCACGGTGCCGGTTCGCCCACCGGCAACGCAGTACCCGAAGGCGTTCCCCACCCGCGAGGACGGCTGGCCGAGCGCGAGCAACACCTCAACGGGGGCCATGCCCTTCGCGATCCCCCGCACCTCGGCCGAGCTCAGATCGGACACATCCGGACGGCAGCTGTCGCCGGGAACTCCGACCGCCCGCTCCCACATCTGCAGGTATGCCTCGGGGCCGAGGCGCAGGTCGGCGATGATCTCCGCACCTGCCTGCAGGCGCAGGTCTTCGACCCAGTCGGGGTAGAGCCCGTAGTGCGCAACGCCATCGGTGTTGATGTCGAAGACCCGCTCACCGCTGACCTGCTTGTCGATCACCGCGCCGCCGAAGCCGGTGAACGGGTAGCGGACCGGGTTGCCGGTGTCGCTGCCGCGCGGCGCACCCTGCGCGGCGAAGCCGTTGATGTCACTACCCCACCCGAACCCGAACAGGAATCGATCGTCCGCCCACTCCTTGTGCTTGCGCCACTCGCCGATGAAGTGGGTTGAGCTGCCCGCCATGGGCGTCACGACACCACCCGCCTGATAGACCTTCTGGTAGATGCCCTCGTCGGCCCAGCTGTGGCTGGACACCACGCCGGAGTAGCCGAGTTCGTCGATGACGAAGTCCATCGCCTCGTGCCGGGCCTTGGCGCTCATGTGGTCCGGGTCGAAGATCATCCCGCGCTCGGCCATGCGGGTGATGACGTACTTGCCGAGCTCGGTCAGGCCCAACTGGTTGCAGTGCGGCCCGCCGCCGTAGACCGGCGCTGCGCCGGAGGTACCGACCGCATCCAGCACGACGCCTGCCAGCGCGTCCCGGCCGGTCAGCTCGTCCGGAGTTCCCGCGTCATCGTGCAGGTTGTGCTGCTGCTTGTCGTGCGCGTGATCGGAGTGCCCGTCGCACGAACCCATCCGCCAGAACGATCCGGTTTCCAGGAAGTTCGCACCGTTGACCAGCGCACCGGTCGAACCTGCATCGCCTGCAACACCGGAGAACGCGTTGTCGAACTTGTTGACCAGTTCCATCTGGCGCACCCCGAGGTCGTACATCGCGTCCAACTCGCGGTCGATCTGATCGGTGGCGCATTTGGGCTGATCACGGGTGAGCCCGCAGTCGAAGAGCACCGAGACCTCGATGCCCAGCACCACGGCGAGCTTGCCCTCGTTCATCACCCGGCGCGCCTGGAACGGGTCGGTCACGATCCGGAACCAGCCGCGACCCGGGCCGCCGTTCTGTGCGTCGATGTAGCGCTCGAACTCTCGCAATCGCTTGGCCTGCAGCCGCACACCGTCCATCTCGTTGCAGCTGTTGCGCTTGAGTGGGTAGACCTCGCACAGCTTGTTGTTGTCCACCAACAGGTTCGTGTACATCCGCAGGCCGCTGCGCCAGGCCCGCTCGATCCACCGGTAGTAGGTCTGTTCGTAGGCCAAGGAGTGGTGCGCGGGCCAATCGGCGAAGGTGGGCCAGCCGACGGTGTCGTGCCCCGCCACCGGGTCGCGGCCGGACATCATCGCCTCGATCACATGGGTGCGTCCCCCGGACGCGTCATGTTCCTTGCAGCCCCGCAACGCGTACTCGACGCCGTAGGGATGCCAGGGTCGGCCGCAGTGCACTCTGCCGCCGAGGAACTCGAAGGCCATCCCGTGCAGATGCGCATCGAGGTATCCGATGACTTCTCCGTAGGGCGTCGCGCCGCGGGAGACCGGGCCCTCGACGTTGATGTCCACCTCGGGCCAGTCAGCGCAGCCACCGACGGGCTCAAACGCGAAGCTGCCTGCCTGATCCGGGTTCACCAGCCGCAGCCGACCGGATTCCCCCACCGCCAGCGCCGTGCCGAGGGCAGCCAACTCGATGCGGAAGGCGGCGCCCGCTTCCTCGATCTGCCAGTCGGCGAGTTCGCTCGGCTCGTCGGCGGCGACCACCGAGGAGCCGCGGCCGGTGGCCTCGCCCAGCGGACCAGCGCCGAGTTCCCCGGTCAGCTCGTCGGTCGCACCCCGGGTCAATCCGCTGCCCAGCGCACCCGGCGAGGAATCTTCGACCCTTCCGCCGACCGTTCCGGTGAGCCCCTCGGCGGCGGCGAGGAAGTCGGGCGCAGTCCCGTACAGCAGGTAGCTGCCCAGATCGGTCGCCTGGAAATGGAACGGTTCGGCGGCCGAGGCGTTCCGGCCGGTCGCGCGGAATCCATCGGCGTCGCGGGTCAGATAGCCGCCACTGGACACCGATCGGACGGCGGAACACCCACCGGCGAGGGAGTAGCGATCTTCAGCCGCGCTCGCCCGCTCGGCGGGTGCGGGGGGCGGCGCGGCGGCCGCCGGAAGGGGCACGATGAGCCCGCCGGAAATCACCAGCACGGCGACGGCAAGGACAGCGGGGGTCTTGGCCACCCGCAGATGCTAGCTCAAAGATGAATGCGAGTCACGTTCAAATATCCGGCAGCTCCCGTTCGGCCCAGGAACCGTGCGGCTCCAACTCGGCGACCCGCACGTCGTCGGGGCGCCGATCCAGCCGCAGCAGCAGGTAATCGGATGACAGCCGATCGGCCACGCCGTCACCCCATTCGACCACCACGGCGGCGTGCTGCAGATCGGTGTCCAGGTCGAGATCGTCCAGCTCGGCAAGATCACCACCGAGCCGGTAAGCGTCGACATGCACCAGCGGCACCCCGCGCTGTCCTGCCGGGTGCACCCGCGCGATCACGAACGTCGGCGAGCTCACCCGGCCGGTGACGCCAAGCCCAGCGGCGATGCCCCTGGCCAGCACGGTCTTTCCGGCACCGAGCGGCCCGGACAGCAGCACCAGGTCACCCGCACGGAGCAGCTGACCGAGGGCATGCCCCAGCGCGACCGTGTCCTCAGGAGTGGGTAGTTCGAGCTTCACGGGAGAAGCCTCCACAGCATGTCGCGCACCGGCGTCCGGCGCGGATCCGACCCGCCGTCCATGTCGCAACTGCGCTGGAGCAGGTCGATGAGGTGGCTGGTGACGATGTCCGGCTGCTCGAGTTGAACCATGTGGCCGGCACCGTGTGCGCGCACCAGGTGCGCGTCGGGCAACTCGGCCGCGATCCGCTCGCTGTGCGAGAAGGGTGTCATCACGTCGGCGTCGGCGCCGATCACCAGGACATGCGCGTGCTTGAGCCCGGCCAGCGCGGCGTACCGGTTGTGGCTGCCCAGCGTGTCGATGAAGTTCACCAGGTCGCGGACCGGGGTGATCTCGAGCAGACCCAGAATGAAGTCCAGCAGACTGGGACTGACGGCGGAGTCGCCGAAGGCCAGCCGGCGGACGGCCTGGCGGGTGAGCTGCCCGCCCGCGGCGCGTACGAACTCGACCAGCCCCGGCTGCCAGTCGGCGAGCCCCCCGACCCCCCGGGTCAGTGGGTTGTATCGGGACAACATCGAGCGGGGCAGTCCTCGCGCGCCGACCTCGCCAGCCGCCGTGGCGATGAGCAACACCCCCGGCACCCGCTCGGCGAACAGCGCGGGATCCTGCTCGGCCAGCTCCATGATCGTCATTCCGCCCATCGAGTGGCCGACCAGCACGATCGGACCCTCGGGCGCGACCGCGCGCAGCACCGAGTGCAAGTCGTCGGCCAACTGCTCGATGGTGCTCGTCTCCGGCGTCGCCGATCCGGACTGACCATGGCTGCGGTGGTCGTAATACACCTGGCGCACCCTGGGCAGCGTCAGCGATGCGAGGTCGCGCCGCTGGAAGTGCCAGCTCGGCGTGGACAGCGCGAATCCGTGCACACCGACCAGCGTGATGTCCGGTTCGCCGCCGTCCGCTGGGTCGATCTCCTCCACGTAGAGCGGCGTTCCGTCATCGGCGGCGACGGTTGAGGTTCGGTCCGCTGCCAGCAGTCCCAGCGGTTCGTCGGCATAGGGGTCCTTGCGGCCGCGGCGTTGCCGGGTGGCCAGGGTGAGCGCGGTCGCGACGGCACCCGTGGCGACGGCCCCGACGCCGCCTGCGACTCCCCAGAGGCGGCGAGACGGTGTCATCAGTCGTGTGCTCCTCATCTTCGGGTCGATTCCCGGCTGGGCTGCGCTCCTCCCTCGCGCAAGCTCGGTCGATGCTCGCCCAGCCTTCATCTCCTCATCTTCGGGTCGATTCCCGGCTGGGCTGCGCTCCTCCCTCGCTGAAGCTCGGTCGATGCTCGCCCAGCCTTCATCTCCCTAATCGGGTCGGTATCGGCGTAGTACGCGCGGGCGGTACATGCCGGTCACGATCTCGTAGTCAATGGTGCCGAGGGTGTCCGCCCACTCGCGAGCGGTCGGTTCGCCGGACGTCCCTGGCCCGAACAGCACCACCTCGGCGCCGAGCGCGGGCTCATGCTCTCCGCAATCCACCACAATCTGGTCCATGCAGACTCGGCCGACGACGGGGCGGCGCTGCCCGTCCAACCACACGCTCATCCGCCCTGACAGGGTACGGGGAATTCCGTCCGCATATCCGGCGGGAACCAGTGCGAGTGTCGTGTCCCTGGGCGTCGCCCACGTCTGACCATAGGAAACGGATTCACCGGCGCTGACCCGTTTGACCAACACCACACTCGACCGGAAGGTCATCGCGGGTCGCAAGTCGTCATCGGTGGGCACCGGATTGAGCCCATACATCGCGATGCCGACGCGCACGAGGTCGAAGTGGAACTCGGGCCGGGTCAGGGTCGCGGCCGAGTTGGCGAGGTGCCGCAGCGGGTCGAGGCCCGCCTCCCTGGCCAGTTGGTAGGCGGCGTCGAACCGTTGCGCCTGGGAGTCGATGGAGGGATGGCCGAGCTCGTCGGCGCAGGCGAAATGCGACCAGATGGCCACCACGTCGAGCTCCTGCACGGCGGAAGCGGCCTTGATCAGGGCGGGCCATTCCGCCTCGGCGCAGCCGTTGCGGCACAGGCCGGTGTCGATCTTGAGGTGCACCCTGGCGCGCTTGCCGAGCCGGGCAGCCGCGTCGATCACCCTGGCCAATTCGGGCGGGGAGCTGACCGAAAGGTCGATGCCCTCGGCGATGCCGGGCGCGAAGTCGACGTCGACGGCGTCCAACCAGCTCAGGATGGGTGCGGTGATGCCCGCGCTGCGCAGTGTCAACGCCTCGGCCAGCGAGCAGGCGCCGAGCCAGGTGGCACCTGCCTGCAGCGCGGCCCGCGCGACCGGCAGTGCACCGTGCCCGTAGCCGTCCGCTTTGACCACGGCCATCGTCGCCGCGCCGGAAGCCGCCGCCCGGCCGGCAAGGAGTGCCACGTTGTGCCGGATGGCACCCAGGTCGATCACGACCTCGGCGCGGGCCGGGTTGCGCGCGTCTGCCACGGGCTTTATCGTCGCACGGCCCGGAGGGCGCGGATCGCATCGGGGATGGCGTCAAGAATGGGCGAGGCGGACGTGGGCGCGCCGCCCGCGGCCAGTCGTGCCGCGCTCGCGTGCACGTAGGCTCCTGCCCCTGCCGCCAGCCACGGATCGACGCCCGCCGCCAGCAGCGCCCCGATGATGCCGGAGAGCACGTCACCGGATCCGGCAGTGGCCAGCCATGAGCCTTCCGGCACGTTGACGATCACCCGCCCGTCCGGCGCGGCGATCACCGTGCTGTGGCCCTTGAGCAACACGACAGCGGAGAACCGGCGGGCCGCCCTGCGTGCGGCGTCGACCCGGTCGCTCGTCGCCGCACCGGTGAGCCGCTCGAACTCGCGGGCGTGCGGGGTGAGCACCAGCGGGGTGTCCGGGTCGCGGGCGTCGAACAGTTCAGGGTTTCCTGCCAGCAAGTTCACCGCGTCGGCGTCGGCACACACCGGCATGCCCGCGCCGAGCACGGTGCGCAGCGTCTCCCGCGCCCCGGTACCGGTACCGATACCGGGCCCGACCACCCACGCCTGCACGCGTCCGGCATCGGCCAGCGATCCGGTCGCGATGACTTCCGGCCACCTGCCGCGCACCACTTCGGCCGCTGGGCCCGCGTAGCGGACCATGCCGGAGGTCGCCCGTACCGCCGCTCCGGCGGCCAGCACGGCCGCGCCCGGGTAGGTACTCGATCCGGCCGCGATCCCGGTGACGCCTTGACTGTATTTGTCGCTGTCCGGCGCAGGCATCGGCCACACGTCGGCGACGTCCGCCGGGTCGAGTCGAACCAGGTCCGGCTCGCCCAACTCGGGGCCGAGCCCTATATCGACGAGCCGCACCTGGCCGCAGCGCGCGGGATTGAGCACGTGCACCGGCTTGTAGGCACCGAAGGTGACGGTGACCGCCGCGGTCACCGCCGCACCCTCGACGGTTCCGGTGTCCGGCTCGACCCCACTGGGCAGGTCGACCGCGAGCACCGGGGAACCGATGTGCGCGACCAGATCGGCGGCAGCGGGGCGCAGGCCACCGTGCGCGGACAGGCCGACAATGCCATCGATGACGAGGTCGGCGTCCTGCACAGCCGCTGGCTGGTCGGCGGCGGGCACCAGCCGGCCGCCGGCATGTCGCAGCGCGGCCAGTCCCTCGGCATGCGTTCGTTCGGGGGCGAGCAGGACCGCGTCCACCCGCACCCCGCGGCGGCGGAGGAACGCGCCGGCCCAGAGGGCGTCGCCACCGTTGTTGCCCGCGCCGACCAGCAGGGTGACCCGGCCGGCCGAGATGCGGCCGGTGTGCTCGGCGAGCATCCGGGCGGCGTGCACCGAGACCCCGAATGCGGCTCGCCGCATCAGCGCTCCCGGCCGGGTGCGCGCCATAACCTTCTCCTCGGCGGCGCGCACCCGGTCGGTCGTCCACACCCCACGCATATCGCTCCCCGATCCGGTGCATCTGTCGACATGTGCACCGTACTGCGGGTCAGGTGATGGCGAACCACCTGCGCATCGTGGCGACCCGGCGCAGGAGGAGGTACTCCACCAGCAGCACGCTCAGCAGGGCAATGCCGAACAGCGGCAACACGATACCGAGCCCGAGCATCAGGATCGCCACGACGCGCATCACTGCTCGGCCACAGTAAGCACGGTCTCCAGGCTCGCCGGGGCCGCATCCGGCGCGCCGCCGTCGGTCTCCGCGGGCGCGGAGGGTCCGCCGTGCCCTTCGTGGCCACCCGCACCACCGGATCGGGGCACCGGCAGCGCCTCAGCCGCCCGGCTTGCCGAGCGCGTCGAGTTCGCCCGCCCGGATCCCGGTTGTCCGATGCCGCATCGGCGGAGGCCTTGCCGGTGGCCGTGGCGACCTGCTGGTACAGCTCGCCCCACACGCCGGTCCAGGGCAGCCCGGTGACCCGACGGCCGCGCTACTCCACTGTGACGGACTTCGCCAGATTGCGCGGCTTGTCGATGTCGTAGCCGCGGGTGCGCGCGATCTCGGCGGCAAGCACCTGCAGCGGCACGGTGGCTACCAAGGGCTGTAGCAAGGTCGGCATCGCGGGGATCTCGACGAGTTCGTCGGCGTACGGGCGCACCGTCTCGTCGCCCTCCTCGGCGATCACGATGGTGCGCGCGCCGCGGGCCTGGATCTCGCTGATGTTGGACAGCAGCTTGGAGTGCAGCACCGCACGGCCCTTGGGGGACGGCATCACCACGACGACCGGCAGCCCGTCCTCGACCAACGCGATCGGGCCGTGCTTGAGCTCGCCTGCCGCGAAGCCTTCGGCGTGCATGTAGGCGAGTTCCTTGAGCTTGAGCGCGCCTTCCAGCGCCACCGGGAAGCCCACGTGCCTGCCCAGGAACAGCACCGCCCTGGAGTCGGCGATCCTGCGGCCGATCGCCCTGACCTGCTCGGTGGTGGACAGCACCTTCTGCACCGCGGCTGGAGTTTTCTCCAGCTCGGCGAATTCGCGGGCCACCTCGTCCGGGTACTTGGTGCCGCGCGCCTGTGCGAGGGCCAGTCCCACCAGGTAGTTAGCCGCGATCTGGGCGAGGAACGCCTTGGTGGAGGCCACCCCGATCTCCGGGCCGGCGTGGGTGTAGAGCACCGCATCGGACTCGCGGGGGATCTGCGCGCCGTTGGTGTTGCAGACGGCGAGTACGCGGGCCTTCTGCTCGCGGGCGTGCCGGACGGCCTCGAGAGTGTCCGCGGTCTCGCCGGACTGGGATACGGCAACCACCAGCGTGTCCCGGTCGAGAACCGGGTCGCGATAGCGGAACTCGCTGGCCAGCTCGACCTCGACCGGCAGCCGGCACCAGTGCTCGATGGCGTACTTGGCGACCAGGCCGGAGTGGTACGCCGAACCGCAGGCGACCACGAAGACCTTGTCCACGTCGCGCAGGTCCTGGTCGGACAGGCGCAGCTCGTCGAGAATGACCCGGCCGTTCGAGAAGTGCCCGCGCAGCGTGTTGGCCAGCGCGTCGGGCTGTTCCTCGATTTCCTTGAGCATGAAGAATTCGTGACCGCCCTTCTCGGCGGCCGACAGGTCCCAGTCCACGGTGAAAGGCTTGGCCTGGGCGGGTTCGCCCGCGAAGTCGGTGACCTCGTATCCCTCGCGGGTGATCACCACGAGCTGGTCCTGGCCGAGTTCGACGGCGTCCCGGGTGTGCTCGATGAACGCGGCGACGTCGGAGGCGACGAAGTGCTCGCCCTCGCCAACGCCGACGACCAAGGGGGACGACCGGCGGGCGGCCACGATCTGGTCTGGCACGTCGGCGTGGGTCACGACCAGGGTGAATGCGCCCTCAAGCCGGCGACAGACCGCACGCACGCTGGCCGGGAGGTCGCCCGCGGTGGGGCCTTCGGCATGCGCGTGCGCGATCAGGTGCGCGGTGGTCTCGGTGTCGGTGTCGCTGGACAATTCGACGCCACCGGCCTCCAGTTCGGCGCGCAGCGCGGCGAAGTTCTCGATGATGCCGTTGTGTACGACGGCGACCTTGTTGGTGGTGTCGCGGTGCGGGTGCGAGTTGCGATCGACCGGGGGACCGTGGGTGGCCCAGCGGGTGTGGCCCATGCCCGCGGTGCCCGCGAACCGGTCGCGGCCGTCCTCGTCGAGCTTGGCTTCCAGGTTGCCGAGCCGGCCCGCCTTGCGCTCGACGTTCAGCACGCCGGCGCCGTCCAGCACGGCGACCCCGGCCGAGTCGTAGCCGCGGTACACCAGGCGGCGAAGCCCGCCGAGCACCACGTCCAGCGCCTGCCGATGTCCGACGTAGCCCACGATTCCACACATGAGTGCAAGCGTATCGAGTCGTCTGCGCCACACCCGCACCGCACGGGAACGCCGCTAGCCGCGGAGGGCTTTTTCCAGGTCCTGCAGCTTGTTGGCGATCGTGAACGTGTCGGCGCCCACCAGGTTGAGCCAGCCGCTGGAGTCGAGGCTGAGCAGGATACGGCCGGATTCGGTGTCGATCCAGGTCGGCACCGGAGTCGTGGTGGCCTTGCGCCCGCCGATGCCGTCCCGGACTGCCGCGTACAGCTGACCGGCGTTGGTGCGCTCCTGGTCGAGGACCCGCTTCATTCGCTTGGCGTCGCGGACACTGTTGGTCTGCGGCAGCGATTTGTCCTTCTCCAGGGCTGCCATATCTGTGCTGTCGCACGACATGGAGTGCACCTGTGCCGCTGGCACAACGGGTAGCGCAGCGGCCAGCCGGAAACCGGCTTTGTTCGGCGGGGATCGGACTGATGGTGATGGTCGAGCCGTCGCAGCCGACCAGCACCGCGTCCCGGCCCATCGCGGCGGCTCGGACGGTGGTTCTGCTGCCCTCGACCACCGCGATCGTGTAGTACTCCACCGAGGGCCGCTGCATCACGGTGAGGGTTTCCAGGAAGTCGTCGCTGATCCGGGTCCCCTCCACAATCCCCAGCCTGCGAAGTTCGTTGTGCACCCGCGTGTTGCGCTGGGCATCGTCGTCCGGTGAGTACCACCGTTCGCCACCGGCCAGCGTCGCGTGCGGCTCGCCGAGATTCTCCCTGTCGAGCAGTGTCGTGTAGGTCTCCAGGCTGATGGAAATCTCGTCACGAATCACCGTGTGCGCCCCCTATTCGCCGATGACCGGAGGCACGACCGGATAGCCGGTGACCGGGTCGCGCAGAATGCCGCCGTCCTCGTCCCGCTCGGGCTTGAACCAGTCGTCGCTGTCCTGGATGTACTTGCGCTGGTGCTCCTGGTCGTCGGCACCTGGCCCCGACCTGCGCCCGCGCCACCCATCATGCCGCCCATGCCGCCACGGCCTGCCGCCGAGCCGCCGGCCGCAGCTCCTCCCGCGACACCACCGGGACCACCGGCACCGGGGGTGCCAATGCCGCTGGCGCGACCCGCTCCCAGGCCCTGTCCGCCTGGTGTCGCGGCGCCACCGGCCGCACCACCACTGCCAATGGGCCCGAAGGCCGCGCCACCGTCTGGACCGAAG
>JBOHER010000030.1:0-1550 GCA_050701115.1 Haloechinothrix sp. | reverse complement strand
GTGCTACGTCGGTTCTATGACTTCCACCGGGACGTGGGCAGCGGTCCGATCCTGAATCCGTTTCCGCTGGATATGTCTCGTCGGGTTGCGCGGGCTCAGGGGTATTCATCTGACCGGAGTAGCGCAGGTCAGGACGTTCTCCATGGTTGAGACGCTCGGGGCCTGTCCAGGCTCGGTGGGTGGCCGCGTCTTCCGGGTGGTGAGGGCCGCGTCCGCTTGGGCCGTGGGTCGGCCACCAAGTCGCGGTAACGCACCGGCGTGTGCGAGACGGCGAGTTCGAGCACGCGGTAGAAGACCAAGCCTCTGCTGCGCGATCGGCGGCGGTTGAAGCGGAAGACGAACTCGTTGAGGTAGCTGTGCAGATGCGCCTCGTCGACTGAGCCCTGGTGGGTACCGAGTAGCCATCGCTTGGCCAGTGAGGCCACGCGATGGACTGCCGGGAGCAGTTCGCCGGGGTCCTCCCCCCGAGCACGTGCCGCGCGTTGGCTGCGGGGTTCGTGGGCGTAGCCGGACTTGTCGATGCCGCGATACCCGGTCCAGCCGTCGGTGATGACGCGGGCGCCCGGTTCAACGTGGTCGGTGACGAAGGCGTGCAACGACTTGGCGGACCCGTCGGCCAGGATCGCCATCCGTGCCCGGCCGTACCCACGAGGTTCCTTGAGCTCAACGGCAATACCCACAAGGGCCTTCTTGCCCTTGGCGCGGCCGCCGCGCAGCCCCGGCTCCTCACCGCCGATGTAGGTTTCGTCGACCTCGACCGTGCCAATCAACCGGTCCCGGCCCGGGCGCACCAGCACCGAACGCAGCCGATGGAGCATCGCCCACGCGGTCGGGTAGGAGCCGATCTCCAGCGCCCGCTGCAGACTCAACGCGGACAGCCCGTCCTTCTGCGAGGCGAACAACCAGCATGCCTCGAACCACACCGTCAGCGGCGTCCGCCGGCGGTCGAACACCGTGCCCGCTGTGACCGCCGTCCGCGCTCCGCAAGACGCGCAACGGTATCCGCCATCGGCGACCGCCCAGCCCCCGGCGTTCTGACACCGCGGGCATACGAACCCGTCGGGCCAACGCAGCCAGTCCAGGTAGTCCAGGCAGTCCGCGTCGGTGCCGAACCACGACCGGAACTCCCCGGCCGATCTCGGAAAGTGCACGCTCGGGCGCGGCGCCAGCAAAGTCACCGTCTCAGGCTACTCCGGTCAGATGAATACCCCTGATCCTCTTTATTGTGCTGACAGTTCGTCAGCAGACGCGCGCAGATCTACTGATGCAAGACACTTGGGTGATCCGGTAGGTGTCCGCGGCAACGCCAAATCCCCGCCCACGACACGTGAAACGTTCTCAGTCGAGTCCGGCTCTCCGGCGAAGGAACTCGTCTTCATCGATCTCCCCCGCGGCGTACCGCCTTTTCAAGACGTCCTCAGGGGACTCCGCGGACGGGTTAGGTCGCTGGTGGCTGTCGCCGCGACGGACGACCCACACGATTCCGGCGATCGACAAGCCGATGAGGGCCAAGCCGACGACCCCCCACAGCACCATCCACATCATCATGC
>JBOHER010000029.1:0-29817 GCA_050701115.1 Haloechinothrix sp. | reverse complement strand
CCGCGCCCCCGCGGCCGGATCCGGCACGATGGCGTGCGTGATCGGCGAACCGCATGCGCCCAAGGTGGAAACCTTCGACCTGACCGCGATGACCAATACGGACCCCAAAGGCCTTGTGCGCAAGGTCGAGGAGTTCCGGGTAGAACCCTTCGGGCTCTATATGGCGCGGCTCACCCCCGGCCGAGCGCAGTTCCGGTACCTCGAATCCTGGCTGCTGCCCACGCTGGGCCTGCGGGTCACCGACTTCTGGTTCAATCCCGGTCACGAGCGTGACCAGGACTTCTACCTGGACGTCGTCGCCATCGACCACGACCACGAGCGGTGGCAGGCACGCGACCTGTACCTGGACATCGTGTTGCGTTCCGGCAAGGACACCACGGTGCTGGACACCGACGAACTGCTCGCCGCGCAGATGGCTGGAATGGTCAGCGCTGAGGAGGCCGGGTGGGCGCTGCGGACCACGTATGCGACCGTGGACGCTCTTGCCCACCATCGATACGACCTGCGGCGATGGTTGTCCACTCTGGGCATCACGCTGTCCTGGCGGCGCCGGTGAGGTAGCAGAGCCGACACGACAGGAGGGTTCCGGTTGGCAGCTACGCTGGTCCAGCCCGTCGGCGTCCGGTCGCGTGCGACGCCGCCCGAGCCGGCACAAAGGTCCTGTGCTCACCCTCGCCTGGGGCTACGCGATCGCGGTGCTCGCTTACGTCCCCATGATCGTGGGGATGCTGAAAGACGCCTTCAGTGCGCTGATCGTGGTGAAAGGCCCTTTCAGTGCACGCAACGCGCGTCAGGGCGTCCAGCCGGTGCGCTCAGCCCATTCCTCGGCCCGCGTAAAGGCCTTGTCGAACCAGGGTTCCTTGGCCTCGGCATAGCGGGTCGAGTCGTCATCGGCTTCGAACTCAGCGGCTAGGCGCTGCTTCAGCTCCGCGTACTCGGCTCGCACGCTTCCCTCGGCACGAATCCAGTCGCGGAACAACAGGGCGAACCTCCAGCTCGCCGTTCCGGCCACCCGTACATGCAGGTTCACAGGGCGAGCGGGGTCTGCGCCACAATGGAACCGCTTCCGCCACTGCTCCACATCGGGGCTCGCCGGCTTCGGGCGGTCGTGGTCGATCCGCGGGCGCAGCGGAAACCCCACATTGGACAGCGCACTCGCCACAGCCTCGGCGTCGGCCAACGATTCCACCGTCAACTGAAGGTCGATGATGTCCTTGGCGACGAGTCCGGGAACCGACGTGGACCCGATGTGATCAACCCGCAGGGCCTTCTCCCCCGCCGCAAGCGCGATCCGAGCCATCGCCCGCTCAGCCTGCGCAGGCCATTGCGGGTTCGGTGCGACCAGCCGCGGCGAACCATAGCGGTGGCATCGATGCAACCTGACATTGGCTTCGAACGGCACCAGCCGGTCTGCCCAGAGTGCGTCGACCTCCGCCTCGATGGCGTCCTGATGGCCACTGTTGTCCAGCCAGATGTCGGCGGCGGCCCGACGCTGCGACTCGGTTGCCTGCGCCGCGATCCGTGCGCGCGCGTCCACCTCGTCCATCCCGCGCGAGTGCACCAGCCTGCGCACCCTGAGCTCCTCGGGGGCGTCCACCACGATGACTACGTGGTAGGCGGGAGCCAGCCCGCCCTCGACGAGCAACGGAATGTCGTGCACTACGACCGCATCGGGATTGGCCTTGGCGATCAACTCACCGGTGCGCGCACCGATCCGCGGGTGCATGATCCCGTTCAGCCGAGTGCGGGATTCGTCGTCGACGAATGCCTTGGCTGCCAGTGCCTGCCGGTTCAGCCCGCCTTCCGAATCGAGCACATCTTCGCCGAAGGCCGCCACGATAGCCGCGAGCGCGGGCTTACCAGGTTCGACGACCTCGCGCGCGATCGCGTCCGCGTCGATCAGGAGGGCGCCGTGCTCGGCGAGCCGTGTCGCCACTGTTGATTTTCCGGCACCGATACCACCGGTCAGGCCCACTCGCAGCATGTGGGCATTGAACCAGTGCGGAACTCGGTCAGATCGGCCGGACCAAAGTTGATCTCCGCAATCCTTCTGTGGCGCGTTACATAACCGTTGTGAGTGACACGCCGAGGGCCTACCGGCCATGGGGGCATGGATTGCGTACCGTCCTCCCACGGAGGATCGCCCACATGGAGGAACGATGCGAGCAAAGCACAGTGGCAGGCACCGGCTTGGATTGCCGGGTCTTGTGCACTGCGTCCAGCATCGTCAGGTGGCCTTGGCGCTCGCGGACTACCGGCGTACCTGGCTGACATCCCTGCTGGTTCCGGCCAAGCACAGCCTTTCCGGGTTGCGGCGCAGGGCTCGCGCCACCGCGCACGAGCACATCTGGGCCCCTGCAACGACATAACCTGGTGTCTTACTCATAAGTCGGGCTATTCACCACGGCGCGCTCACCTCAATCACGCCCCTCACCTGCAGTCAGTCGTCGCGAGCCACCCTCCGGGTGGCCCCCGCCAACTGACTTGTGAATAACCCTCCAGGCACAAGCACGCTCAACGCGCTAAGGCCCCGTTTCCGCCAGAGGAAACGGGGCCTTGGTGCGAGCCAGTGCGGTCAGTTGCCGCCGGAGAGCTTCTCCCGCAGCGCGGCCAGTTGGGCGTCGCTGGCCAGCGTGCCGCTGTTACCGCCGGAGCTGGGTGACGGAGCGGCGCTCGAGTAGTTCTGCTCGCCTGCAACGGCACCCGAGTCGTCGCCGCCCTGTGTGGCGGCCTCGGCGTCGGCCTCAGCGGATTTGGCGACCTGCTTCATGTGCTGCTCGTAGCGCACGTGAGCGTCCGCGTACTGCTTCTCCCACTCCTCACGCTGCTTGTCGTAGCCGTCCTGCCACTCCTGGGTGTCCGGGTCGAAGCCCTCGGGGTAGATGTAGTTGCCCTCGGCGTCGTCCTCGGCAACCATGCCGTACTGGGTGGGGTCGAACTCCGAGTCCGGCGTGAAGCCCTCGGTGGCCTGCTTGAGTGAGAGCGAGATGCGACGGCGCTCGAGATCGATGTCGATGACCTTGACCATGACGTCGCCGTTGACCTGAACCACCTGCTCGGGCAGCTCCACGTGCCGCTCGGCCAGCTCGGAGATGTGCACAAGGCCCTCGATGCCGTCCTCCACGCGGACGAACGAACCGAACGGAACCAGCTTGGTGACCTTGCCCGGCACGATTTGGCCGATCGCGTGCGTGCGGGCGAACTGGCGCCACGGGTCTTCCTGGGTCGCCTTCAGCGAGAGAGACACCCGCTCGCGGTCCATGTCGACGTCGAGCACCTCGACGGTGACCTCGGTACCGACCTCGACGACCTCGCTCGGGTGGTCGATGTGCTTCCACGACAGCTCAGAGACGTGCACGAGGCCGTCCACGCCACCCAGGTCGACGAACGCACCGAAGTTCACGATCGAAGAGACAACACCCTTGCGGACCTGCCCCTTGGCCAGCGCGTTGAGGAACTCGCTGCGAACCTCGGACTGGGTCTGCTCGAGATAAGCGCGGCGGGACAGGACCACGTTGTTGCGGTTCTTGTCCAGCTCGATGATCTTCGCCTCGAGCTCACGCCCCACATACGGCTGCAGGTCGCGCACGCGGCGCATCTCGACCAGCGACGCGGGCAGGAAGCCGCGCAGGCCGATGTCGAGGATCAGACCACCCTTGACAACCTCGATCACGGTGCCGGAGACCGGCTCGTCGGACTCCTTGAGCTCCTCGATGGTGCCCCACGCACGCTCGTACTGGGCACGCTTCTTGGACAGGATCAGGCGGCCTTCTTTGTCCTCCTTCTGGAGAACGAGGGCCTCGACCTCGTCGCCGACCTTGACAACCTCGGCCGGGTCGACATCGTGCTTGATGGACAGCTCACGCGAGGGGATGACGCCCTCGGTCTTGTAACCGATGTCGAGCAGGACCTCGTCCCGATCGACCTTGACGATGGTGCCTTCAACGATGTCGCCGTCATTGAAGTACTTGATCGTCTTGTCGATGGCAGCGAGGAAGTCTTCCTCCGACCCGATGTCGTTGATGGCGACTTGCTGGGCCTGCGCGGGCGCAGTCGGGGCGGCGGTGGTGTCGGTGGACATTAGGTGGGTTGCTCCGGTAATGGATTGGGTGTCTATGGCTGGATTGCGTTGTTCAATCTGCACACGCTGTGGATACAGACGGTAGATTACGAACGCCCAGACACGATCGGCCGCCGACATCACCGCATACGGTGCGCGACCCGGAGCCCGGCGAACCTGAGCCGAGTGAGAGGCAGCGCGAACCCACTGCGCTTGCGTTATCCTACGCGGCTGCCTCCGACCCGCACAAACAGGGGCCATGCCTGAAAGGATGTCCTCCGTGTCCACCCCTCCCGTCCCCGCTGACCAGCCGCGGCCGAGCGCCGAAACACAGCTCGGGACCGTCGGTATCGCCCATCGTGAGGTGCCTGCCGGTGAGGCCATCTCGGCGAATATCGCCTGGTGGGACGCCGATGCGGACGACTACCACGCCACCCACGGAGAGTTTCTCGGCGACGTCGAGTTCCGCTGGTGCCCGGAAGGCTTGCGGGAAGGCGATGTCGGGTTGCTCGGTGCCGTGCGAGGCAAAGATGTCCTCGAAGTCGGATGTGGCTCGGCGCCCTGCGCACGCTGGCTGGTCGCACTCGGTGCGCGGGCGGTCGGCCTTGATCTCTCCGAGGGGATGCTTCGGCACGCCCGGCTGGCCAACGACCGAACCGGGGTGTCCGTTCCGTTGATCCGGGCCAATGCCGAGCACCTCCCCATCGCTTCGGCGAGCTTCGACGTTGCCTGTTCGGCCTTCGGCGCGCTCCCCTTCGTCGAGTCGCTCAACGCCGTCTTCGCCGAGGTTCACCGCGTACTGCGACCCGGTTCGCCGTGGGTGTTCGCGGTAACCCACCCGATGCGGTGGATCTTTCCCGACGACCCCGGTCCACTCGGGCTGACCGCGACCCAGCCGTACTTCGACCGCACCCCGTATGTGGAGGTGGACGACGATGGCACGGCCACCTACGTCGAGTACCACCGCACCCTTGGTGATTATGTGCGGACTCTGCACGGTGCCGGATTCGTGCTCGAGGATTTGGTCGAGCCGGAATGGCCCGACGACCATGCCCGCACCTGGGGACAGTGGAGCCCGCTGCGCGGCAAGCTGTTTCCCGGCACAGCGATCTTCCGCACCCGGCGCACACCGTGACGAACCTGGTCGCGACGCAGGCGGACCTGTTCGCCGCGCTGGATCCGCTGCTTCCGCCGGTTTCCCAGCTCCCGGCGGGCGAAGTGATCATCGCCAGCCTGCGCGACGGGCGACAGGTGCACGGCAGCGTCTACCGAGCCGTGCACGGCCCCGATTCGGTGGAAAGCCTCTGGCAGCCCCGGGTGGTCTGGGAGTTCACTCCGCTGCTCGGCGACACCGGGCGGGCAGGCATGGACGCCGCGCTAGCCGCCTTCCGATCCTGGATCGACCGCGAGGTGCCCTCCTCCGAGGTCACCGACCCGGACACGGCGGCGCAGGTGCGCTGGCCGAGCAGGGACGTCGCGGTGGCACCTGCCCTCCGCGCGCACGGATTCGTGCCCATGACGACCTTCGCGGTCCGCGAGCGGCAGTCCGGTACGACGGCAGCACGCACCGACGTGGTGGTACGCAGGGCCACCACAGCCGACCTCGACGACCTGGTCGCGCTCGAACTGGCCGAACTTCGCTACTCGGTCGACGTGATCGGCGGGACTGCCCGCGAGAACGCCGAACACCTCCTGTTCCGGCCGCTCCAGCGCGCCCTGATGTTCGGTGGCCGGGTCTTGGTGGCAGAGCTGGCAGGCGTCGCGGTGGGCGTGGCCAGTTGCGGTTGGTCGTCCCCTGTTCCGGGTAGCTCGATCGAAGGGCTGCTGCCCGATGGCCGCTGGGGTTACGTCGGCACGCTGTCGGTGACGCCCGCGGCTCGGGGCTCCGGGATTGGCCGGGCCCTGATGGCCGAGGCGCATCGCGAGCTCACCGTCGATGGCGTGCGTGGGACCTACCTGTATTACGACATCGCCAATCCGCTGTCCTCGGTGTTCTGGCCGCGCCAAGGCTACCGTCCGCTGTGGACGAAATGGACCGCCAAGCCTGCGGCCACCTTCCGTTAATGCGGCGCGGGTGCCGGGAGCTCGCCGACCTGGTATTCGGTCAGCGGGCGGTCGTCCAATGCCCGTCGCACCGCGACGAGCACGCCTCGGACGATCTCCCGGTGCGACAACCAGCGCATCGCGCCGTGGTCGCGGACGTAGCCGAGCACCACCCGCTGGGTCGGATGACCGGGCATGGCAGGCTCCGGCAGCGCACGCAACGGGTCGCTGACCACATCGCCGTGTACCTCCACGATCGGCGCCGTTTCGGAGAGCAGGCCTGCGACCGCCTCGAGCACAGGGACCCGGTATCCGCCGTGCACCCAGGCCACGAGCAGATCGGCCTGGCCGCCCAGCGCCTTCGCGGCGTCCCGCGCGAGCAGTTGCGGGCGCTCCCACCTGGCCTCGACCCACAAGGCGCGGCCTGGCCGAATCGCACCAGGCCGACCCTCGGCGGGCTCGAGTTCATCACAGGCGATGGGGCTGTAGCGCCTGCTCGGCAGCACGACGTGCCATCCCTCACCAACCAGCCAACTTGTGACACCGGCCAACATTCCGGTGCCGCCGAGGACGAGCGCGCGACGGGCAGGCATGGTCTTACGTTACCGCCGACCACAACCCCATCGTGCCGCATTGTGGACAGGCTGCGCCGCTCAGTGGGCGGCGTCGTTCCAAGAATGTCCGTAGCCAATGGAGACTTCCAGCGGGACGGCCAGCTGGTATGCGGAACCCATCTCCTTGCGCACCAGGGCCTCCAGCTGATCGCGCTCTCCTTGGGCGACCTCCAGCACGAGCTCGTCGTGCACCTGCAGCAGGATCCTGCTGCGCAGGTGCTGATCAGCCAGTGCCCGATGCACGCCCAGCATGGCGACCTTGATGATGTCGGCCGCGCTGCCCTGGATGGGCGCGTTGAGCGCCATCCGCTCGGCCATCTCACGGCGCTGGCGGTTGTCACTGCCCAGGTCGGGCAGGTAGCGCCGCCTGCCGAAGATGGTTTCCGTGTAGCCGACCTTGCCCGCCTCCACCACGACCGAACGCAGGTAGTCCCGCACCCCGGCGAAGCGGGCGAAGTAAACGTCCATCTGCTGCTTTGCTTCCTCGGCCGAGATCTGCAACTGCTGCGCGAGGCCATAGGCGGACAAACCGTAGGCGAGCCCGTAGGACATCGCCTTGACCCGGTAGCGCAGCTCGGGCGTGACCTCCTGCGGCGGCAGCGAGAACGCCTTCGACGCCACGAAGGTGTGCAGGTCCTCGCCGGTGTTGAACGCCTCGATCAGGCCTTCGTCGCCGGACAGGTGAGCCATGATCCGCATCTCGATCTGGCTGTAGTCGGCCGTCATCAGCCCGGCGAACCCTTCACCCACCACAAACGCGTCCCTGATCCGGCGACCTTCCTCGGTGCGCACCGGGATGTTCTGCAGGTTCGGCTCGGTGGACGACAGCCGCCCGGTCGCCGCGATGGTCTGCTGCAGGGTGGTGTGAATGCGCCCGTCGTCGGCGACCGACGTGAGCAGACCCTCCACCGTGGTCCTGAGCCTGGTGGCGTCCCGGTGCTCGAGCAGATGCTGCAGGAACGGGTGCTCGGTCTTGACGAACAGGGCCTGCAGCGCCTCCGCGTCGGTCGTGTACCCGGTCTTGGTGCGCTTGGTCTTGGGCATGCCCAGTTCCTCGAAGAGCACCACCTGCAGCTGCTTGGGCGAACCCAGGTTGATCTGCTTGCCGATCACCGCGTAGGCCTCTTCTGCCGCCTGCTTGACCCGGTCGGCGTAATGCGCTTCCAATGCGGTGAGCTGCTCGACATCCACCGCGACGCCCGCGGATTCGAGGTCCGCGATCACGCTGAACAGCGGCATCTCGATCTCGTCGAGCAGGCCGGCCGCCCCGATCTTGCCGACCTCCTCGGCCAGCGCGTCGGAGAGTTCGATGATCGCGCGGGCGCGCAGCAACTCGGCCTCGATCAGCTGGCTCTCACCGTCGCCCGCGTCCAGCAACGACAGCTGTCCGCTGTCGCCGTCGGACTCGGTGCGCAGCTCCCGGCCCAGATAGCGGAGCACGAGGTCGTCCAGCGCGAAAGACCGCTGACCCGGCCGTACCAGATAGGCGGCGAGCGCGGTGTCCATAACCAGCCCGGCCAGCGACCACCCGCGCGCTCGGATGGCGTGCATCGCGGTCTTGCCGGAATGCCCGACCTTGGCCACGGCCGGGTCGGCCAGCCACCCGGCAAGCGCATGCTCGCCGGCGGGAGCCAACCGGGAGACGTCCAGAAAGCACCCGTCACCGTCCGCGGCGGCCAGGGTGACCGACAGCAGGTCGGCCGACACCGAGGAGCCAAGGGTGCGCACCGAGAGGCCCACCTTGGCGCCCGCGGGCGCGTGTCTGCCGAGCCAGGCCGCGAGCCCGCCGGACTCCACCGCCCCGCCGCGCACATCGAAACCTTCCTCGGCCTCCGGCTCGGCGCTGGTCAGCGTGGCGAACAACCGATCGCGCAGAACCCGGAACTCGAGTTCGTCGAACAGCTGGTGCACCGCGTCCCGATCCCACGGCCGCAGCTCAAGATCGGCGGGGGTGGCGTCGAGCGCAACGTCGCGCACCAGTTCGGTGAGCCTGCGATTGAGCAGCACGCTGTCCACGTGGGCACGCAGCGCGTCGCCGACCTTGCCCTTGACCTCATCGATCCGGTCGACCAAGAGGCCAAGCGAACCGAACTGCTTGATCCATTTGGCCGCGGTCTTCTCCCCCACGCCAGGGATGCCGGGCAGGTTGTCCGACGGGTCGCCCCGAAGCGCCGCGAAATCCGGGTACTGGATCGGCGACAGCCCGTACTTGGCCTCGACCGCCGCCGGATCGAACCGCACCAGGTCCGAGACGCCCTTGCGTGGATACAGCACCGTCACGTCCTCGCACACCAGCTGCAGGGCGTCCCGGTCACCGGTACAGATGAGCACGTCGTAGGACAGTTCGCGGGCCTGGGTGGTCAGCGTGGCGATGATGTCGTCGGCCTCGTAGCCCTCCTTACGCAGCACCGGGACGCCCAGTACGCCGAGCACATCCCCGATCAGCGAGACCTGGCCCTTGAAGTCGTCCGGGGTGGCCGTGCGGGTCGCCTTGTAGTCCGCGAAGGTCTCCGAGCGGAAGGTCTGCCGGGATACGTCGAAGGCGACGGCCAGGTGGGTGGGCTGCTCATCGCGCAGCAGGTTGATCAGCATCGCAGTGAAGCCGAAAACCGCGTTGGTGACCTGGCCGGTGGTGGTCCGGAACCGGTCGGCAGGCACGGCGTAGAAGGCGCGGTAGGCCATCGAGTGACCATCGATCAGTAACAGCCGGGGCCTGGCCCCGGGAGCGTGACTGCCCGGGGTGTGCGTGGCTGTGTCCTGCGCTACTGCGGTCTTCTCGATCGGGCTCACAGCTGCGAGTCTAGGGTGATGCCCCGACACTCGATGTCTTGCATGCCCACGAGGAGGCAGCGTTGACCGACCCGTCAGTGAGCGAGCAGTTCGCCGATTACACGATTGATCCGGCCTACGCCGACCAGCAGCTGAACGACAAGCTGGGCCTGGCCATCGTCCAGGCGACCCCCGGACGGGTGGTCGGCACGATACCGGTGAAGGGCAATCTGCAGCCCTACGGACTGCTGCACGGCGGCGCCAACGCCTCACTGGCGGAAGCACTCGGCTCCATCTGCGCCGCGCTCAACGCGGGCCCGCAGCGCGCGGCCATGGGTCTCGAACTGTCCTGCACCCACCATCGCGCCGTCCGGGAAGGCATGGTCACCGGGGTGGCGACGCCGGTGCACGTCGGACGCGGCACCATCACGGTGGAAACAGTGATCAGCGACGAATCGGGTCGGCGCACCTGCACCGCCCGGCTGACCTGCGTCATTCGCGACAAGGCTCCGGGCGCGTAGGCCGGTCGGAACCGGGAGATCACGAACGCACAACGAGAGCGGTCCGTAACTTCTCTGCAGCTTGCGCAGAGACATCTGTGCGCTATGTTCCAGGCCACATCATCCGTGCTCGGCGACCCATGGGGATCACCGGTACGTAGGACCATCGAGGAGACGATTACAGATGGCTCGATCACTTCCCCTGCTCAGGGGCATCGCGGTAGCGGCCACCGCCGGTATCGTGCTTGCCGCCTGCGGCGAGGGTGACAATGGCGCCGAACCTGAGGCCCCCGCAGCACCCCAAATCGAGGTCAAGGAGGGCGACGGCGTACTGACCATCGGCTCGCTGCTGCCCGACACCGGATCGCTCGCGTTCCTCGGCCCGCCGATGCTCGCAGGCGTCGACCTCGCAGTCGAGGACATCAACGAAGCCGGTGGTGTGCTGGGCAAGGATGTCGTGCGAGAGCACGCCGACTCGGGTGACACCGAGAGCAACATCGCAGGCGCATCAACGGACTCCCTGCTCGCACAGAAGGCCGATGTCATTCTTGGCGCGGCCTCCTCCTCGGTCTCGCTCAGCGTGATCGACAAGATCATCGGCCGGGACGTCGCGATGATCTCGCCTGCCAACACCTCGGACCAGTTCACCACCTACGAGGACGAAGGCCTGTACTTCCGGACCGCACCGCCGGACAAGCTGCAGGGCCGGGTGCTCGGCGACCTCGTTGTCTCCGACGGCAACGCGGCCACCTGCATCCTCGCGCTGCAGGACGCCTACGGCACCGGCCTTGCCGACAACACCGAGACCGCGATCCAGGACGCGGGCGGCGAGGTCGTCGAGAAGATCATCTACGACCCGAAAGCGGCGGAGTTCTCCGCCGAGGTCTCTCAGGTCAAGGCCGCGGGATGTCAGGGCATCGTGATCATCGGCTTCGCCGAATCGACGAAGATCTTCGCCGAGCTGATCAAGCAGGGTATGCCTGCGCCGGAGTTCAACTGGTACCTCGTGGACGGCAACACCAACAACTACGGCGATGACCTGCCAGAGGGCACGCTTGAAGGCGCGAAGGCCACGTTCCCGAGTGCCGAGGTCAAGCCCGACTTCGAGGAGCGGCTCACGGAAATCAACGAGGACGTCCGGGTGACGCTCTACGGTCCGGAGTCCTACGACGCGGCCATCCTGGTCGCACTGGCCGCCATCGCGGCGGGTAACGACTCGGGTACCGCGATCGCCAGCAAGCTGCAGGAAGTGAGCTCGGGTGGCGAGAAGTGCACCACCTTCGCCGACTGCAAGGAGTTGCTCGAAGAGGGCACGGACATCGACTACGACGGCATCAGCGGCCCGATCGAGTTCAACGAGGCCGGCGACCCGGCGGAAGCCACGATCGCGATCAACGAATTCGGGGCTGACAACAACTACGAGGCCATCGAGTACCGATCCGGCAAGATCTGATCTGCTGAACTGAGGCACACCGATAAGAAGGAGGCCGAGGGCGCCGGGCCCTCGGCCTCCTTCGTTGTCCCGACCGCTACCGCACTTCGGCGAGCGTCCCGAGGTACAACTCGATCACCTTGGGGTCGTTGATCAATTGCTCGCCGGTCGCGGTGTAGGCGTTGCGCCCCTGGTCGAGCACGTAGCCGCGGTCGCAGATCTGCAGACAGCGCCGGGCGTTCTGCTCCACCATGACCACGGACACGCCGGTGCTGTTGATCTGCCGGACGCGGATGAACACCTCGTCCTGCAGCGCGGGCGACAGGCCCGCTGAGGGCTCGTCGAGGAACAGCACGGACGGCTCCATCATCAGCGCCCGGCCCATCGCCACCATCTGCCGCTCGCCACCGGAGAGCGACCCGGCCCGTTGCTTGCGACGATCCGCCAAGGCGGGAAACAGGTCGGCGACCAGGTCGAACCGTTCGGCGAACTTCTTCGGGGTCTGGAAGACCCCCATCTCGAGGTTTTCTTCGATGGTCAGGCTCGGGAAGACGTTGTTCGTCTGTGGCACGTAGCCGACACCTCTGCGCACCAGGGTGTGCGCCTTCATATTGGTGATGACCTTTCCGTGCAGCGTCACCGTTCCCGACGTGACGTTCACCAGACCGAACATCGCCTTGAGCAGGGTGGACTTGCCTGCACCGTTGGGGCCGATGATGCCGACCAGTTCGCCCGGCTGCACATACAGGTCAGCGCCGTTGAGAATGTGCACCTCGGGGATGTAGCCCGCGACGACGTCATCGGCGCGCAGCACGGCACCCTCGGCAGCGGCGAGGTGCACACTGCGGTCGACGACGGACTCGGCCCTGGTCTCGGCGGTCTCGACCGCGGGAATCTCCTCGGTCATTGCGAACCACCCTTCTTATCGGTGCTCTCCCCGGCCAGTTCCGCCTCAGCCTTGGCGATGATGGCTTCCTCTTCCTCGGCCGTGAGCGGCGTGTCGTGGTGAGCGCCGAGGTAGGCGTCGATAACCCGCTCGTCGGCCATGATGCTGCGCGGTGTGCCCTCGGCGATGATTTTGCCCTGGGCCATCACGATCACCCAGTCGCTGATGTCGCGCACCATGTCCATGTCGTGCTCGACGAACAGCACGGTCATGCCCTGCTCGCGCAGGTCCTTGACGTGGTGCAGCAGCGATTGGGTGAGGGCGGGATTGACCCCCGCCATCGGCTCGTCCAACATCACCAGCTCCGGCTGGACCATCAAAGCGCGAGCCATCTCCAGCAGCTTGCGCTGACCACCCGAGAGCGAACCCGCGAAGTCATCCTTCAGCTTCACCAGGTTGAACCGGTCAAGCAGTGCCATCGCCCGCTCGGTGATCTCAGCTTCCTGAGCCTTCCACAGCGGGGGAATCAGTCCCAGGAAGAAATTCTCGCCGCGCTGTCCGGTGCCGCCGAGCCGCATGTTCTGCATCACGGTGAGGGCGGGCAGCACCTTGGTGAGCTGGAAGGTGCGGACCATTCCCCTGCGCGCCACCTTGTGCGCCCGCACGCCGTTCAGCTTGCGGCCGTTGAAGTCCCACGTCCCCGAGTTCGGTTCGTCGAAACCTGTGATCAGGTTGAAGAAGGTGGTCTTACCCGCCCCGTTGGGCCCGATCAACGCGGTGATCGCACCCCGCTGGATCTCTAAGTGCTCGACGTCCACGGCGGTGAGCCCGCCGAAGCGCCGAACCACGTTGTCGGCGACCAGAATCGCGTCAGGCTTGTTCACGCCGGGTTCCGTGGGCAACCCCGCGAGGGCAGCCTGCGCTGCGTCTTTGCCTCTCGTGGCCTCGGTGCCGGTGGCACCGGGAGCCGATTCATCAGCGTGCATGGAGAGCGATCTCCCTCTTATCTCCGAAGATACCTTGCGGCCGGTAGATCACCAGCAGTGCGAGCCCGAGCCCGACGAGGATGAACCGAACCTGGCTGGCCTGGGTGGTGTCCATGATGTCGGTGGGGATGTAGCCGACGGATACCGCCGACCTCAGGACTGCCTCGATGAAGATCAGCAGGAACCAGAAGATCACCGCACCGACGATCGGGCCGAGAACCCGTGCCGCGCCGCCGAGGATCACGATGACGTAGGCGAAGAAGGTGAGCTGGCTGCCGTATGCGTCCGGCTGCACGGCCGCGCTACCAAGAGCGAAAATGAAGCCGCCGAGGGAACCGATGACGCCACCGAGCACCAGCGCCTGCATCTTGTAGGAGAACACACTCTTGCCGAGGCTGCGCACGGCGTGCTCATCCTCCCGGATGCCCTTGACCACCCTGCCCCATGGGCTGCGCATCAACAGCCACACCAGCAACGTGGACAAGGCGACCAGGCCCCAGCCGACTGTGAGCACCCAGAAAACGCGGTAGTCGAAGGTCAGCGGACCGAATCCGAGTCTGCCTTCGGAGTATGGGTTCATCGCGTAGAACTCATCGGCGAATGCCTGCAGCCCGTCGGACCCACCCGTGTACTCGTGCAAGGTCACCGAGCGGAACAGCAGCCGGATGATCTCGGCTGCCGCGATCGTGACGATCGCGAGGTAATCGGCTCTCAGTCGCAGGGTGGGCACACCGAGCAACAGCGCCAGCACGACCGCACCGAGTAGCCCGACGAGAATACCGAGCCAGAACGACAACCCGAAGGTAGACACGGTCATGGCAAGGCCGTAGGCGGCGATCGCGAGGAAGGCGACCTGACCGAAGTTGAGCAGGCCGGTGTAGCCGAAGTGGACGTTCAGGCCGACAGCGGCGAGGCAGAAGACAACAGCCTCGACACCGACGCCAGCGCGCAGGGCGCTTGACAGGATGAATTCCCAGTCCATGATGTGCTCCCTTTCGCCTCAGCCGACCCGCTCGCGACGACCGAGGATGCCCTGCGGCCGAAAGAGGAGAATGATGATCAGGATTGCCAGCGCTCCTACGTTCTTCAGCTCCGGCGGCACCCAGAGGGTGGACAGCTGAATGAACAGGCCGACGACCAGGCTGCCCACCAGGGCGCCGAACGCGGTGCCGAGGCCGCCGAGAATGACCCCGGCGAAGATGAGCAGCAGAATCTGGAACCCGCTCTGCCAATGCACCTGCTGGGAAACCCCGAGCAGCATGCCCGCGAGGGCGGCAAGGGCGGTGCCCACGGTCCAGACGATCCGGATCACGCCGTCGACGTTGATCCCCGACGACGCGGCTAGGGCCGGATTGTCCGCGACCGCGCGCGTGGCCTTGCCGAAACGGGTCTTGAGCAAGGCGATGCCAACGGCCACGATCACGATCGTCGCCAGGACGATGCTGAAGATGCTCTTGGGCGTGGCGCTGATCGGGCCGAGCGCCATGCCCGCCTGACCCTGGAAGTCGGCGTACGGACGGGGCTGGCCGCCGAAGAAGTACAGATAGATGTGCCGGATGAGGACCGAGAGACCGATCGAGATGACCAGCATGGCGATCAAGCCGGTCCCCCGCTGCCTGAGCTTGCCCCAGAAGAATCTGTCCTGGAGCCAGCCCGCCAACCCGGAGAGGAACACCGCGATCGCCCCGGCGAAGAGCAACGGCCAGCCCAGGACCACATCGCCGAACCAGGCCAGCAGCGCACCCAGGGTGACCAGTTCACCGTGCGCGAAGTTGACCAGTCCCGTTGTGCCGAAAATCAGCGAAAGGCCGAGGGCTGCCATGGCGATGATGAGTCCGAAATTGATGCCCTCGAACGCCAGTTGAGGCGCTCGGGCGAACACGGAGGGCTCCTCGAGTGGCTCACCGAGCGCGAACAGCACCCCCTTCGGCTGGCCCTCGAAGACCTGGATCGTGAGGGTTTGCCTATCGGGGAATCGCAGGCCAATACCCTCCGGCAGCGATCCCTCGTCGATGCTCACCTTGTACTCGCCAGGACCTGGGACATCCAGGCTCCATCGACCATCCTGGTCCGAGGTCGCCGTGCCGATGGGGACATCGCCGGTGGTGGAGACGTTGATGTTGACGCCCGCGACGGGTTCCCCTTCGAATTGCAGGATGCCCTGCACCGCTTCGCCTTCGGCCCAGGCGCTCGTGGCGCCGGGACCGAGAAGTAAGAACAGGCTGCCTAGGACCATGCCTAGGGCAACCGCAGCCTTTCGCACTCGCTGCTCCTCTGCTTGTAGCCGACCGGGCCAGGTAGGGCCCGGGAGGGTGATCGCGGGGAGCATAGCCGCAGATGTGCCGGCCTACAGCAACACAGAGCGGCGTTGTTTCAAAGTTGTCACACGGTTGTGCGCTGACTGGCGCAGTTGACCGCGGCGAAGGGGCTGGCGGAGAGCTACTTTCCGATACTCTCGACGACCGCTTCGGCCACCGCCTTCATTGTGGTCCTGCGGTCCATCGCGGTGCGTTGGATCCAGCGGAAGGCCTCGGGCTCGGTCAAGCTCTGCTTGGTCATCAGCAGACCCTTGGCGCGGTCGATGACCTTGCGGGTCTCCAGCCGGTCGGTGAGCCCGGCGACCTCGGCCTCCAGCGCCTGCAATTCCGCGAACCGGCTGACCGCGAGTTCGACGGCGGGCACCAGGTCGCGCTTGGCGAACGGCTTGACCAGATAGGCCATGGTGCCGGCGTCGCGGGCGCGCATGACCAGATCCCGCTGGCTGAACGCGGTGAGCATGACTACCGGCGCGATCCGATCGCCGGTGATCTTGGAGGCCGCCTCGATGCCGTCCATCTTGGGCATCTTCACATCCATGATCACCAGATCGGGCTTCAACTCGGCGGCGAGTTCAACGGCCTGTTCCCCGTCGACCGCTTCACCGACGACCTGATAGCCCTCTTCGCGCAGCATCTCGACCAGGTCGAGCCGAATGAGAGCCTCGTCCTCGGCTACGAGCACTCGACGCTGGGGTGCCGGGTCGGCCTGTTGGGCCGCGGCCGCCGGTTCTGTCACCGGAGTCCTCCTGCGTGCTTGATTGATTGCGGTGGGTCGCGCCTTGCCAGACTACCGGCTGGTAGCAGGCCACGAGGCATGGTGTTCACCACGAGTGACGTAGGACAACTCGGCAGCCGAAAAGGCATCTGGATCGTTGAATACCTGGATCAACTTGCCCACCAGCCATCGCGTAAAGTTCTGCGATATCGCCCCCGTAGCCCAATCGGCAGAGGCAGCGGACTCAAAATCCGTCCAGTGTGCGTTCGAGTCGCACCGGGGGCACTCTGACAGACCCAGGTGTTTGCGGTCTATTCGCGGTCTACGAATCGTGCTCGGGCAACCCGAGTGCCTTACCGATGCGGTCACGGGCGCTGTCCTCCATACCCGCGATCACCTTCGCGTAGATCTGGTGCAGCACCGCCACCGAGTGCCCTGCCCACTCCGCGATCTGCGTAGACGGAACGCCTGCCGGCCGCCTGACGCGAGGGCTGAGCGTCGGAGTTGGCCTTCAACTCGCGCCATCCTCATTCTGGCTGCGCTGCCTGCAGTTCGCGTCGTAGCGCCACCACGCGGTCGAGGTCCCACCCGTGTTGCGGAATGGAGGACAGCAGCAGCTGGGTGTAGACGTGTTGCGGGTTGTGCAGGACCTGCGCGGTGGGGCCGTGCTCGACGACTCGGCCGCGGTAGAGGACGAGGGTGTCGGTGACGTGGTTGATCACGGCGAGGTCGTGGCTGACGAAGAGCAGGGCAACTCCGGACTCGGAGTTGATCCGCATCAGCAGCTCGAGGATCTGCGACTGGATGGATACATCGAGGGCCGACACGGCCTCGTCGAGCACCAGCAGTTCCGGCCGCACCGCGAGGGCGCGGGCGATGGCGACCCGCTGGCGCTGTCCTCCGCTGAGCTGGCGGGGTCGAGCACCTGCTTCTCGGGTGCCGAGTCCGACCTGACCAAGCAGTTCGGTGACCCGGGCACGTCGGCGGGCGCGGTCGGCGACACCGTGCAGTTTCAGTGCCGAGTCCAGCGTTGCCTGCACGGTAAGTCTCGGGTCGAGCGACCCGTAGGGGTCCTGGAAGACCAGCTGTGCCTGCGCTGCCCGCCGCAACCGGTGCGCACGACCGCGGACGCGCCGATCTCGCGGGTGTCCATTGACGCTGATGCTGCCCGAGTCGGGGCGGAGCAGTCCGACCACCAGCCGCGCCAGCGTTGACTTGCCCGAACCGGATTCGCCGACCAAGCCGAGTGACCCACCGCGGGGGATCTGGAAGGACACGTCGTCGACGGCGACATGCGGACGCGAGGCACCCTGTCTGCGGAAGCTCTTGCGCACCGAGGTGACCTCGAGGACCGGTGTGCTCACACTGACTCTCCTTGGCGCAGCAGGGGCGAGGTGACCTGGTCCAGGCGGCGACAAGCGGCGGCCCCGGCTCCGACTTCGTCCGGGTACAGCGACGGCGTCCATGTCTGGCAGGCAGGCTCCGCGTGCCCACAGCGCGGCGCGAACGGGCACCCGGGGAGCCGTTCGCTCAGCGACGGCGGATGGCCGGGGATGACGTGCAACCGCCGTGCTTGCTGGATCTCGGGCGCACTGGCGAGCAGCGCTGTGGTGTAGGGGTGCCGGGCCGCGGTGAACAACTCCGGTCCGCGCCTCTCCTCGACGATCCGGCCCGCATACATGACACAGACCCGGTCGCAGAATCCGGCTGCCAGGTGCAGGTCGTGCGTGATGAACAGCATGCCGAGCCCGCGTTCGCGTTGGGCGTCGGAGAGCACGGCCAGGGTCTCCGCCTGCGTCGTAACATCCAGCGCGCTGGTGGCCTCGTCGGCGAGCAGCAACTCGGGCCCCGCGGCTAGCGCGGTGGCGATCACCACGCGCTGCAGCATGCCACCGGACAACTGATGCGGATACATCGCCAGTAGGCGCTCGGGCTGCGGCAGCCCAACGGACGCCGCGATCGGGAGGACTCGATCACGGGCGGCCCTGGCGTCCAGTCCGAGATTGGCGCGCAGACCCTCGACCATGAAGTCGCCGATCCGGCGCAGCGGGTTCAACGATCCGCGCGGGTCCTGGAAGACCATCCCGACCTGCTGGCCGCGCAGGTGGCGCAGCGCCCGCTCCGGCAGGGAGAACACGTCCTGGCCCGCGACCTGCACCGATCCGGTCAGCCGGCCGGACCGCGGAACCGCGCCGAGGGCAGCGCGGGCGGTGGTCGACTTGCCCGACCCCGACTCGCCGACCAGTCCGACCACTTCGCCTCGGTCGACATGCAGGGACACATCGCACAGGATCGGTCGGTGGATGTCGGCTCCATCGAGTTCGAGCGTGACGTGGGTGAATCGCAGCAGGCTCATGCGGCTGTCCGGGAGGTCAGGGAGTCGGCGATGCGGACTCCGATGATGTTGACCACCACGGCGGTGAGCACGATCGCCGCCGCGGGTGCCAGGGAAGGCAAGGGGTGGCCCTGGATCAGGGCGAGCTGGCCTTCGGAGACCATCAGGCCCCAGTCGGAGGTCGGTGGCTGGGATCCGAAGCCGAGAAAGCTCAGCCCCGCGAGTCCAAGCAGGACGTCACCGAAGAGCACGACGACGTATCCCAGGATCACCGGCGAGATGTTGGGCAGCAGCCGGGTCAGGCACAGCGCGGTCGCGCTCATACCCTGCAACCGGTAGGCCTCGACATAGGGGCGCCCCAACTCCGCCATGGCCACGCTGCGGGTGAGCTTGGCGATGGTCGGGAAGTAGGCAACACCCAGGGCCACGACCGCCGCCTGCAGTCCCTTACCGAGCACGGCCACCGTGAACACCGCGAACAGCAGTCCGGGAAACGCGAACATCACGTCGGTCGCGCGCGAGACCACCGCGTCGACCCAGCCGCCGCACCAGGCGGCCAGCAGCCCCACCACGATGCCCAGCACCGACGCGATCGTCAGGACGACCACCGGGCCCAGCAGGCTGGTGCGGGCACCGTGGACCAACCGGGACAGGATGTCGCGGCCGGACTGGTCGGCCCCGAGCAGGTGGTCCGGGCTAGGTCCGGTCAGGGACGCGGAGAAGTCAATGGCCTCCGGGTCCACCGGCGCCACCATCGGGGCCGCGACGGCGATCAGCACAAGGCCCACCAGGATCATCCCGGAAATCCAGTTCAGCACCCGCATCCGGCCCAGTCGTGCGCGCAATTCCCCGGCAGGGGCCAACGTCGACACGCTCATCAGACCTCAACTCCTCGCTCGCGTAGCCGGGGGTCGACCAGCCGGTGCAGGCCGTCGGTCAGGGCCGTCACGGCCACGTAGGCGAGCACCATGAACAGCAGCACCGCTTGCGTCACCGGGAAGTCGCTGGTGTTGATCGCGTCGACCAGCAGCGAGCCGATCCCGCTGAGGCCAAAGACCGTCTCGACCACGACAGTTCCCGCGAGCATGCTGGCCACCACGATGCCGCTCATCGTCAGCACCGGCCCGATGCTGTTGCGCAGCACGTGCCTGCGCACCACTTGCCGCTCCGGGATGCCCCGATAGCGTGCCGCCTCGACGTGATCGCGTTCGAGCGCCTCCGCCGTGGTCTGCCGGGTCACCCGGGTGATCACGGCCAGCGCACTGACCGCAAGCGCGAACGCGGGCAGGGTCAAGTGGTGCACGGTGGACAGCACACCCTCACCGCCGCCAGAGACGGGGAACCAGCCGAGACCGACCGCGAACACCGCGATCAGCACTACGCCTGCGACGAAACCCGGAACGGAGGCCGCCAAGGTGGTGGCCACCAGCACCGCCGAGTCGACGGTTCCGCGACGCAGAGCCGACAAGACGCCGAGCGGGACGGCGAGCAGACCGAGCAGTAGCGTCGCAAAGCCCACCAGTGCGAGCGTGGTCGACAGCCGCGAGGCCAACAGGTCGAGCACCTGATCGCCGTAGACGAACGAGCGCCCGAGGTCGCCGCCCAGTATGTCGCCGAACCACAGTCCGTACTGCACGAGGAACGGCTCATCCAGGTTGTACTGCTCCCGCACGATCCGCAGGTTCTCCTCGGTCAGGTTCTCCGGGCCACCGACGAGTACGACGGCCGGGTCCCCTGGCGCGGCGTACATCGCGCCGAAGATGAGGAACGACGCGGCGAGCAGCGTGACGAGCAGGCCCGCGAGGCGACGAGCCAGGCGCGAGGACATTACTTCCTCCCGATCTCTGCGGCCCATGGGTAGTACAGGTAGGCCACCGAAACCGGGGGCCCGGTCAGGTCCGAGCCGAGCGCCAGCGTGTTCGGCGCCTGGACCAGCGGGATCCACAGCATCTCGTCGAGGAAGATCTCCTGCGCCCGCAGGGCCAGTTCGGCCCGCTCCGCTTCCTCATAGCTGGCGGCGGCCTGACGGATCGCCTCGTCGTAGTCGGCGTCGGAGAAGTCGATCCAGTTGTTTCCGCTGCCGCTGACCATGTTGTCGTAGAAACCGACCGGGTCGGGCTTGGAGATGTACCAGCCCACCGGAACCAGGTCCACCTTCGACCGGGCCTGCGGATCGGTGTAGAACTCGTCGAAAGCCTGCTCGGACAAGGTGGTGATCTCGGCGCGCAGACCGATCTTCTGCGCCGCGCCCTTGACCGCATTGGCCATGACGGTGCGGTACGGGCTGCCATCACTGGCGATGACAACGGGCTCCGCGGGCGCGCCGGCCTCGTCGACCAGGGCTCGCGCCGCCGTCAGGTCCTCTTCGGTCGGCGCCGCCGGTGTGCCCTCGACACCGTCATAGGCCTGCTGGAAGCCGTCCTGGTGGTAGCCCCACGCGGCGGGGCCAACCGGGAGTTTCCACGGCATTGCGTAGCCCTGGAAGCCTGCCTTGGCGATGCCGGCACGGTCGATCGCCAGCGAGAGGGCGCGCCGCAGCCGCGCATCCGTCATGCCGCCGCGCTGCGTCGGCACCAGGGAATAGACCATCGTGCTGGGACCGAAATAGGTCGTAACCTTGTCGCTCTTCTGCAGCGCGGGCACCAGCGCGGGCGAGGGCAGATAGGTGCCGTCGACCGAGCCGGTGGACAGGTTGTTGACCGCGGCCGCCGAGTCCGCCCAGGTGAACGTCACCCGCTGCGGCGCCGACTCGACATCGCCGCCCCAGTGCTCGTCGTAGCGCTCGAGGACAAGGCTGCTCCCTGCCTTCCAGCTCGCCACCCGGTACGAGCCGCTACAGCCATCGACGCTGCCGGGGCTGCCGTAGTCCTCGCCCTGCGCACCGACCGTCTGCTCGTCGAACACGATGCCTGCGTCCGCCGCCAGCGCGGTCTCCAGCTGGGCGTCGGGTTGACTGAGCTCGAGGGTGACCTCGTGGCCGCCGGTCTTGCTGATCGCGGCGACATTGCCGAACTCGTCCGACTCGCGGGCGCCCTCTTTCGCATGGCGGCGCAAGCTGTACACCACGTCGTCAGCGGTCATCGGCGATCCGTCGTGGAAGGTGACATCAGTACGCAGGGTGAGCACCATGGTCTCCTCATCCGGGTGTTCCACTGCCGAAGCCAGCCAGGGCCGCACGCTCAGATCGGGCTGCAGTTGGAAGAGCCGCTCGCAGACGTTGGCCACCACGGTGTCCTCGGTGTCACCACCGGAGCGGTCGGTATCGAATGTCGTCGGCTCCTTGGCCAGCAGCCACTTCACCTGATCAACCGGCTCCGACCTCTCGGAGGTGCGGTCGACCAGGTTGAGTGCGGCAGCAGACCCGGCGTCACCGGCACTGGTGCCGCCGCTGCAGGCCGCGCCGAGCACCAGCACACTCGCCACACCAGCTCCGGCCAGAACACGCCATTGCTTCATCGTCTTCTCCTCTTTCCAGGTTCGGTTGTGGTCATCGTTTGTGTCAGGCGCCGGGACCGTCATAGAGATTCCATGGCAGCAGTTCGTAGTCGGCCCGACAGGGCTGGCCCGAAGTGATCAGGTAATCCCCGGTGGTCAGGTCGACGCAGCTGGACAGCAGGGTCGACCAGCGCATTACCGAGGGCATGTCGTGATCGGGGTGGGTGCAGACGGATTCGGGGTAGCCGACGTGGTCGGACATCGCTTCGCGCACCTGCTTGCGCACGCCGCTGGTGTCGGCTGCCTCGCGGCATCGCGCCAGTCCCTGCTCGGCGCGCGGAACGCGGTAGAGCGAGTCGACCGGGCTCGGGCGATGGGTGGCAGCCAGTTGCGGCGGGATGAAGGCCTGGTAGTGGTTGCCGTGCACGAGCAGCCCGTCGGTGGGGTACATCCAGCCGTGCGCGCCCGGAGTGGTCTCCATGTCAATAGCGATGCCGTCGCGGTGCGTGATCAAGGCGTTGCTGGCGATGTGCTGCTGGGTTCGCGTCAACACCCGCAGCGCATCGCACAGCGAGGGGCTGTCCAGGACACGGCGCCGGATCAACGTCTGCGGGACGCCAACGGAGTCGTCGAAGCGCCCACCGAGCCCGTTGGCGTTGAGCGCGAGACCTGCGGAGTTGGCGCCCTGCCTGCCGATCTGCCCTGCCTCGACATGCATCAGCACGGTGGGCCGCGGCGGCTGCACGATGCGCAGCACCATCACGGTCGGACGCACGCCGTCACGCCAGTCCCAGTTCTGTCCGCAATAGACGTGCCCGTCCGCGGTCGCCTCGCCGAGCAGGGCGAACGACGTGCAGCCCTCGATCGGGTGATCCTCTTGCGCCGCACCCATCGTGTGGAACGTACGGTCGTAGATGATCTCACCGCGCGCGTTGAGCGCGAGGATGTCGGCCAGCGACCGGCCGGAGCCCTCGGCCACCCCGGCCATTTCCTCGACCAGGTCGGGCGCGAAGCTCTCGCAGTGCGGCAGCCAACCCTGGGCGATGTCGGTGACCTGGGTCCAGGTCAGCCCGGCCTGATGGCCGAACGCCTGCTCGTAGAAACCGATCGCCTGCTCGATCAGCGGCCGCGCGACCTCGCCGTAAGTACGGCCACGCTCTCGGGGGCCGCCGGACACCTCAACGACCGGGAAACTCAGCGGATCCATGACTCTCCTGACACCGTGCCCCGCCAGTAGCGGTAGCATTCACTACGACCTTGTGCCGCTTGCTCGTATTGACTACTACAGGATCGTAATGACTACTACAGATTCGTCAAGGCCTCCGGAAGACTTTTCCGCTCGCGGTGCCGACCAGACCCCTGACCAGCTCGCTGATCGCGTCCGCCAGCACTGGAACGATCTGGCGCCCGCCGAGAAGAACCTCGCGGAGTTTCTCGTCGGGTGCGCTCCCGAGACACTGGTCTTCGCCACGGCGCAGTCACTGGGTCAGCTGGCAGGCACCTCCGATGCCACCGTCGTCCGCACCGCCAAGCGGCTGGGCTACTCGGGCCTGGCCGACCTCAAGCGCGACGTCGGCCTCGCCTTCGCCCGCTCGGTGGCGCCCGGCGAGCGGCTGCGGCAACGCATCACCGAGGCAGGCGGCAACCACGACACGCTGTTCGAGCGGGTGTGCCGGGAAGCCGTCGAGCGGATCGAGCAGACCAGGGCGGCGTTCGACGGCGCGTCGTTCGAGCGCGCGGTCGGCATCCTCGCCGCGGCCCGCGAAGTGATGGCCTACGGTGTGGGTGCGTCGGAACTCGGGGCCCGGCACCTGGTTCTCAAGCTGAACCGGATCGGGCACCCGGCGCGCTTCGTCGGCTCGACCGGCTTCCCGCTCGCCGACGAACTGCTCTCCCTGGACGAGCGGGACGCGGTCGTGGTGTTCGCCCCACTGCGGTTGCTGCACGACGGCGAAGTGCTGCTCATCCACGCCGCGAGTCTCGGGGCCCGAACGGTGCTGGTCGCCGACCGGCCGCTCGGTGACCGACACGCCGACCGAGTCGACGCGGTGCTCACCGCCCCGCACACCCCGACCGGCATCACGAATGAGGCACTTCCGGCCGAGACCCTCGCCGATGCCCTCATCCTGGCTGTCGCCGCCACCGATGAGCAGCGCGCCGTGCACGCCTCCGAGCTGTTGACGCGGCTGCGTGCGCGGCTCGGCGCGACACGGCCGAGGGAGCGGAGCTAGCGTCGCACCGACCATGTTTCAGTCAGGCATGAAGCCGATACACCATCAGGGTCCGCTCGAACGTGATCACGCTTCTGGAACTGGCGCGAAGCTATCTTGTGCCGTAGTACGTCAGGATTTCTTCGTAGGTAGGTTGAGGTGATGGCAGCGACACATGAGGAGCGGATCGAAGCCTCGTTCACCGAGCAGGCCCGCACAGTCGAACGCGCCGACCTCAATGTCGCATTCACATCGGGCCTGTCATGGCTGGTCGAACTGGCGGCACCCGCAGCACAGGACCAGTCCCTGGATGTCGCCGGGGGAACGGGCCTGGTCGCTCGGGCACTTGCGCAGTACGTCGAGTCGATGACCGTAGTCGACGTCACCGGGGCGATGGTCGATGCCGGTCGCGACGCGGCCGCCGCGGAAGGTCACGGCAACGTGCGGTTCGTACACGGGGATGCACGTTCGCTGCCCTTCCCGGACCGCTCGTTCTCACTGGTGTTGACCCGTTTCTCGCTGCACCACTTCGAGGATCCGGGGCCGGTCCTCGACGAGATCGTGCGAGTCACCGCCGGCGGCGGCCGAATCGTGGTCAAGGACCTGGTGTCGAGCACCGACCAGGCCATGGCCCAAACCCAGGACGAGATAGAGCGCCTCCGCGACGACTCCCACGTGTCGATGCCCATGCCCGGCAACGTGTCGACATGGCTCGCGGAACGGGAATGTCAGGTACTGCAGGTCGAACAGAAGCCCATCGACCGGCCACTCGATCCGTGGCTGGAACAGTCGGCGACACCGGAACGAAGAGCTGAGCAGGTCCGTTCGCGGCTCATGGCCGAACTCGACGGCGGTGATCCAACCGGGATGCGACCGCACATCGAGGCAGGCGGGGTGTGGTTCCGGCAGATGTGGGAGACCACGGTCGCGCGTCGTCCGTAAACCCGGTCGGGCCGAACCATCGCCCAGACTCTCGGCGCCGGTGGCCAGCCTTTCTCATCCGAGTCCGAGCAGGCCACCGAGCACTTCGGCGTTGTGTGCGCCCAGGTCGGGCCGAACGCAAAGGCGGCCGCACGCTCGGCGTGTCGCCACCCTCTCGAACGCATGTTCGAGTAGTCTGGGCAGGTGACCGTGTTCCTGGCCAAGAGCAGCCCGGCGGGATTCCTCTACGTCCCGGCGGACACCGTCGTGCGCGACCCGGCGGCGGAACGGTCGTTCGACGATCGGTTCTGGCTCGGGTTCTCCCCGGACCTGATCGCGGCGTTCCCCGACCAGCGAGCTCTGGACGCGCTGGCCGCGGCGCGGCGGCTGCGGGCGGCGGCCGACGCATTGGAGGCCCGCGCGCTGGCGCGGCTGGACCAGTTGCGCGAGGGCAGCCGGTATGTCGCCGAGGAGGCCGCCCCGGAGCTGCGGGTCTCCCGGCACACCGCGGGTGAGCGCCTCGAGCGGGCCAAGGCGCTGACCCGGCGCATGCCGAGGGTATTGGCGTTGCTGGACGCCGGTGAGATCGAAGGCCATGTCGCGGGCCGGATCGCCCAAGCGGCCGCGATGCTGCCCGAGGAGCAGGTCGCCCAGGTCGACGCCCAGCTGTGCGGCAAGATCGCTGCCGGTCGGCTGGGCTGCACCGACCCCACCAACCTGCTGCGCGCGGTGCGCCGCCTGGTGGAGAAGGTCGACCCCGACGGGCAGGCGGCCCGCGCCCGCCAGGCCCGCGCCGACCGCAAGGTCGAGTTGATCCACGGCGAGAACGGCATCTCGACCCTGTTGGCGGACCTGCCGGCCGAGGTCGCGGTCTCGGCCTACGCCCGCATCGACGCCATGGCCCGCAAGCGGCGCAACGCAGGAGACGAACGCAACCTCGACCAGCTGCGCGCCGACATCTACGCCGACCTGCTGCTGGGCAACGACCCCGGCATCACACCCCCCAAGGCCGCCGCCATGGTCTACGTGCACATGCCGGTCGACACCGCCCTGACCATGTCCGACCAGGGCTGCGTCTTGGACGGCTACGGACCCCTCCCCGCCGCGATCGGCCGGGAGATCCTCGCCAACGAGCGCAGCATGATTCGCAAGGTCATCACCGACCCCGCCACCGGCACGGTCAAGGAACTGGGCCGCACCCGCCGGAAACCCAGCAAGGCCCTCCGCGAATTCATCGCCGTCCGCGACCGCGAATGCACCACCCCCGGCTGCCACCGCACTGCCCGGCACTGCGACCAGGACCATCTCACCGACTGGCACAAACACGGCCCCACCGCCGAGCACAACCTCGGCCCCAAATGCGAACGTGATCACTACCTCAAGGACCAGCCCGGCTGGACACTCGACTACGAACCCGCCACCGGAACCGGCACGATGACCACACCGGCCGGCCGCGTCTACACGAAGACCCGCGACCCCGTCATCCAACCCCGCACACCGTCCACACAGGACAAACCACCAGCGCTCTGGCTCCCCGGCATGCCTGCGAGCCCCGACCCGGCCAGCGGAACCCGGCTCCCCGCGCCGCAGCCTAGAAGCCCCTAAGCGTTGCCGATGAGGTCTCGCCAAAACGCCATCCCGCACCGTGGCGTCCGGTGACATGAGTCCGGGCCACGTACAACATCACTCTTCGATGCCCCACCTCGGAATAGGTAGAGAGATACGTACCTACCCGGATTCGAAAACCTCCTGGGTGGCCGAAACTGATGGCATGTTCGACAGCCGACCGCGATACCCAGTCCCGAAGCGGGTCGTGAACGACCCTGGCCCGTTCGGGCGGGACCAGGACGGCAGTCTGCCCGCCAAGCTGATCGTCGAGGACGCCGCCGAGGAGTGTGCCGCGCTGTCCCCGCACGAGCGCACCACCTGCCCGGTGCACCGCCGGTGGAGCTACCAGTGCGTGTCCTCGCCTTCGCACGCAATCCGGGTCACCGGACACCGCTGGTGCCGCGCCTGCGACACCGCAGTGACCGTGGCGGTGGACGAGCTGACCGGCTCCATCTCCTTGACCTGCCCGCACTGCCTCCGGTTCCCGAACTCCGCCGCGAACCGCCAGATCATCCGGTCCTGCCGGGCGAGCTTCCTCGCTCGGCAGGACCGGGAAACAGCAATCCTGATCCCGGCACCAAGACAGGCGGCATGAGCAGCACCCGTAACCTCCCCTTTCGACCGCGCATCTCCAACCCCGCGGGCGCGCGAGCTGGCGGTCAGCGGGTGAACGCCGCGCCGGAGAAGCTCGTCGTCCCGTCCAGGCCGCGCCGTAGCGCGACGTACTCCTCGCGGGAAACCTTCGGTCCGCTCTCCCGGATCACGCGCTCGGTTTCCGCGGCGCCGTCGTAGAGCAGGTCCACGACGGTCATGGCCATGAACTTCGCCGGGTTCACCGCGGCGAGCACGTGATCGGAGACGAAGTAGTCGGAGGAGTGGAACGCCGCATCGGTGCCACTGGCGGCCATCGGGTGGGCCACTGGCATGATCTGTCCGAGGTCGCCTACGTCGGTGGAGCCGGACAGGTGGCCACCGTCGCGGACAACCTTGCCCTCGCCCAACAGCGCCCGGCAGTTGGTGTCCACGACGTCGACGAGCGGCTCGTCCGGAACCATGGGCAGGTACCCGCCGACGGTGGTGATCTCGACGTCGGCGCCGACCGCCAGCGCGCCCGCCTGCAGCGCTCGATCGACCTTCGCCGACGCCTCGTCCATCGCCGCGACCGTGCGGGCGCGGATCATCATCTCCATCTGCACGTCGGCCGGGATCGCGCTGACCGCTTCGCCGCTCTTGGTGACCAGATGGCTGACCCGCACATGGTCGTCCTCCCGGAAGGTCTCGCGCTGAGCATCGATAGCGGCGACCGCCAGGGTGAGCGCCTTGAACGCGTTGACACCGGCCCAGGGCGCGACGCCAGCGTGCGAGGCGCGGCCTCGGAAGCGCACCCGCTTGATCAGTGACCCGTTCGCAGTGCCGGTCACCGTCGCGAGTGGACCGTCGGAGCCGCCAGCGGTGTGGGTGATGACGGCGGCGTCGATGTCGTCGAACTCCCCGAGCCGGATGAGCTCCGCCTTGCCGAGCACGAACTCCAGGGCTCCCGCTTCGCGCTGCGCCAGCCGCCAGTCGAGTTCGATGCACTCCTCGGCGGGCACGGCGAACAGCACCACGTCACCGTCCAGCTCGTCCATGACCGTCTGCAGGCCGAGGCCTGCGCCGACCATCGACGCGATCTGGGCGTTGTGGCCGCAGGCGTGCGCGGCCCCGGTCCGCTGGTCGGCCAGCACGTGGCCGGAGTCCAGCAGCGAGTCCAGCTCGCCGAGGACGGCTACGGTACGGCGGCCTCCGCGACCCGACAGCCGGGCCTTCACCCCGGTGTCCGCGAGTCCTTCGCGAAACGGCACGCCCATCGCGCGGAACTGGCCGGACACCCGTCGTGCCGTCCCGTGCTCGCGGAATCCCGTCTCCGGATGCCGCATGATCTCCTCGCTCAGCGCGATTATGCGTCCGGCCTGCCGGTCGATCTCCGCGGCCACCTTGGCCTTCAGCGCATCCCTCGTCGACATCCGTCTCACCCCAGACCCGGCCGGTGCAGACCGAACCCCGTCGCCTGCTCGAACGCGTGCCCCACCTGGAGCACCTCGAAGTCCGCGTTGTGCCGGCCGACGATCTGCAAGCCGACCGGCAGCCCATCGCCGGTGAACCCGCCGGGAACGGACAGCGCCGGATGCCCGGTCGCGGACACGAAGTACGCCGAACGCATCCAGTCCAGGTAGGTCTCCTGCGCGACCCCGGCAACCTCCGTCGGGTACTCCAGGTCCACATCGAACGGCACGACCTGAGTCACCGGCAATAGCAGCACGTCGTAGGAGTCGAAGAACTCGCGCATCCGGTGGAACAGCGCGGCACGCAGCGTTTCCGCGCGGGCGATGTCGCGGCCGGACAGGCGCCTGCCCTGCTCGACGTTCCAGACCAGGCTGGGTTTGAGCCGATCGCGGTCGGAGTCCAGCAGGGCACCGAGCATCAACTCGAACTGCCACGCCCGCAGGATCCGGAACGCCTCGTCCGCCCCGGCGAAATCCGGGCACGCTTCCCCGACCACACAACCGAGTTCCTCGAACACCTTCACCTGCGGCTGCAGGGTCTCCGTGACCGCCTCGTCGACGGGCAGCGAGCCGCCGAGGTCCGGTGACCACGCCACCCGCAGTCCGGTCAGGTCACGGTCGAGCGGCGCGGCGAACGTCGATCCGGGATCCCGCAACGAGATCGGGCTCCGCGGGTCGGGACCGGCGATGACCGAAAGCAGCAGCGCGACATCGGCGACGGTGCGCGCCAACGGCCCCTGCACCGCCATCGTCGCCCACGGCGCCTGGCTCGGGTGGCCGGGCACCCGCCCTGGGGACGGCCGCAGACCGACGACGTTGCAGAACGCGGCCGGGTTGCGCAGCGAGCCGCCCATGTCGCTGCCCTCGGCCAGCGGCACGAGGCCGGCCGCCAGCGCCGCCGCCGCGCCGCCCGAGGACCCACCCGCCGACAGCCCGTGCCGGT
>JBOHER010000028.1:0-6828 GCA_050701115.1 Haloechinothrix sp. | reverse complement strand
GATTATGCCGACCTGTGGGTTATGCCGACCTCGACGCTGATGGCCTTGCCTGGTGGGGGATCTGCGCTGACCAGGTCGGCATAATCACAGGGCCTCCAGGAAGGCGAGGAGGGGGTCGGATGGTCGGTAGCGACCCGGGGTGGTGCCGGGCGGTGCGACGCGTGCAATCGCTTCCTGTTTCTGGTTCATGTCGGCGTGCAGGTAGGTCTGCGCGGTGGTGGCGGGCTGCTCGTGGCCGAGCCAGAGCGCGATGATGGCGACGTCGGTACCGGCTTCGAGTAGTCGCATGGCCGCCGAGTGGCGCAGGGTGTGCATCCCGACGCGCTTGCTTCTCAGGGACGGGCAGGCCGCGCGTGCGGCGGCGAGGTGCCGGGCGAGGCGGTGTTCGACCGCGTCTCGACTCATGCGGGTTCCGGTGCGGGTGGGGAACGCCGGGTCCGGCGGGGCGCCGCGACGTTCGCGTAGCCAGACTCGCAGCACGCGAACGGTGTGGGGCGTCAGCGGTGTGGCGCGTTCCTTGCGGCCTTTGCCGAGGCAGTGCACGTAGGGGCCGGAATCGAGGTGGACGTCGGTGATCTTCAGCCCGGTCAGCTCGGAGATCCGTAGCCCGGTCTGGGCGGCGGTCACCAGCATGGCATGGTCTCGTCGTCCTGCCCAGGTGGTCCGGTCGGGTGCGGCCAGCAGTGCGTCGACCTCGGCCTCGGTCAGCCAGGTGACCAGGTTGCGGTCGCAGCGTTTGGCTGGGATTGCCAGCACTCGCTGGATTGTCGCGGCGTGGTCGGGATGTCGAAGTGCGGCGTAGCTGAACAGGGAGTGGATCGCGGCGAGCCGGTTGTTGCGGGTGCGGATCTGGTTGCCCCGTTCGTGTTCGAGATGGTCCAGGAACGCCGCGACCAGCGGCGCGTCGAGTTCGCGGATGTCCAGCGCGCTGGGCTGCTTGCCGGTGCGGTCGGCCGCGAAGCCGAGCAGCAGCCGGAAGGTGTCTCGGTAGCCGGCGATCGTGTTCGCGCTGGCGCCGCGCTGATTGATGAGCCGGTCGGTGAAGAAGGCCTCCATCAGCGGCGCGAGAGCGCTCATGACCGGCTCCGGGACCGGTCCTCGAGCCCGGCCGCGGCCAACTGCATCAACTCTGGCACAGCGGAGAAGTACCAGTAGGTGCTGGCCGGGCTGACGTGGCCCAGATAGGTCGAGAGCACCGGAAGACGGGCCGCGATGTCGGCGCCGTCGCGCTGCCAGTCGATGAGAGTGTTCACCACCAGGCTATGTCTCAGGTCGTGAATTCTGGGTCGAGCTCCGGCCGCCGTGGGCAATCCGGCCGGCGCGAGCAGCGAGGAGAACGTGGCCTGCACCGTGCTGTGCCGCAGCCCGGTACCGACGCTGGAGATGAAGAACGTGTCAGTTCGCGGCTGCGGACACAACTGGTCTCGGCGGTTGGCATAGCCGCGCATCGCCTTGGTGGCGCTGGGGTGCAGGGGCACCAACCTGTCGCGGTCGAACTTGGCGTGCCGGATCCGTACCACGCCATCGGCAAGGTTGACGTCGGCACGCAGGAGGCGAGAGGCCTCGCCGATGCGCATGCCGCTGACCGCAAGCAATCCGAACAACGCCTCGTAGGTCCCCGCCCGCAGCGGCGGGCGCAGCCGGCCGGCGGCCGCCAGCAGCCGTCGGACCTGTTCGGACGAATAGATGTAGGGAGTGCGTCGCTGCTGTTTGCCGAACAGGCCGGCCGGTGGGATCTCGGTCGCCGGGTCGATCGTGGCCAGGTAGCGGGCGAACCCCCGCACCGCGCCGAGCCGGTGCGAGAGTGTGACCGGCTGCGCGCCCACCGACAGCCGCGTCCAGGCGATCGCCGCCTCGACGGTGACCCTTTGGGCACCGGTGGCGTCCAGGTAGGCGACGAACCCGGGCAGCACCTGGCCCTCTAACTTCAGCTTGAACCCCAGCGCTCGACGCAGCCGCAGGTAGTCCTCGACGTGCCCAGCCAGTTCGGCGCTCATCGTGCACCTCCGGTCGGCCAGGGCCGCGCCAGAGTCCGCAGCCGTTCGACATCGACGCGAGCGTAGATGCTGGTGGAGGTGCCATCGGCGTGGCGAAGAACCTGTCCGATCTGGCCCAGCGGCACCCCGGCGGCGACCATGTCGCAGGCCAACCCGTGTCGCAGTCGATGTGGTCCGAGTGGTTTCAGCCCGGCGCGGATGCTTGCGCGGCGCACCAGGCATCCGATCGCCTCGCGACTCAGTCCGGACCTGGGTGCGATGCTGCGCACGAACACCTCCCGCAGCTCCAGATCGGCTGGGCGGGCGTGTCGCAGGTAGGCCGCGATCGCCTCCCCGACCTCGGCCGGTAGCGGCAGCTGGTCCAGGCGCCCAGCCTTGCCGTGGATCGTGATCACTCCGGCGCGCCAGTCGATGTCCTCCAGCCGTAGCGCAGCCACCTCACAGGAACGCAACCCGAGCCGCATCAGCAGCAAGATCACCACGTAGTCCCGGCGCCCGACCACGGTGCGCCGATCACACGCCTTCAGCAACGACCTGGCATCGGCTGCACTGATGCCGCGAGGGAGGACCGAGCGGCGTCGACCGGTTACCGGCAACGACGCCGCAGACAGGTCGGTCTCGATCAGATCGGTCAGGTGGCAAAAGCGCAGGAAGGATCGCAGTGCGACCACGAAGAACTGCGCCGAGCCGGCCGAGACTGCCTCGGTCTCCGCCAGCACCGCGCTGGTCACCACCGCGGTGTCCACCGCCCGCAGGTCCGCGCCGTGACCATGCCAGTCCAGGAACCGGCGGGCACGCAGCACGTAGGCCTTCGTCGTCGAAGCAGCCAGCCCCCGCTCGCCAAGCAAGAAGTGCGCGTAGCCGTCGAGCAGCTCCTCGACCGCCGAGACAGGCGGGCCCGGTTCGTTCAACGGTGCACCGACCGCGGCGAGCACTTCCAACAACGGCGCGAGGCTGGGGCGGGTGCGAAACGTCGCATAGCCGTGGCTGCGTCGCTGGTCAAGATATTGCTCAACCCGTTCGGCGGTGAGCTCCGCCACTGCGAGCTGGTGTGCCGCCATCCACTTGCTCAGGTGCGTCATGACCTGCTAGTGCGGCACCCGCGTCAACGGCGCATAGCAACGAGCGGCCAGCAGCCTCATGAACGCTCCCGCGTATGGCTCCAGCGGACCCACCACCCGCACCGTGATGACATTGCTCTTCGGCTTGGACATCTTGTCCTCCTTCATCTCTGGCAATCGATGAAGGAAGCCTCACCCAGCCGCCGGATTATGCCGACCTGGTCAGCGCAGATCCCCCACCAGGCAAGGCCATCAGCGTCGAGGTCGGCATAACCCACAGGTCGGCATAATCACCGAGGATGCAGGTCACCTCGCTCTCCCGGACCGAGAGGCTGACCCCGCACAGGGCGTGGATGTTGCCGAAGTCCTTGCCGATGTCGGTGAGCTCGAGCACGGGCGGTTGTTTCTTGCTGACGGTCATCGCCTCTCACCTCCGCTGGGCGCGCAACCGCACCCACAGGTTGAGCACCACGGCGGCGAGCAGCGTGGCGCCGATGAAGAACTTGAACAGGTCCGGGCTCCAGCCCGCATAGACGACGCCCTGCTGGGCCATGCCGAGGATCAGCGCGCCGATAGCCGCGCCGATCGCGGTGCCCCAGCCGCCCATCAGCGCACACCCGCCGATGACCGCCGCGGCGATGTAGATCAGCTCGTTGCCGATGCCCTCGCCGGACTGCACGGTGTTGAAGCGGAACAGGTTGTGCATGCCGACGAACCAGGCCATGAACCCGACGGTCATGAACAACCCGATCTTGGTGTGCTTCACCGGCACACCGACCGCGCGGGCGGAGTCGGCGTTACCGCCCACCGCGTAGCTCCAGTTGCCGACCTTGGTGCGCAGCAGGATCCAGGTGGCCAGCGCGACGAAGACGATCCACCACAGCACTGTGATGCGGATGTTGACCCCGCCGACGGTGAACGAGGACGCGAATACCGCCTGCGCGGAGGCGAAGCCGTCCAAGTCGGAGATCGACGGGCTGGCCACGCTCCCGGTCACCGTCCTGGTCACCGCCAGGTTCAGGCCCTGCAACATCAGGAACATCGACAGCGTGATCAGGAAGCTCGGCAGCTTCGTCCGCACCACGAGGTAGCCGTTGAGGAAGCCGATGAGCAGCGAGACGCCGAGCGCCAGCGCAGCGCCGACCCAGGCATTGAGCGAGAACTCGAAGGCGAACATGCCCGCCGCCAGCGCCGAGGTGATCACCCCGACGCCTGCCGACAGGTCGAACTCGCCGCCGACCATCAGCAGCGACACCGCAACCGCCATGATGCCGATGACCGAGCTGGCGTAGAGCACAGTGGACAGCGAGGAGAACTCGCGGAACGGCGTGGCGACGGTGAAGAACAGCGCGAACACCGCGACCGCGCCGACCAGCGACCCGACCTCAGGCCGGGTGAGGAAGCGGCGGCCCAACGACCGCTCGGAGATCCGGGCATGGACCGGCTCGTCGGAAGCCAGGGTGGCCGGCGGAGGGCCTGCAGTGGCCGCTTTACTTGGTGGGCTCTCGGTGGTGGCCATGGTCGATCACCTGGTTCCCTTCTCCGCGAACTCGGCGATACTGTCGATGTTGCTCTTGTCGATGAAGGCCGGCCGGTCAGCACCGGCTCTTCGCCGCCGCCCGCGATGTTGCCGTTGGACAGGTACAGCCAGATCGCGTCGATGGTGAGGTAGCCCTGCAGGTAGGGCTGCTGGTCCACGGCGAACTGCACCGAACCATCCTCGATCTTCTTCACCAGCTCCTTGTTGGTGTCGAATGTCGCGACCTTGGCGTCGCTGCCCGCGTCGGCGACCGACTTCAGCGCGGTCACCGCGAACGGGGCGCCCAGCGTGACCACGTAGTCGATGCTCGAGTCGGCCTGCAGCTTCGCCTGCAGCGTCGACTGCACGGAGGTCATGTCAGTACCGGTGACGTAGACCTTCTCCGAGATCTTCTCCGACTCGCCCTTGAACGCCTCCTTGAACGCGTCGCAGCGGGTCTCCAGCGCGACCTGGCCCTGCGACTGGACGACGCACAGGGCGTGCTCGGCGCCTTCCTCGCTGAGTCGTTCGCCGAACGCGGTCCCGGCGAGGTGTTCGTCCGTGCCGTAGTAAGCCAGCGCGCCAAGCTGCTTCCACTGCTCGATCCCGGAGTTGAAGCCGATCACCGGAATGCCCGCGGCATTGGCCCGCTTGACCGCGGCCTTCATCGCCTCGGGCTTGGCGAAGGTCAGCGCGATCCCGTCGACGCCGGAGTCGATGGCGTTGTCAACCAGGGTGGCCTGCCGTCCCGCGTCCGGGTCGGCCGAGTACTGGATCTCGATGTTGCTCTTCGCCGCGGCCGCGTCCGCTCCGGCACGGACCAGGTCGAAGAAGGTGTCACCCGGCTCCCCGTGGGTGATCATCGCGATCTTGTAGCGCGGCGTGTCGAGTGCCGCTTCTTCTGCCTGCTTGCCGCCCTGGCTGCTGCAGCCCGCCAGGACGAGCGCGGCGGCGGCCAGTCCGGCGACGGCTGTCCGGAGGATCGTGGTTCGTCTCTTCATTGAGGACACCTCTTGTACGGATTCGGTGGGGTGGGCGGTTACTCGGCGGGGGCGAGCCGAGGTCTGATGGTGCCGGCCAGGCCGACGCTGGTGAGGTACTCGCGGGTGCGGACCGCGATCGGGAACGGGACGTCCGGCGCGCAGGGGTAGAGGTCCTGCTCGACGATGACGAACCGGTCGTTGTCCAGTGTGGACAGTTCGGCGACGATGTCCGCGGGGTTCGGCACACCGGCGGGCGGTTCGACGCAGACGCCACGCTTGACGGCCTCGCCGAAGGACAGGCCGTTCTCCCATGCCTCGTCGATGATGCGCTGATCCATCTGCTTGATGTGGACGTACTCGACCCGTTCGGCATAGCGGCGGATCAGGTCGATGTTGTCGCCTCGGCCGTACGCGACGTGCCCGGTGTCCAGGCACAGGTTCGCGTAGCGGGAGTCGCTCTCGTTGAGATAGCGCTCGATCTCGGGCTGGGTCTGGATGTGGCTGTCGGCGTGCGGGTGCAGGCACAGCCGCACGTCGTAGTCGCCGAGCAGGATCTTGCCCAGCTCGTCGGCGGCCTTGCCGAACCCGGCCCACTGCTCGGCAGTCAGCTCGGGCGATTCGGTGTAGTCACCGGTCTTCTCGTCGCGGTACATCGGCGGGATGAACACCAGGTGGTGCGCGCCGACGGCGGCGGTCAGCTCTGCCACCTTGCGGGTCTGGGCGAGCATCTCGTCCCACTCGTGCGGGCGGTGCAGCGCGCCGAAGGTGGTTCCGCCGGAGACCTGCAGGCCCCGCTTGGCGACCTCATCGGCCAGCACCTTCGGGTCGGTCGGCAGGTAGCCGTACGGCCCCAGCTCGAACCACTTGTACCCGCCACGCATCAGCTCATCGAGGAACCGGGTATAGGGGACCTGCTGCTCGTCTTCGGGGAACCAGGCGCCCCAGGAGTCAGGGGCGGACCCGAGGCACAGGTTCGTCGCGACGGTACGGACAGTGGAAGCCGGTGGCAACGTGGTCATGGAGAGCTCCTTGTCTCAGTTGTGTGTCGGGAAGTGGAAGGCCGCGGCGTCACCGACGGAGCGCTGGAGGCGCGGCCAGCGGGTGGTGACCGTTTTGGCGCGGGTGTAGAAGCGCACGCCGCCGGGGCCGTGGATGGGGCTGTCGCCGATGAGGGAGTCTTTCCAGCCGCCGAAGGAGTAGTAGGACATCGGCACGGGGATGGGGACGTTGATGCCGATCATGCCGACCGTGACCTCACGCTGGAACCG
>JBOHER010000027.1:0-4708 GCA_050701115.1 Haloechinothrix sp. | reverse complement strand
CGTCAACGCGATCCTGTACGTCGTGCGCACCGGCTGCGCGTGGCGGTTGCTGCCCCGGGAGTTCCCGCCGTGGCAGACGGTGTTCTGGCACTTCAAACGGTGGCGCGCTGAGGGCAGCCTGGACCGGCTACACGACGCGCTGCGCGATCAGCTGCGCGACAGCACCGGGCGAGATCCGATGGCGTCCGCGGCGATCGTGGACGCCCAGTCGGTCAAGGGCGCCGACACGGTGAGCAGCGCCACCCGCGGCTACGACGCGGGCAAGAAGGTCAACGGGCGCAAGCGGCACATCGTGGTGGACACTGTCGGGCTGCTGCTGGTGGTGATGGTGACCGCGGCCAGCGTGCAAGACCGCGACGGCGGCGCCCGGATGCTGCAGCGGCTTGGGTTCCGGATGCCCAGCGTGGCGGTGGTGTGGGCCGACGGCGGCTACGCCGGCCGGCTGGTGGCCTACGCCCGCCAGGTGCTCAAGGTCACCGTCCACATCGTGCGCAAGAAGGAGGGCCAGCGCACCCTCGAGGTGCTGCCCCGCCGCTGGGTCGTCGAGCGCACGCTGTCCTGGATCAGCCGCTGCCGCCGCCTCGCGCACGACTACGAACGGCGACCCGAACACTGCGAGGCCATGGTGAAGTGGGCGATGATCGCGCTGATGACCCGCCGGCTGGCGCCCGCACCGGAACGCCGCCCGTGGCAACCCACCAGACCCTCATGATCGTTTCTCAAACACGTTCTCAGACAAGACACGGCAGATCGGCTCGGCTCCGAACTCCTCCCGGTGCTCCTCGATGTAGTCGATCATCGTGGTCAGTGGCGGTCGAGCTCCGCCGCGAAAAAAGCCGACGCCGTCCGAAGGATCGCGTTCGTTCTCTGAACTTGGCGATCGCAGGTCAGGGCGTGGTGAGGAAGGTCGGCATTCCGAGGTCGACGTGGTTGGTGGCCTTGGGTCGTTGGTCGATCTGGGCGAGTTTGTCGTCGGCGCCGGTGAGGCTGATCTTGAGTCCTTCGATCTCGCCGAGCCAGCCTTCGCGTTCGGCTTCGCTGATGCGGGCGATCAGGTTGTCGCGGATCTCGGCGATGCGGGGCCGTTGTGCGGGGTCGGGCCAGAGCATGGGGCAGCGGATGCAGGCGTGTTCGTGGATGCAGGGGGTGGCGAACGCACGACCACAGTGTCCGGTGGACACCTTGCGGCGTTCGAAGTGGCCGAGGAACTCTTCCCATTCGGCGTCGGTGGGGGTGCGGTACTCCTCGGTGGGCCGCAGGCGTCGACGTCGAGCGAGGAAGGCCCGGTGGGCCTGGATGACCTCGTCGGGGTAGACGGCCTTGTAACCCAAGGTGATGTTGATGTCGCGGTGGCCGACGATGACCTGGGCGATGTGTGGCGGCAGCCCGGCCAGGATCGCGTCGGTGATGAAGAGTCTGCGGAAGTCGTGGGGTGTGTAGCGCAGCGGTTGCCCACCGGGGTCGCGCAGGCCTGTGTCGGCGAGGGCGGCGTTGAGCATGTTGCGGATCGTGCCGGTGCTGATCCGACGGGTTTCGGTGCCGACGCGACGTTGGAAGAGCACCGGGGCGGGCGCGAGCCAGATGTACTCGTTGGAGTCGTAGGCGGCGATGAGCGGGATGCTCCCGGACGGTTGTTGGAGACGCCGGATGATGGCCGAGAGCACCTCGGCGAGATCGGGTGAGGCGACCAGCAATCGTTCGGTGTCGGTCTTGGAGGGGGCGATCTGCAGCAATGGCACCAGCTCACCGGTGCTGGGCAGTCGATACTGCACGAGGCTGTGATGGGTGCGCTCGAGGAGTTCCTCGACCCGCACGCCGGTGGAACGCAGCACCTCGATGACCGCCCAGGTCCAGAACGCGTGGTCTTCGTCCCGGGTGAGGTCGCGACGCTTCCCGGTTACAGGGTCGTCTGCCCACACGTGCATGGTCGGCTTGCGGGTCACTGACCGGGTGAGGGTCTGCCGGTTCACGGTGAAGGTGTCACCCGGTGGGGTGCGTCGAGCCGCGGCCAGGAGTTGCTCGGTCGCGGCGCGCCGGTCGTCGACCGAGCGCACCAGCAGCGGGAGAAGGGGCAGGCGTTCCCGGGTGCGTGCGTCCATCCGGGACTTGCGATGCCGGGTCTCCTTGCGGGAGTTGAGGTCGGCCTTGCTGACCGGGCAGGCCACGACCCATGGTGCCCAGCGGCTCGGGTCCTCCAGTGCCCATTGGGCCAGGTCCAGATAGAGGGCGCGGACCGCGGCGAGGGTATGGCGGCAGGTCAACCGTGGCGCGTCGGCGCGGATCTGGTCACCGGCCTGGGTGGTGGTGCTGGTGGTCCTGACGCGCAGCCGCTGCTTCCACGCGCTCGCGACCGGCGCCGGCAGGCTCAGCGTGTCGATGCCGGGGTGGTGACGTTCGATGTCTTGCCAGAACAGCCGGCCCAGCTGCTGGGCGAGCGTCTCCAGGCTGTTGTGATCCAGTACGGGCTGACGCTCTTCCAGGTAGTCCACCAGCAGATCGCGAACGGGCCGAGAGGACAGCTGGTACCGGTCGATCAGCTCGGCGGGACTGCGCTGCCCGACGGTGCGTAGCTCGGCCAACGAGGCCGGCGCGTCCGCGCCGAGGATGCCCAACCGATGCAGCAACCGCCAGGACACCGCGCTGTAGTCACGGGGCCGCCGGTCAACCTGGGTCTCAACGTCCAGTAGCTCCAGGACGTCCCCGGCGGTCACGTCGTTCAGCGTGCCGCCCTCGGCAGCGACCAGGATCGCCGCCCGGCCCACGGTCGCTTGCCGCGCGGACGGCGTCACCGATGGGTCGCTCTCCCCGAGCCTGTGCAGACGCGCGAACCCCTCCTGGTCACGGCTGGCCTGAAGGTTGCGGGCCAGCGCCCACGCGCTTACGCCCGAGGCCGCCAGCCATCGCAGGGACGGTCTCACCAGGTCGGCACAGATCATGGAAATCAGCCCGATGGAGAGCAGATCCAGCCGCTGGGCGACGCGAACGCCGTGATCCTCCAGCCACGGAATGCTCAGCTGTTTCCAAGTCGGCCCGGCGGCTTCCGCGGCGCTGGCCAACCACCGCTGCTGCCAGGTCTCCCCGGGCTGATCGTGCAACCAGGCCACCGCGAGTCTCACCCCGCGTAGTCGTCCGCGTTCGCTGCCGCGGTTCGCGGACACACACGGCGGACCGGCCAACAGATCCAGCGCACTATCCCGATCCAGATGGGAGGCCGACCAGTCCTCTGCCACCCGACGGGATGGGAACCTGGCCCGAGCAGCCGCCCAGGCCGCCTGCTGTGCTTCCCGTCGCAGCCGAACCGACGCGGTCATGGCCGCGTCCTCAACTTGGGTCGTCACGACCGTGCCGTTCCGAACAGCACATCCAGCGTCTCGGGCCGATACCCGCTCGCCGGCGCGGGCCGGGCCCGCTGCTCAGCTTGGCGGACCTGCTCGGCGTGATGGGTGAGCACCCGCCGGATGACTTCCTCCTTGCGTGGCGTCAGGTAAATCTGGGTGGTGGTCAGCTGGGCATGTCCGAGAACGAACTGCACGTCGGTCAGCGGCAACGCCGGATCCTCGGCCACCGATACGCCGCGGTGTGCCGCAGCGCATGCAACGTGGCCGCGGTCCCCGCCTTCTGATTGACCCGCTCGAACATCCGATGCGCGCCGTGATAGGTCAGCGGGCGGACCGGGCGACACAACGTCCACCACAGCGGGTGTCGGCGGCCGGCCGGGATCAGCTCCTCCATCTCCACCTGATACAGGCGCAGCCACACGAACGCGTCGCTGGAGGCCGGGAGCTGCTGCAGCTCCCGAGTGCCCTTGCGGACCACCGTGATCAGTTGCCGACCCGGGTCGAGGCCACCCACCGTCGCCGACAACAGTTCCGAGGCCCGCGCCCCGGTGGACACATAGAACGCGACCAGAGCACGGTCCCGATGCGACGGCAACCGCGTGAAGATCTCGTTGAACTCCTCGTCCGGGATGCTGCGCGGCACCCGTGAGGGCACCCTGGGCCGATACAACCCGCTGCGTTCATGCCGGTACGGCTCCATCGGGTTGTGGTGCGCATGGGCGCGCCCGGCACGCCGGGACCAGTCCAGCGGAAACGGGTTGACCAGCGGACCGCTGCCCACGTCCAGGTGGAAGTCGTAGAAGGACCGCAGCACCGTCTCGCTATGCGCGCGCACCGACGCCGCATAGCCGACACCGTCCCGACCCGAGCGCAGCCATCGGCTGAAGTCCCGGGCCTCGATTCGCGTCGCCTTGTTCCAGGGCACGTCCACCGACCACAAGAACCGGAACCAGCGCAGCAGGTCCATCCCATAGGACCGGACCGTCGCTTCCGCGCGGCCGGCCGCCAGCAGGTCCCTAAAGAACGCGGTCACCGGTACCACGCCCACCCCGTCGGAGTCGAGCATCCGGTAAGGCTCGTACCGCTCACCCGTCGCCATCAGTCGACCCGCCGCAGGCACCACCAACGCCGACAGGTCCGCTTGGCACGATTCACCGTCTCCGATCACGGCTCGGGACCGTACTCCCCGACGGGCCGCTGACCTGCACCAACACGCGCCGATGTTCAGTCAACAGGGGCCCTCCGCAGCTCGGCGTTCTCCCGCTCCAACTGCTTGACCCGCGCGGCGTCCGCGGTGGTCGTGCCCGGCCGGGCGCCGTCATCGACCTGTCGCTGCTTCACCCAGCCGCGGAGCGTGTCGGTGTTGATGC
>JBOHER010000026.1:0-6519 GCA_050701115.1 Haloechinothrix sp. | reverse complement strand
CCTGCATGCGAAGCAGGTCCTCGCGGTGTGCCGGCGGGCTGGCGGGAGTGAGCCGTCGGCGACCTGCCTGGATCGAAGGCATCCTCTCGCCGTTGTGGGCGTGCGGCGTCGGGCGCGAGCAGGTCTCGTGGCTGCCCCCTGCGCTTCGCGATCTGCGTCGCCGGCAACTTCAGGACGGTGCGCGTAGCCGCACGCAGGGACGGCCACCGGGGTGCGGGATGTGCTCGTCCCTGCTCATGCGGCCACCGGGGAGTGGTGTGATCACGACGGATCGGGATCTCGTCGAACGTCGGCCGCGTCCCCCTCGGCACCGATCGCTCGGACCAGTGCGCGCCATCGGGCGGCGCGCCGGGCGAACCCGCCCGAATCCCGCCGCCGTCGAGCAACTCGGGAGCCCTGCTGCGGACCACCGACAGCCAGTGTTCGTTGCCGGAGCCCGGACCTGGGCCGCCCTCCGGCAGTGGCACCGGGAAACGCTCCGGCGCGGGTCGAATCGCCGCTGCCAGCCTCTCCAACCAGTGCGCCAGCAGGCTACGCAGTCGTCGCACTGTTGGTCACCCGCTGCAGGCCCTCGTGGGCGATCACCAGCGTCTCGATCGCTAGTTCATGGCTCATCGCGTCCAGCACCGCACCATGCCACTCCGACGGCCACGCGCTGGCCAACGTCCAGCGCATGACCTCCGAAGTCCCGGTCGGATCACGCAACACGATCTGCGCCAGCCTGCGATCCACCTGGCCCGACACCGCGGTCATCAGCCAGTCCCAGAGCTCCGTCGACGACGTCAAGCCGGACTTGAGCACCACCGGTGAGTAGATCGCGCGGCCGGGAACCATGCGCACGACCGAGTTGATCCCGGCCTCCCGATAGGAAATGCGCTCGATGCGCACCCCGAGACCGCTCACCTCGGTGAAATGCCCGCCCGCTACCTTGTCAATGATCAGCTCGAAGTTGTATGCCCGATACGGATCGACCCAGTTTCCTGGTTGGGCCGCGGGCCGTGCCTCCGCCATGTCAACCTCCGACGGTCTCGGTCTGGGTTCCGCCCGCCCACTGGCTGATCTTGAAGATCACGAACTCGGCGGGCTTGACGGGAGCGACCCCGACCAGCGCGACGACCTGGCCCGCGTTGCGCACGTCGGGCGGGTTGGTCTCCTCGTCGCACTTGACGAAGAACGCTTCCTCGGGCGTGCGACCGAACAACGCACCATCCCGCCACACCCTGGTCAGGAACTCGCCGATCTCGGTTCGGATCGACGTCCAGAGCTTGTACTCGTTGGGTTCGAAGACGATCCACATCGTGCCCTCGGCGATCGACTCCTTGAGCATGTTCAGCAGCCGCCGCACATTGAGGTAGCGGAACTCATCGGCCTCCGCGGTCAACGTCCGCGCACCCCACACCCGGATGCCCTCGGTGCCGAACCTGCGGATGCAGTTGACACCCTTGGGGTTCAGCACTTCCTGCTCCTGCCGGGTCACCAGGTAGGAAAGGTCGAGCGCTCCGTTGATCGGTTCGTTCGCGGGCGCCTTGTGCACGCCGCGGTTGGTGTCGACGCGCGCCCACACGCCTGCCATATGTCCGCTCGGCGCGGTCTTGACGACCTTTTTGGACAGTGGGTCATAGGCCATCAACCAAGGGAAGTAGAAGGCGCCGTAGCTGGATTGCCGCGGCCGCAAACCTCCACCTGCCCGTTCCTCCGCAGATGATTCCTCCGGCCCCGGCGCCTTCTCACTCTCCTCATCGGACAGCGATCCGGAGCGCGACCCGGCGCCGTCCGTGCCGGAACTGAGCGTCTCCACCTCGGTGAGCCGGGTGATGTCGTCGACCTCGGGTGCCGCGTCCAAGATGGCCACCCGGTCTTCGGCGCGTTCGCAGTGGGTCAGGATCGCCTCGTAGTTCTGCACCCCGACCAACCCCGGCGCGGCGACGATGGCCACCTCGTCAACCGCTTCCAGCAATTGCAGCCCGCTGCGCCGCTGCCCACCGCCCTCGAGCGCATCGCCTTCGGGGTGGTTGACGATGAAGCAGCGTCCACCGCCGTTGCTGAAGAAGCCCCACACCGCGCGGGACAGCGGCGTGCCCTGCATGTCCTCGCCGGGCGCGAAGTGTTTGGTGAACTCGGTCCAGTTGTTGACCGCGACCGCTTCGCCGAGCCGGGCGGCCGGGTCGGGAGCGCTTCCGACAAATCCAGCGGTGCTGGTACCGACCGCGCCGATCGGCCGGGCCCCACCTGGCTCTTCCTGCACATAGATGCCGGGAGCGGCGTACGTCGCCATCGCTCAGGCCTCCTCGCCGTCGGCAGTGGTACGCGGAGCCAGTCGCATGCGCAGCGGTTCGCGAACGATCGGCACCTCGGGAGTGGGACGGGCTATCTGGGTAGGCACGTCGACGAGCAGGGCGACCCGGGGCCGGCAGCCCAATGCCAGCCAGGCGTGGTCGGACAGCGGGGACAACTCGATCACCGGTTCACCTGCCTCGATAGCAGCGACAAGGGCCCGATCCAGCAGTCGGTTCGCGCCCTCGGCCGGACCCGCGCCCACGACGAGGTGGCGCACCCGGAAGCGGAACGGCTCGCGGCGATGCGCGGTGCGCAATTCCCGTTCCGGGGCAAGGGAAATAGGCCACACGGTCAGGCTGGGTGCGACCCCGTCGGCCGGTTCCACCGGCGGCACGGTCCGGACCGGCCCCCCGGTGGTGACGCTAAGCCACTCCACCAGCCAGGAGGTCGCGGTCTCAAGGGGGCCCTGCTGGTCAGGGGCCTGGGGGGCGGCAGTCATAGCGGCGGCTTCCCTTGCACCCTGTAGGCCCATTCCTCATTCCAGGTGTGCGGGTACACGCCGCGCCGGAAGTAGGTGACCAATCCGATGATCGGCCGCGCCCCGCGATCGTGGTAGATCAGCCAGTACGGCAGCACCGTGGCAAGCACATAATTGGCGAGGACCAGCGGGATGTAGAGCGGTCCGAAGATCCTGGCTTGCAGAACGTGTACCGCTTCGTGCACGTCGATGTTTATGCCGGTGCCCGCCTGCACGGTGCCGATGGTGGTGGCGAAGCCGGGCACCACACCCTTGTGCAGCCCGACAAGGTTGCGGTTGGGCGTGAACGTCTTGTCCAGGCTGTTACCGAAGATCAGGTTGAGGGTGAGGAAGATAGCCCCCGCGACCGTATTGGCCACGCTCCACGTGTGGTCGACCACGAACGCCAGCACCCCGCCCGGGCTGGTGAAGTCGTAGGCCTTGCCCGCGACGATCGCCCATCCGTAGACCGCGCCGAGCAGCAGACCGGCCGCCGCCCCGATGAACAGTCCGGCCGCGTCGCCAACGAGCAGGCCTGCCACCGCGCCCCAACCGCCGAGCAGGGTCGCCGAGATCAGTCCAGCTACCATCGCAGTGCCCCTTCCGCATCGTGACCAGGAAACTCGCTGGGCGTCACCACCGTGTCACCGCCCTGTCACGCACCGTCTTGCTCGGTATCGTTCCCGATTCCGTGCGCGGCGCAATGGACCTCGAACCATGCGGACAACGTGTCCAGCACCGTGGAAGGCTCGCTCAGCACGACCGAGCAGGCCGGTCCGTGGGGTTCACTGTTGTAGGTGATCCGGGCGCGGAACGTCGAGCCGGTGGACGTTGGTTCGAACCACACGCGCACAACGGCGACAGCACCCCATGAGCGGGCCATGGCAGTCAAGGCTGCTACCCCGCCGTCACCTGCCCATATCGATCCGCGTCACGGCAGGCACGTCCAGGTGCGCGGGAAGCAGGCCGATGAGTTCACCCGATGGTTCGACGCCGAGTTCGGAGCGCAGCAGGTCCCGCACGAACCGGAAGTGCCGCATGGCCTCGGCAACATTGCCCTCAGCGAGGTGGATCCCGATAGCAACCCGGTGCGCGCTCTCCCGCAGCGGTTCCAGCCGGATCGCTTCCAGTGCGGTGTCCAATGCGGCGGCGTACCGGCGCTGCTCAGCGAGGCCGGTCGCCAACGCTTCGAGCGTGTGCAACCTCAGTTGGCGCAGGCGCTCCCGCTCGAAGATCACCCAGTCGTCGTACCAGCCCGGCAGCAGATCTGCCGCCACCGACAACGCGCGCAGCTCCGCGTCCATCACCGGCCCACCGGTCGGCACAGGGTGCCGCAACACGCTGTGTGCCGTGTCGGCGAACTCCCTGACGTCGACGCTCACCTGCGGGGAGAGGGCGAGGCTGGAGCCCGCCGTCTCGACAAGGGCGGCGCCGATTCGATGCAGCCGCCACATCGTGGTGCGCAGGCTGCCATAGGCGTTGTGCTCGGTGACGTCCGGCCAGAGCGTGCCCGCCACATCCGCCCGAGGAACCAAGCCGCGAATGCTGAGATAGGCCAGCAACCGTTGACCGTTGACGGGTACGTTCACGTCGGCGCCCGCCAGCTCCAGGCGGAAACCACCCAGCAAGCGCAGCGCGCAGGACGTGACTTTCACACCTAGGAGTAGCTTCGCGGTCTCAATCCGCTACCACCGGCTGGCAACAGTTGCCGTTTCGATACAAAACCGGCGTAACGCGTCCCGCGGAGCGCCGACGCGTGCCCTGGGAACGCTAGATTTCGCGGCGCTGGCGCAGACGCTCGAGCGCCTCTGCGAGGATGGCCTCGCCGTCGGCGTCGGTGCGCCGTTCCTTCACGTAGGCGAGGTGGGATTTGTACGGCTCGGTACGCCGGGCCTCCGGCGGGTTGTCGATGTCCTTGCCTGCAGGCAGGCCGCAGCGGGTGCAGTCCCACTCATCCGGGACCTCGGCGTCCATCGCGAACGACGGCGTTGACTCGTGTCCGTTGGCGCACCAGTACGAGATCCTGCGCCGAGGTGCGGATTCCCCACGCTCGGACTCGCCCATCGGACCGGCACCGATCCTTGTGCCGCGAATTGCGTTACCGCCGACCATGAACGCTTACACCCCTTATCTGTGATGTGGACCCCCGTAAAGTGAGGATCCGTGGTCGTGTGCCCCTGGTTTGGCCCATCGTCGTCGTCCGTGCTGGCTGCGGTGGGCCGCTGCCGGGGTCAAGGTGGAGCGCCCGCAGCGGTAGCGAGGACGAACGACCTTGACGCCGGCGAGGATCGCCGCATGCTTGTTCGGGACCGACGAGGGGTTGAGCGTCGTTCAGGTCATGGCGACCTCCCGGGTTCGAGGTGGTGCCGTGGGAAGTGGCGCGCGCCGGCGCCCAGCCTTATCTGGGTGCGCGGACAAGGGTCCGGACAACATGATGATGGATGGGGTGTGCCCGGCATGCGGGCAGCAGTTGGGGTGCGGCCGCTCAGTCTTTTCGGGACGTTCACCCAGCGTGGGGTGGTCGTCAGGGGGCTTGCGGGAGCCGGCCGCACGCATCAGTGGAATCACGGGCAGAGCGCGCGCACGCTTCATGTCAGGCGGCCACCCCCTCGGTCTCGGTGACGGGCGCCAGCGCGGCGTCACCCAGTTCGCGCAGGGTGTGGTAGCAGCGGCGCAGTAGCTTGCGCTCTGCCGCCAGGGCGGGTCGTTTGCCGTCCAGCTTGGCGGCCACCGTGCGGTAGTAGCGGTAGTCCGGGGAGCTGGGGCGGGCGGCACATTTCGCGGCTTCGAAGGCCGCCCAGCGCAGCTCTGGTGATCCCTGCCGGGACAGGTGTCCCGGGGAGCGTTTGCCATCGGAGGAGTACACGGTGATGTCCAGCCCGGCGAAGCGGATCACCGCATCGGAGTTGTGGAAGCGGCGGGCGTCGCCGAGTTCGGCCCAGATGATCGCCGCGCACAACCAGCCCACCCCGTAGTGGCGGGCCTGCAGGGCGCGGCAGCCGGGTTGGTGGCGGGCGAACGCCACCAGTTGCCGCCGCAGCGGCTCGATCTCCGCGGTCAGCGCATCGATGCTGCGCAGCGCGGTGTCGACCATCTGCCGACCCGCCGGCGACAGGTCGGCCTCGGCCAGCGACGACCGCCCGGCCTCGGTCAACAGCGCCTTGATCGGTGGACTGCCCTGGTGGAACAGCTGGGCGTGGATGCGCTGCTGCCACGTCCGCCGCTGGTCCATCAGTGCGCAGTACAACCGGCCCAGCGTGCGGATCTCCAGCACCTGGGCTGGCGGGATCCACGACTCCGGTAACCGGCCCTCGTACAGCAATGTCCGCAGCAGCCGGGCATCCGCCCGGTCGGTCTTGGCGCGCTTCTTCGGCCCGCGCAACGTGGCAGTCTCCGCCGGCTCCGCCAGATGCGGCACCGCGGCGGCGGCGTTCAGCTCCTCGACCACGTACCGCCAGCCGGTGCAGCCCTCCACCGAGAACTCGCTGTCGCCGGGCACCACGTGCTCGGCCAGCCAATGCCGCACCGTCCGGCGGGTGGCCGGACGGATCTCCCCCCACCGCACCAGACCGGTGTCGGTGTCCACATAATCGAACGTGATCTGCTGTCGATGCACGTCAAACCCGCCTACGATAGTCATCGGGACCTCCTCGCGCTCCCGTAAAGAACCTGACGCCATGTCAACGTGCGTCTGAGTCGAGGGGGTCCCCATCACATGTCATCTT
>JBOHER010000025.1:0-2498 GCA_050701115.1 Haloechinothrix sp. | reverse complement strand
CAGCCGACCCGCTCTCCGGATCGATCCCGGCGTCGCGGAGGTCGGCGGCGAGCAGTATGACCACGGCATGATGTCGTGCCTGGGCGGTCTCATTCCAGGCGGAGTCGATCTCGGGGTCCCCATGCGTTGCGTTGACGAACAACATGCGCCACGCGTTCGGGAATCGCTCGGCGAAGCTGAACACGGCATCCGTTGTGGCGCGCATCCGTACTTCGGCCGACGCCTCGGTCGTGATGTGGGCTCCTATGTGGCCAAGGAAGGTCGCGTTCTGCTCGGTCAGCACGGCAAGGAACAAGGCCCGCTTGGACGGGAAGTGGTCGTAGAGAACGGCTCGGGTGACGCCGGCTAGTTCGGCGATCTCCCCCATGCCGGTCGCGCCGTAGCCACCCGATGCGAAGGCGTCCAGCGCGGACTCCACGATGCGGGCTCGCCGGGCGGTCGCACTGAGCCGCCGACGACCGGATGGGCGCTCCATATCGACCGACATGGTCGAAGGTTAGCAAGGATTATTCCCTACCATCACGACATTCATGGAATCTTGACTACCAACAGATCTGTTGGTTAATGTTTGTGCACTCCGATGTGGTGACACCGAAGGGACCGAGGGAACCATGACCGACGGCAATCCCGCACCGACCGGTGTTTCGCGTCGACGTTTGCTGCAGGGCGCGGGCGTCGCGATGGCAGCGGCGGGCTTATCCCTGAGCCCGGTCTCCGGCGCCCATGCCGCCAGCCGCGATCGCAGGCGAGTCGCGGTGCTCGGTGGCGGGATGGCGGGCCTGGCGGCCGCGCACGAACTCGCCGAGCGGGGCTTTCGGGTCACAGTATTCGAACGCAAAGCGCTCGGTGGCAAGGCGCGGAGCATTCCGGTGGCGGGTACGGCGAAGGACGGCAGGCGGGAGCTTCCCGGCGAGCACGGTTTCCGGTTCTTCCCCGGCTTCTACCATCACGTGCCCGACAGCATGCGGCGGATTCCGTTCCCTGGCAACGAAAACGGCGTGTGGGACAACCTCGTGGCCGCCACCGAGGGCAGGTCCTCGCGGGCCAACGGTCGCGCGGAAGGGACGCTGTTCGGGATGTTGCCTGACCCCGCGGAGGCGCTCACACCCGATGGGCTGCGGCGCATACTGGTTGAGGAGATCCTCAAGCAGCAGGGGATCAAGCCGTGGGAGGCCGAGTTCTTCGCCAATCGCATTCTGGTGTTCATGACCAGCAGCGAACAGCGCCGGTTCGGCCAGTGGGAACACACGTCGTGGTGGGACTACGTACGTGCTGAGCAGTACTCCGAGGAGTACCGCACCGTCGTCGCGCGTGGGCTGACCCGCACATTGGTCGCAGCGAAGGAAGAAGTCGCGAGCACGCGCACCATCGGCAATATGGCCGAGGCGTTCATCATGAACATCATGGGCCGCGGCAACGACGGCGAGCTGGACCGGGTGCTCAACGCGCCCACCAACGAGGCGTGGGTCGATCCGTGGGTCGCACATCTGAATGCACTGGGTGTCGAGTTCCGGATGGGTCAGAGGGTGGAAGCACTCGCAGCCGGCCGTGGCCGGATCACCTCGGCGCGCGTGCGGGACACCTCCGGGCGGACCGCCGAGGTGGAGGCCGACTGGTTCGTCTGCGCGATGCCGGTGGAACGGGCAAGGCTGTTGTGGACACGCCAGATCCTCGCTATGGACCCGAGCTTGGCCGGCATGGACCATCTCTTCACCGACTGGATGAACGGCATTCAGTTCTACTTGCGGGAATCCGTCGACATCACGCACGGCCACGTCACCTTCGTCGACTCTCCCTGGGCATTGACCGCGCTTACCCAAGGCCAGTTCTGGCAGCACCGGAACTTCCGGCGTGACTACGGCGACGGCAATGTGGCCGACTGCCTTTCGGTGGACATCTCCGACTGGGACAGCCCCGGCATGGTGTATGGCAAGCCGGCCAAGCGGTGCACCCGGCAGGAGATCAAGGACGAGGTCTGGGCACAGATGAAGGCCCATCTGGAGGACACCGGCGACTCCGTCCTACCGGACGAAATCCTGCACTCCTGGTTCCTCGACCCCGCGATCGGGTGGAATGCGCGCACCCGCGACAACACCAACGACGAACCGCTGCTGGTCAACACGATCGGATCCTGGGAAAAACGGCCCGAAGCGCACACCAAGGTGCCCAACCTGTTCCTCGCCGGGGACTATGTGCGGTGCGATGTCGATCTGGCGACCATGGAGGGCGCCAACGAGACGGGTCGCGCTGCCGTCAACGCGCTGCTCGACGCGGCCGGGTCCAACGCGGAGCGGGCCGCGATGTACACGCTCTACGACCCGCCGGAGTTCGAAGCGTTCAAGCGGGCCGACGCCGAGCTGTTCCGTGCCGGTTTGCCCAACGCATTCGATCGGCCATGACGATCACTCTCACCAGGCGTCCAGACTTGGCTCGGGTCGTCGAATCGGGTCAGCGGATGAAGTTCGCCACCAGTGCGGCGGTCCGATCGGGGTGCCTGA
>JBOHER010000024.1:0-2432 GCA_050701115.1 Haloechinothrix sp. | reverse complement strand
GCGCCGCTGAGCATCGTGCGGCAGTACATCGAGCAGCAGAACCGTCCCGTCTAGGACACGGCTCGGCCCTTGGCGGACCTCCCCGCGCGGGCCTTCACCACCGCCGTGAACGGCGGTGCACTGGCCCTGGGGACTCACGTAGCTCATTCGAGTTATCGCTGACGGTAACCATAGGGCTGCCGGGAGACCTACCGAGGCCGGGGACGTGCAGGGCGACCAGCGCGTGAACGACAGCTGACACCAGGGCGAACTCGTCCGTGACAGGTGTCGCGGACGTCACGGATGAGCAGCCAGGACTAGGCCAAAGGGCTACCAACGTGATTACCATTCGGCGTGACCGTGCCTGCGACGATCGCTCTGGCCACCGGTGCTGTCCTGGCCGGTGTGCTCATAGGCTACCTACTGACACGCCGGCGTATTCGCCGAGCCGTGCAGGCTCCGTCCGGGCCCACGGTCGCCGAATTGCTGCTCCGCCTCATCCGCTCCTCGCACAGCGGGGTGGCCGTGGTCAACAAGTTCGGCGACACCGTGCTGCACAATCCGCGCGCGGTCGAGCTGGGCCTGGTGCGGGACAACTTGGTTGATCCGCGGGCCCGCATCGCGGTGGAACAGGTGCTCGAGACCGGCGAGAAGGTGGAAATCGACCTGTCCCCGCTGGAGGCCAGGGGCCGCCAGCCCGAAGCGGTACTGGGCGAGGTCGCTTCCCTCGGTGACGGATTCACCGTCATCGAGGCGGTCGACCACTCCGATGCCGTCCGGTTGGAAGCGACCCGGCGCGATTTCGTCGCCAATGTCAGCCATGAGCTCAAGACCCCGGTCGGCGCGATGGCCCTGCTCGCCGAAGCGGTACTGGACGCCGCCGAGGATCCCGACGAGGTTCGCCGGTTCGGCGGCAAGATCCTCAACGAGTCCGCCCGCCTGGGCACGTTGGTCACCGAATTGATCGCGCTGTCCCGGTTGCAGGGCGCCGAGCGGTTGCCCGACCTCAACGTGGTCCAGGTGGACGCGGTCGTCCGGGAAGCGCTCGGCCGGATCATCCTCGCCGCGGAGGCCGGGGAGATCAACGTGACCACCGACGCCGACAGCGGACTGCTGGTCGAAGGTGATCGCACCCTGCTGGTCACCGCGCTGTCCAACCTGCTCGCCAACGCGGTCGCGTACTCGCCCGCGGGCAGCCCGGTGTCCATTTCCCGCCGGTTGGTTGAGGGCGTCGTCGAGATCGGCGTGACCGACCGCGGTATCGGCATCGCCGATGAAGACCAGCAGCGCGTGTTCGAACGCTTCTACCGGGTCGACAAGGCTCGCTCCCGGATGACCGGTGGGACCGGCCTGGGACTCGCGATCGTCAAACACGTCGCCGCGAACCACGGTGGTGCCGTGCGCTTGTGGAGCAAGCTCGGCACAGGTTCCACCTTCACGCTGTGCGTACCCGCACATCGTGGACCCACCAGCGCCGACAAGGCGCGCGCCGAGCGCGACACCGGGCTCGGCAGGCACACTCGCACAGTCGCAGGCGCACCGGGACAGGACATCGCCACCGGGCGCAACTCCCGCCTTGTGGTGTCCGGAACCGATGGCGCCGCCGCTCCCCAACCGTCCCACCCAAACAACGGAGGAATGCTGTGACGAGGGTTCTGATCGTCGAGGACGAGGAGTCGTTCGCCGACCCGCTTGCCTTCCTGCTGCGCAAGGAGGGGTTCACCGCCGCGGTGGCCACCACGGGCCAGCAGGCGCTCGAAGAGTTCGACCGCAACGGGGCCGACATCGTGCTCCTCGACCTGATGTTGCCGGGAATGAGCGGCACCGATGTGTGCAAGCAGCTCAGGCAACGTGCCGCGGTACCGGTGATCATGGTGACCGCCCGGGACAGCGAGATCGACAAGGTGGTCGGGCTGGAACTGGGCGCGGACGACTACGTCACCAAGCCCTACTCGGCGCGCGAACTGATCGCCCGCGTGCGGGCGGTGCTCCGGCGCGGCGGGGAAGCGGGCGGCGATGAGCTCGCGCCGCCGGTGCTGGCCGCGGGGCCGGTCCGGATGGACGTGGAGCGGCATGTGGTGACCGTGGACGGCAAGGAGGTCTCCCTGCCGCTCAAGGAATTCGACCTGCTGGAGTACCTGCTCCGCAATGTCGGCCGGGTACTCACCCGTGGTCAGCTGATCGACCGGGTGTGGGGAGCGGATTACGTGGGCGACACCAAGACCCTCGACGTGCACGTCAAGCGGTTGCGCTCGAAGATCGAACCCGACCCCGGCTCACCCCGGCACTTGGTCACCGTGCGCGGGCTGGGCTACAAGTTCGAGTCTTGACGTCCTCCCCGCCGTGAACGGCGGGGATTCCGGTCTGTGCGGCTTAGGCCGCGCTCCCGGCGGGTTCCTGCTTCACAGCCGACCGCTCGGGCGGACCCGAGACCGACACCAGCTCCACAGGCG
>JBOHER010000023.1:0-6944 GCA_050701115.1 Haloechinothrix sp. | reverse complement strand
CGCCACGAGCCAGATCGAAGAACAGTTCCATGAACGGAACAGTGAGCGCGTAGGTTCCCTTGCAGTAGCGGTACAGGTTCCGGTACGCCGCGTTCGCGGCCTTGTCCTTCACGGTGATGTACGGCGGGTTGCCCACCACGACGTCGTAGCTGGCGTGCAGGATCTTCTTGAGCGCGGTGCGGTTCTCCACGGAGTAGGAGAGCACCTCGCCGTCGATGCTGAACAGGTCGTCGCCGAGGGCTTGCTGCCGCGCGCCGAACAGCAGCGAGTCGCCGTTGGCCAGGTTCAGCGTGAAGTCCGGTGCCTTCTCCAGCGACCGCTCGCCGGTCGCCTTGAGCGCGGCCACGATCAGCCGGAAGCGGGCGATCTCCACCGCGAAGGGGTTGAGGTCCACGCCGTGCACGCCGTTGAGGGCCTTCTGCGCCAGGGCGCGGGCATCCAGGTTGGGGGCGTGCTTGGACCAGCGGTCCAGCAGCCGGGCGAACGCGCCGAGCAGGAAGTGTCCTGACCCGCAGGTCGGGTCGATGACGGTGAAGCCGTCCAGCGGGCGTTCGGCCAGGGCGGGCTCGAAGGTCTGGTCGAGGATGAACTCCTCGACGAACTCCGGGGTTTGCAGCAGCGCGTAGGTTTTCTTGGCGTCTTCGGACAGGTCCTGATACAGGTCGCCGAGGAACCGGGTGTCCAGCTCCGGGTTGACGTCCGGGCCGAACCGGCGCAGCAGTTCGCCGTCCGAATCGGCCTCCCACCAGAACTCCAGCAGCCGCCGCGCCGCGTCACCGGAGGGTGCGACCTGGTGCAGCGGCGAGAACTCCTCCACCAGCCCGGCCGTTGCGCCGACGGCGGCGAAGTGGCCGACGATCTGGCACAGCCAGTGCCGGTCGTTGTGCTCCGGATTGGCCTGGAAGTATGCGCGCCGCGCGTCCAGGGCCTCCTGGCGGCGATCGCGGTCCGGCCCGGCGATCCACACCGCCGACACCAGTTCGTTGTCCTCGCAGAACCGGGCGAACACCGTGAGCAGCAGCCACGCGACGGCGGCCTGGGTGACCCGTTCGTCCCGCCAGGCCTGCCAGGATGCTGCGGTGCGCTCGGCCTTGAAGGCGGCCGCCCACTCGGTGCCCCACTTCTCGGCAACCCCGTCCTGTCGGGCGTACTCGTCGGGCCCGTCGACCCGGTTGCGCAGGTCGGCCTCGAGGCCCTTGAGCTGCTTGCGCAACTCGCCGACCAGCCCGGTCACCTTGGCCACTGCCCGACCCCTTCGCTTGCCCGTCCGCGTTCCGGTTCGTGCCGTTTCGCTCGTGGCCTACTGGGCCAGTTCGCGCCCGCTCCAAGGACCATCGCTCAATGGCAACCAAGTGCGACGATCCGTTACCGCATTGTGAGATCGGGGCTCGGCCCACCACCATCCTCGGCGAGGACGGCAGGAAAATCTATACCCGCGCCGGCGGCACCATCAAGCTGGTCGAGCTGTTGACCGAGGCCACGGACCGGGCAGCCGCGATCGACACCCAGCGCGCCGAGGTCGCCCGCGCGGTCGGGATCGGCGCGGTCAGTTCCGTGATCGAGCGATACCTACTCAGTACTTCCAACCCGACCCGGTTCCCCTGTACTGCTCCACGGGGATCGGTTCGACACCGGGCCGCATGCGGTCGGTGTAGAGATGGCCGTGAAGGTGGTCGATTTCATGAGCCACCAGGCGCGCGACGCCACGTTCGAAGACGGTGATCTTCTTCAAGCCGTCGATGGTGGTGTGCTCAACATGGATGACGTGCGGTCGGGATACTTGCCCGCGCACATCGAAGAAGCTGAGGCACCCTTCGTACTGCTCGTCGGTGTCACCCCCGCTTTCGATGATGGTTGGGTTGAGCAGGGTAATGCCTTCGCCGTCCGGCGTTCGGATGATCGCCACCGCCCGGTCGATGCCGATTTGAGGTGCGGCGATACCCATGCCTTTGCCGAAGGTGTGGGCTTGAGCGATGCGCTCGGCGGCCGAATTGAGTGCCGTGACGACTCGACGCGCATCCTCGCTTTCGGCGGGGAGGTCGAAGGGGCGTGTCGCACGCCGGAGTAGGGGATCGCCGGCCTGGGCGACGCCGAGGGAGCTCATCACCTCACTTGGCGTCGCCGCATCGCCGACGTCGCTGGAGGCTCTGCCGCGGAAGTCCCACTCCAAGCGGTAGCGAGCGTGCAGCGGCGGGCCTTCACAGGACCAGGAGAAGATGTGCCGATCGCCGTCCTCGGCGCGGGCAATGGCGGTGCGAAACGGCATCGCCTCGGCAGTCATAGAGGTGTGCAAGCCCCAAACAGCAGGGCTGAGCTCCGCGGGGAAGTCCAGGCACACCGACAGCCTGTTGGTAGGCAGCCGCACAGCTCTCTGGAACCAGTTGCCCCAATGCTCACCCCGGACGCTGTATTCGTACTCGATCCACGTTGCCTCGCCTGGGTAGAGTGGAAAGTGTCCGGACTCGCCGGCGAAGAGCAGCCAGACCTCCTTGAACGCGTCCCGGTCATGGTGGACGGTCCACTCCATTGACTCGTCCCGCTTAGGGCCATGCCAGGCATGCAGATCGATCTCGTCCCACGTCAGCGGGTTCTCGCTGTAGAGCTGGTTGGAGCGCTCCGGATCCCCGGGATAGCGGTCCACCGAGATTCGGATCAGGTAGCGGGAGATGGGTTCCGTGCCGCCGTTGACCAGCCTGCGGCGCTGGATCAGCCGGTAGGTGCTGCCGTCGTAGCGCAAGCTGGCGTCATCGTGGTCGACCACCACGCTCCCCGCACCAGCTTGATCGCCCGGATCCGGGAGTACCGGTGGACGGATTCTGGTAATCCTTGAGGACCCGTAATCCCGAAAAGCCGCGCGGAGTGCGCCTCCTGCCCGGAGTGCGATTTCGGCATGCCCAGCGAACTCCTTGGACGGGCGCTCCGCACCAGATTCCACTTTGGACACATACGACCGGTCATAACCCATCTGCTTCGCGAGAGCGGCACGCGAGAGGCTGCGTACATCTCGCCAGCGTCGGAGCTCAATGGCGAACACGTTGACCTCATCCGAGTCGTGCGAGGCGCTTGCTGTGGTCGGACCGGTCCCCATTGCCGTCTCCCGCTCATTGACCGTGAGTGTGCGTGCATGCACCGTGAGCCACGGGTCAGTCTAGTGGCACGCCCCGACATCGCGATGTCCTCGAACTCCCAGCCAACCAACCGGGATTCGAGGTACGACATCGTGTACCACTCAACCTTGCCAAGCCGTCCAGGTGTGGACGCCTATCTGCGCGCCGGCCGGATCACCGCCGACCATGAGACGGCTCAGCACATGGTGCACCGTATTGTGGCCGCGTTGGCCGCGGCCGACGCCCGATGTGATCCGAGCGGAGCAGGTCACTTCGCTGAGCGGCTCGGATGGGCTCTCGATACCGAGCGCATCGTCTTCTCCACGCCGATCATGACGAACGCCGGTCGCTACCCTGACCGGCCGCTTGCTGCCTGCGCGGTGCCTCCCGTGGACCTGCGCGGCGACCTCAGTCACGTCAAGACCATCGTCGACGACTACCACCGGGCCGGGATGGGCACCGGGTTCGCGCTCGACGACGTGGCTGACCCCGTGGCCGTTCTTCGGTATCTCAACGACGTTTCGGTCGCCGGTGCCGAGGGCGGTGGTGAAGATCGTCCGGTCGGCAATATGGCGGTCCTGTCGCTATCCCACGCTCGAGCGGAGGAGTTCATCGCGTGCAAGGTCGGCGCGGATGCGCGTGGGGAGCGGTGGAAGTTCAACATCTCCCTGCAGGTGACCGATCTGGAAATGCACGCCGCGCTCTACACCGCAGGTCGCGAGCGGGATCTGCTTATCGCCGCGGCGGAGGCCGCGCGCGCTTGTGCCGATCCCGGCTTGCTCTTCGCCGACCGCATGAATGAGGGCAACCCGACTCCGCACATCGGGAAGTACGCGTCGACAGCCCCGTGCGCGGAAGTCGGCCTGATCGCGGGCGAAACGTGTCAGTTCGGCTATATCAATCTCGGCCGGTTCCAAACAGGTGGCGGATTGGTCCCGGTCGACTTCGACGCCTTAGCCGACGCCGTTCGCGTATTGGTCCGGGCGTTGGACAACGCCATCGAGGCCAGCCTTGATCACTATCCGAGTCCTCTTTCGGCCAGGGTAATGGCTGCCAAGCGGAAGATCGGGATCGGTGTCTGCGGGTTGGCGGATCTGCTCGTGGCCTCCAGCCTGCCGTACGACAGTCCTGAAGCGCGCAGGCTCGCGCAAGAGGTCATCGCACTGATCAACTACACATCGAAGGTCGCCTCAGTGGAACTGGCCCAGCAGCGCGGGTCGTGCCCGGCCGTGCTGGACGGACGTTCACGCTATGCCGACTCCGCGTTTCTCAAGCGCTTCGCGGTGCTCGAGGTCGAGAGCGTAACCGCGGGCGACTGGGCTCTGCTCGCGGAGGAAATCGCCCGGACCGGCGTACTGCGCAACTCGTCGACCATCGCGCTGCCGCCGACGGGTCGCAGTGCACCGGTGGTCGGCGCATCCACCGGAATCGAGCCGCTGTTCCGGCTCGCCGACGACTTGACCGGGCAGGTTCGTCCGGGCGTGGCTGCAGCTCTTCGATTGGCTGAGCGTCCTGATCTGCTCGACTTCATCGCCGCACAGGGCCATCTGCCGATGGACGGCGCTGTGCCGACCTGGCTTCGGACGACCCTGGCTACCGCCACCCAGATCACCCCGGACGGTCATCTCGCGATGGCTTCCGCTGCGCAGGCTTGCGTGGACGAGGCAGTGTCCAAGACGGTGAACTTGGCCGCCGGTGCACGATCCATCGATGTCTATGACGCCTACGCGAAGGCATGGGAGATGGGCTGCAAAGGCATTACGGTCTACGTCGACGGATCCCGCCAGACCCAGCCGCAGGCGCTGTAAGAGGAGAACGATGTCCCACTCGGAGTACGTGTTCGACACCAAACACGACCGATACCCGGTGGCTGTGCATGTTTTCCTCATCGACCCTCGCGGCCGGATTCTCCTCATGCGCCGGGCAGGCAGCGGGTATGCGGACGACCTGCTCGGCCTGCCCGCAGGACACGTCGATCTGGGGGAGACGCCCAGCGGGTGTGCGATCCGCGAAGTCCGCGAGGAACTCGGTATCGAGCTTGACCCCGAGCGGCTGCGACCGGCGGGCACGATGTTCCGTCGATCGTTGGAGCCGCGGGTGGACATCTTCTTCACGACGACAACGTGGAGGGGCACCCAGGAGATCCGCGAACCGCACAAGTGCACCGAGTTGGTCTGGGCGGATCCCCACCAACTCCCCGCCGATGCGTTGGACTTCCTCGGTCAAGCGTGGAGCGATGCCCAGTCGGGGCAGTCGTTGCGTGAGTTCGGGTTCACGACCACCGCGGTGTAAACCTGAGGCCAGGTTCTTCATCGTGACGCACGGCGCCGGCTGGCGTTCATGCTCGGGCATAGGAGCTGGCGAGCGGCCGGCTCGAACGGTGAGCGTTGGCTGCGCGTGGTGTCGCAGGAACCCGAGTGGACCTACGGCGAGGCATGGATCGGAACTCTCGAGGCCAATCAGATCAACGAGATCCGCAAGCCGGTCGTTCTCGACGTCCGCGAGTGGTCGGAGCGGGATCAGGCTGCGCGGGCTGCGATGCTGGAGTAGTCGATCAGCACCTCAGAACACCAATGGTAAGCATTCAGGTCGGTTGGTCTTCGGCGCGTCGGTGCGTGATGTGCGGGCTGCGAGCTATGATGATCTTGCGCTGTGTCGGGTTGGAGGAGCTGTCGCGCGAAGAGCTGATCGCTGTCGTCCTCTAGTTGCGTGAGGCCAACGCGGCGCTGGAGGAGCAGGTGCGGCGGCTGGAGCGGTTGAACTCCCGAAACAGCGGGAACTCCCCGATGCCACCGCCCAGCGACGATCTGCCGTAACAGTACGTGCACTTCCCGGCGAGACACAGGGGCCGGAAGGTCGGCGGCAATGCGATCCACCAACCGCAGCGCGTTGGTCGGCGACAGACCGTCCTTGAGGACAGCCGTGGCCGCGCAGGTGGCCCGAAGCATCGGCAGTCCCCGGTCCTCCAAGGCCAGCCGCCCGCTGCAAGCGCGACGGGCGGCATGCTGCCCAGCATCAGGCCGACGTGCTCGACGGTGGTGGAACCGACGAACCACCAGTGCGCGAAGTCGCCGGAAGCGGCTTCCCGCCACCGGGAATCCCAGCTGTCGACGGTGCCGACGAGGTGGGCACCGGGCACCCCGCGACATAGCCAGGCCAGTTGAGTCGTCTTCTCAACGTTGTCGACGCCGTTGAGCGGCACCGACAGGTGACCTTCGTGGAACGGCTTCTGGCCGGAAGCTGCGGTCGCACTCGCGTACATCTGCTGCTCGCTGACGCCCCGACTCAGGGCCGTGGCATTGCGCCAGGAGGCCTACGGATACGCCCTCAGCGGCAACTACGACGCCTGCGCCCGCGCCCTCGATCATGCTTTTCCAGCACGCGGCCGACGCTCCGGACGACGATGCGGACATCGCCCGCTACTGCGCCCCGGGCTACGTCGAGATGGAAGCCGCCCACTGCTGGGTCGAACTTGGCAAGCCGGACAAGGCGCTCACCACGCTCCAACAGGGCCTCGCCCACTGGCACCCCGACTTCCGACGCGCACGCCGAGTCCGGTATGCATCTTTCCGGTCTGCCAGTTCGCGCCCGCTCCCGGCAGGACCATCGCAGCCCGGCAACCAAGAGTGACGATCCGTTATCGCTTTGTGAGATACGTAGGATATGGCGCCCGTATGTGTGGCAGGACCTTCTTCACCAGGACCTGATCATTGACGTCCTCCCCGCCGTGAACGGCGGGGATTCCGGTCTGTGCGGCTTAGGCCGCGCTCCCGGCGGGTTCCTGCTTCACAGCCGACCGCTCGGGCGGACCCGAGACCGACACCAGCTCCACAGGCG